>NZ_AP018689.1:0-311830 GCF_002157735.2 Vibrio aphrogenes
GATCAGACCTCGAGAGTTCAATTAAAACGATCACATCAAAATGATCGAGGGAAATAAAAGGAGCGATAGTTTACCTTTTTTAAGCTTAACTGAGAATCAATTTGTCAGATTAAATAAAGGATCCAAGAGCTCTTAATATATATAAGATCTTTATATAGATCTTTTATTAGATCTATTATTAGGGAGACACGATCTTGTGGATAACCGATAAATGATCATATAGATCATGGTGTTTGGGACGATCTTATCTTGTGATCTAGTACTGATCTTATTCTGTATTAGCTGGGATCTAAATGCTAGTTTATCCACAGGTGATTTAGATCTAATAGTTATCCAGTGTATAAAAAGGTTAGGAACACAGGATAAAATGGTATTTATCCACAGACGGTTTGCTGGATTAATGAACATTCTTGGTCTGTTTTTGAATAATGAAAAAGTGAAAACTATAAAAAAATCGAAAAAAAAGCAGGATCGGAATCCTGCTTTGGATAGAAAAGGAGGTTGAAACCGAGAGCAATTAGTTTAAAAAGGCTGAAATATGTTCATCTAACCATGCTTCGGCAGGCTCTTCAGGAACCGGAGTACTAATAACATCAATTTCTAAATGCTGACAAAGCTCAGTTGCACCGATATCTAACAGCGTTTCTCGTGCCTGTCGGCCTGCGCCACAAAAGGTGTCATAGCTTGAATCACCAATTGCGATAACGGCAAATTTAACCTCAGACATACGAGGTGGTGTAGACTTTAAACCATGCATAAAAGGTTGGATATTATCAGGATAATCACCTGCACCATGCGTGGATGTGACGATCAACCAAATGCCAGAAGGATCAATATCAGCAAGATCCGGTTGATTGTGGATCGTGGTTTCTAAACCTTGAGCAATCAGTAGATCACTTAAGTGATCGCCAACATACTCTGCACCGCCTAATGTGCTACCTGTGATGATATGAATCATAAGGGTTCCTTTGATGATTCCAAATGGAATTATTTGCCAATACAAAAAGAAGAAAAAATGCGTCCTAACAAGTCATCTGAGCTAAATTCACCGGTGATTTCGCTCAAATGTTGCTGAGTAATGCGCAGTTCTTCCGCGAGTATCTCTCCTGCCATGTAGCCTTCTAATTGCTGCTGGCCTATTTCAAGGTGTTGAGCGGCGTTATCTAGGGCTTCCAGATGACGACGACGTGCCATAAAGCGCCCTTCACTGCCACCAGCAAATCCCATGCACTCTTTTAAATGTTCGCGCAGTGATTCAACCCCTTCGCCAGTTTTGGCGGATAAGCGAATTAAGGTGGGGTTGTTGGCATGGCAGATTCCCAATTGTTCGTTGGTTTGATCGGCTTTATTGCGGATCACTGTCATGCCGATATTTTGCGGTAGACGTTCGACAAAATCGGGCCAAATTTCTTTTGGATCAGTGGCATCAGTGGTGGTGCCATCGACCATAAATAATACTCGGTCGGCTTGTTCTATTTCTTCCCAAGCACGTTCAATACCTATCTTTTCTACTTCATCAGAGGCTTCACGTAAGCCGGCAGTATCAATGATGTGCAATGGCATACCATCAATATGAATATGCTCTCTCAGCACGTCTCGTGTGGTGCCTGCGATATCCGTTACTATCGCTGACTCTTTACCTGACAATGCATTGAGTAAACTAGATTTACCGGCATTTGGACGCCCTGCGATCACCACTTTCATCCCTTCACGGATCAAAGCACCTTGGTTCGCTTCTTTACGTACTAAGGCTAAGTTATCGATGATGGTTTGCAGATCGGCGCTGACTTTTCCATCAGCAAGAAAATCAATTTCTTCTTCTGGAAAATCAATGGCGGCTTCTACATAGATACGTAAGTGAATTAATGATTCGACGAGGTTATTGATGCGTTGAGAAAATTCACCTTGTAGAGAATTAAGGGCTGACTTCGCCGCTTCTTCTGAACTGGCATCAATTAAATCGGCAATCGCTTCGGCTTGAGTCAGATCGATTTTATCATTTAAAAAGGCACGTTCTGAAAACTCGCCAGGTCTGGCGGCACGAATCCCATCAATTTTTAGAATACGCTTAATCAGCATATCCATCACGATCGGTCCACCATGCCCTTGAAGCTCAAGTACATCTTCACCAGTAAATGAATTGGGATTAGGGAAATATAGGGCAATACCTTGGTCGAGTTGTTGGCCGTGTTCATCTTTAAAAGCAAGGTACTCTGCATAACGAGGTTTGATTTCTCGGCCGAGTACTTCAAGAGCTACGTGAGTCGCTTTAGGGCCTGAGACGCGGATAATACCAACTCCACCTCGACCTAAGGCGGTAGCTTGGGCGACAATTGTCTCTGTATTCATAATTCCAACCAATTAACAAATGAGTGTAGATAACGGCTTTAGTGTTGATAAAGCGAGTTTACATTAACAGAAAAAGCAAAAGGCGACCAAATAGGCCGCCTTAATTATTTTATGCATTAGTAAGATTATTTCTTCTTAGAATGCAGACCTTTTTTCTCAAGTGCTCGATAAATCAAGGTTTGCTGTACTAAGGTCACGATATTGGACATTAGATAGTAAAGCACTAACCCTGATGGGAACCACAAGAAGAAGAAAATGAAGATGACTGGCATAAACATCATCATTTTTTGCTGCATTGGATCCGTAATCGTTGTTGGGCTCATCTTTTGGATGATCAACATTGAGATCCCCATTAATACTGGGAGGATATAGTACGGGTCTTGTGCCGATAAATCGTGAATCCAACCGAAGAATGGCGCGTGGCGTAATTCAACGGATTCCATCAATGCCCAGTAAAGCGCGATGAAGATAGGCATTTGAAGAAGAATAGGGAAGCAACCACCCAGTGGGTTCACTTTTTCTTCTTTATACATTGCCATCATTTCTTGGCTAACACGTTGACGGTCATCACCTAGGCGTTCTTTCATCGCAACAATCTTAGGTTGCAACATACGCATTTTAGCCATTGAGGTGTACTGTGCTTTCGTCAGTGGGTACATCGCACCACGTACAATGAAAGTCAGCAAGATGATAGCAATACCCCAGTTACTGCTGATATGAGAATGCAGGAACGAAAGGAGTGAGTGCAATGGTTTCGCAATGAACCATAACCATCCATAATCAACCACAAGATCTAGGTGAGGCGCAGTTGCCGCCATTTGGTCTTGCAGTTTAGGACCAGCCCAAAGTGTGGCTTTGATTTCGCTATTTTGGCCGTTCGCAATCACTTGGTTTGGTGTGCGTACGCCGATATCAGCAATGTTACCAATCACACGAGAGTAAATGATTGTGCCAGGTTGGTCACGAGGGATCCAAGCTGAAGCAAAGTAGTGTTGCAACATGCCAACCCAACCTTGACCATCGGCTAAGGTTTTATTGAGGTTTTTGTCTTTCATGTCGTCAAACTTGTATTTTTCATAACGAGTTTCAGACGTAGAGAAAGCACCACCTGTGTATACCGGCATACCAATATGACCATTACCTTCGACCATTGTTTGGCGTAGGTGGGCATACATACCTAAAGTTGCATCTTGACCAGATTGGTTATTGATGTCGTAAACCACATCGATAGCGTAGTTATTACGCTTAACAATAAAGGTTTTGGTGTATTCAATGCCGTTAGCGCTATAGGTTAATGGAATACGTAATTCATCTTGACCATCCGCTAATTGATAAGACGTTGCCGCCGCGTGATAAGTCGGACGATTAGTCGTACTGACATCAATACCTTGAGGACCGACTAAGCCACTTTGAGCGATGTATTCATGCTCTGGAGATTCTTTCAGTAAGACAAAAGAATCTTTAGAATCTAGAGTCGCGTTGTATTGATTCAATTTCGCTGAAACAACATCACCGCCAACAGGGTTAATCGCTAAAGTCAGAACATCCGTTTTTACCGTGATGGTCGTTTGAGCGGGTTTATTTTTAACTTGCTGAGGAGCTAACGGATCAGCTGACGCTTCAGCAGGGTCATGCGGTAGGCTACTGTCAGTATGAGTTTGAGTCTGCTGCACGCTTGTTTGAGCTGGTTGAGCGTCTTTATTGCTCCATTGCTGGAATAATAAGAAGCTGACTAGAGCAAAAGCGATTAACAGGATATTACGTTGAGAATCCATTGTTATTTATCTCTGTCGTGTTTTTGTTTTGGTGGGACAGGGTCATATCCCCCAGCATTTAAAGGATGGCATTTTAATAGACGTTTGCCAGATAACCAACACCCTTTTACAAAACCGTGCTCTTTAATTGCTTCAATAGCATAAGTTGAACAGGTTGGAGTAAAGCGACATCGAGGTCCAATTAGTGGGCTAATCATTCCTTTATATAGGTAAATTAACCTAATAGCTAGCCACGATAAGGGCGAGATAGGCGTTGCCATAACTTCTCAAATAAATTAAAAATTTCGTCATTACTCAAATCTTGAGCACTCTTTTTCGCTATTACCACAAAATCTTTATTCGGCAGTTGATGTTGTTTTAGACGAAAGCTTTCACGGGCTAAACGTTTAAAACGATTACGACCAACAGCAGTTTTGATTTGTTTTTTAGGAACAGCTAATCCAAGTCTTGGATGAGAGAGCGTATTATTGCGAGCGATAATAGTGAAATGAGGGGAGCCGGCTCGATGAGCTTGCTGAAAGACGTTTTGATAATGCTCGGGAGTTAACAAACGTAACTCCCGAGTAAAAGTAGACTTAGTCAAAATAATTCAGAATTATTTTGAAAGGCGCTTACGGCCTTTTGCACGACGTGCATTAATTACTTTACGACCGTTCTTAGTAGCCATACGTGCACGGAAACCGTGAGTACGTTTACGCTTAAGAACAGTAGGTTGAAAAGTACGTTTCATGATTATTACCTTTACTGATCAGTAGTTTATAGGTTCTTGTTAAACCCGGTGTGAGATATTTTATCCGACACCTCTCAACAAAGAGGCGGAATTGTAATCATTGACTGGCAAAGAGTCAATGCTACAGGGCTTAATAAACACGGAAATCGTGTATTAAAAAGCCAGTTGGCCTAAAAATCTGTGTGCGGATTATACGGGTTCTTATATCAAGTGCAAGGATCCTATTGGATCCCTACTTGATTTAAAAATTTAATAAGTTGTGGATTAGTGGGATCTTTAAATATTTGATCCGGCGTTCCTTGTTCCACAATTTTACCATTGGCCATATAGATCACTCGATCGGCCACTTCGCGGGCAAATTGCATCTCATGGGTGACCACCAGCATGGTTTGGTGCTGTTTTGCGAGTTGTTTCATTAAACTTAATACTTCACCGACCCATTCAGGATCAAGCGCCGAAGTCGGTTCATCAAACAATAAAAGCTCAGGCTTAAATGCCATGGCACGACCGATCCCAACGCGTTGTTGTTGCCCTCCGGATAAAGAGGCAGGATAACTATCCCCTTTATCGCCCAAGCCAATATCATCTAAGATTTTTTGAGCATGGGCTAACGCATCGGCTTTTTTCCATCCTCGCACGGTGATCAATCCCTCGGCAATATTTTGCCTAGCAGTAAGATGAGCAAATAGGGCGTAATTTTGGAAGACAAAGCCCGTTTTGCGGCGTAACGCCAGTTTATCTGCTTTGCTATGGTGTTGTGAATCAACCCGAGTGCCTTCAATTTCTATGATGCCTTGTTCTGGGCTTTCTAAGAAATTCACGCAGCGCAATAAGGTGGATTTACCGGTCCCACTGGAGCCGATAATAACAATGATTTCACCTTTTTTTATTTCAATATCAACGCCTTTTAGTACTTCTGTATCACCAAAGGTTTTGTGTAGATTCGAAATTTTTATCATCGTTGGTATGCCTTATTGAATTTGGTTTCAGCCCAGGTTTGTACACGGGTAAGGATTAATACGACTCCCCAATAAATCAGTGCGACAGCTAAGAAGGCTTCAAAGAATCGAAAACTTGAAGAGGCTTCCATTTGTGCTTTTGCCATGATTTCAGCCACCCCTAAGGTAAAGGCGAGTGAGGTCGATTTGATCATATCAATGAAGTAATTCATCAAAGAAGGCAAAGCCACTCGTGCTGCTTGCGGCAATATAATTCGACGCATGGATTGTGAAGAGGTCATGCCGATAGAAATACTGGCTTCCATTTGGCTACGGTCAATCCCAATAATGGCAGCGCGGATGCTCTCGGCCATATAAGAAGCAAAATGCAGAGTTAACCCTATGATGGCGGCAGTAAAGGCATCCATTCCGACAAAGATAGGAAAGATCTGAGGTAGCCCGTAGTAAAGCAGAAAAAGTTGTACTAAAAGCGGAGTACCACGGAAGAAACTAATATACAGCTGGCTGAGTTGGTTTAATACGGGCACTTTAAATACGCGAATATTAGCAATAACCACTGACAGAATAAGCGCGAAAATCATGCCCCAGATAGCCATTTGTAATGTGGTACCTAAATACCGAAACAAAATAGGCAATAACTCGAGCATGTAGTTTAGGTCAAATTTCATGAGTAAAGAGAGTTTCCTTCTATTGGGCTTAAGCGCCAGTCTATCTGTTTATCCGTACGCCGTGCATGCAAATGATAGTGGTGAAAGCGTGCCACATTACTGCGATGAGCGATACTGACCAAGGTAGTGTTCGGTAATTGCTCTTTAAGTAATTGGTAGAGGTTACTTTCAGTTTCTTCATCAAGAGAAGACGTTGCTTCATCTAAAAATAGCCACTTCGGTTTGAGTATCAAGGCTCTGACAATCGCGACGCGTTGTTGCTCACCGGGTGACATAGTATGGGACCAGGACTTCACTTCATCAAGTTGCTGGCTAAAGTGTTCAAGTCGACACTGCTGCAGTAAGTCTTGGATTTCGTGATCGGCTATTTTCATCTCTGTATTGGGATAGCACAAGACTTCTCTTAACGATCCGGCTGGTAAATAAGCTTTTTGAGGTAAAAATAGACGACTTTGTGCTAATTCAATCGTAGCATCAGAAAAAGGCCAAATTCCGGCAATGGTTTTCATCAAGGTACTTTTGCCGATTCCAGATTGACCGGAAATTAAAGTATGTTGTCCTGCCGGTAAAGTGAGTGCCTTTAAAGAGCTTAACTCGGTGCCATCGGGCAGTTTGAGTTGGCAATGGTGAATGTGTAGATAATCTTTATTATGAGCAATCACATTTAGATGAGAATGTTGTACTTGTTGTTTAGTGTTGAACATGTCTTGGTTATAGGTAGTTAGACGGTCAACACTGGCTTTCCAACTGGCAATACTGGCATAAGAATCAACAAACCAACTGACGGCTCCCATTACTTGTGAAAAGGCGTTATTTACCTGCATTAATCCGCCTAGTTTGATAGCACCAGAGAAAAAACTCGGGGCCGCAATGAGGATTGGGAAAATAATGGCAATTTGATTGTAACCACTATTAAAACCCACTATTTGTTTTTGTTTACGCATGATTTGCCAAGTATTTTTCCACACATCGATAAAGCGTGATTCAAGTAATTCACGTTCTTTCGATTCACCTTGATACAAAGCGACCCCTTCGGCGTTATCGCGTAAACGTATCAAGGAATAACGAAAGTTAGCCTCAAATTTTTGTTGCATGAAGTTAAGCCCAATTAAAGGTTTACCGATTTTATGCATGATATAGCTGCCCACCAGCGCATACAGTAAAGCGGCCCAAACCATAAACCCAGGAATCGTTAAGTTTTGCCCAGCAAAGTGAATACTCAGCGGGGAAGATAAGCCCCACAAGATCGTAATAAAAGAGATTAACGTTACAACAGAATTGAGCAAACCAAGCGATAAATTTAAGGTATCTGCGGTAAATTGGTCGATATCTTGTGCGATACGTTGATCAGGGTTATCGGTTTTATGTTGGCCTCTTTCGAGTTGAAAATAAGAGCGATCAGTTAACCATTCTGAAAAATAGGCATGGGTCAGCCAGCGACGCCAACGCAGTTGCAGCATCATATTGAGGTAAATTCGATAGACGGCAATGATAATAAAAATCGCGGCAATCAAAGAAAATTTAATAATCAGATGGGTGAAGGCTTGCTTATCTAAGTCTTGTAATGCGTTGTAAAAATCTGAGTTCCATTGATTTAAAATCACCGACATGTACACCATGCCAAGGTTGAGGATCACAATGGCGATTAATAATCCGCGAGCGAGCCATTTTTCATCAGATTGCCAATACGGCTTCGACAGTTGCCATACTTTACCTAAGAAGTGGGAAGAGGTTAAACGCAATACCATATCAATACATTCCTTCAGACTAATGGTTTTTTAAACTTTTCTGAGGTGTACTGACTGATAATGACAAGCAGAGTTCACTGATACCTCTCATCCCCCAGCCACTCGGTTACATTTTGATACAAAGAGCAGATTTTTGAGTGTCGGGCAGTCGATTGTGCTAGTTATTCGTAGCTGAGGTTAAATAACCTCATAAATAAAAAGCCGCTTTTGTTGGCCGGTATGAAGTAACGACCTGAAAGCGGCTTATGTATTGCTTAAATTATGTTTGTCTTTCTAATGCTAGTGATTATTTCTTAGTGATATCGGCCCCAAACCACTTTTCAGAAATCGTAGCTAGGGTGCCGTCTTGGCGCATTGCATCAAGAGCCGTGTTCACTTCAGATTGAAGCTTTTTCCCTTTTTCGTTGTTAACGAATGGCCAAGCATTTTCAATGGTTTCAAACGGTTCGCCAGCCAGTTGTAGTGGCAGGTTGGCTTTCTTAATAATTTGTATTGCTGAGAGGCGATCCATCACGAAAGCATCAGAGCGGCCCAGTGCGACATCTTGCTCAATTCCGGCATCGTAAGTTTTGATATTGATTTTGCCTTCTTTATCGTAACTACGTAGCACTTGTTCAAAGTTAGAACCTAAGTTTACCGCTACTGTTTTTCCGGCAAGATCATCAATCCCTTTAATGCTGTCATTGCCTTTACGTACTGTAATTTGAACCCCATCAATCACATAAGGCTGAGAGAATAAGTATTTTGCTTTACGAGCTTCGGTGATTGAAACCTGATTGGAAATTGTATCCACTCGACCTGTTTCTAGTAGACCAAATAAGCCTGAAAAGTTAGCGGTCACAAATTTGATGTCGTAATGATTACGCTTACCGATTTCATTCCAAAGGTCGACTTCAAAACCTTGCAGTTTATCGAGCTTTTGGAAAGTGAAAGGGAAATAGGTGCCGGACATACCGACTTTGACTTCTTGGTTTGCTGCTTGTGCAAAAGTGGTTATAGAAAAAAATAGTGCAGCAGCGGTAATCAGTTTATTTATTGTTCGGTTCATGGTTTAACTCCCAGATGATTTGTTGGTTATTATACTTATCCCCTTATTAATAAATCTAAGAACAAGATGTTATTAATCATAACCATTAAGCTTAGAAATCACCTGATACAAATAAGAAGCTTGTGGGTAACTTTATTCACTTTAAGGCAACATCGGTGTGAAAAAGAGCAATTTCATCCACTTCATAACAAAATAGATCGGATCGAAGAAAATATTGTGAATAACTTGGATCTTATTCACTGTTCACAGGATCTATTACTGGTGATCTTGTTGCCTAAGCTGTAGAATTACTTTCCTTTCAAATCAGATCATTTCGTGTGAGGTTAATGTGTCGTCTTCGTTATGGTTGCAATGTTTGCAACAGCTTCAAGAAGAGCTTCCAGCGACGGAATTCAGCATGTGGGTTCGACCCCTACAAGCAGAACTTAATGACAATACGCTTACCTTATTTGCCCCCAACCGTTTTGTGTTGGATTGGGTGCGCGATAAGTATCTCAATAGCATTAACCGTTTATTGAAAGAGTTTTGTGGCTCCGATACTCCAAATTTGCATTTTGAGGTAGGTAGTAAGCCAACTCAATCCGTGGTTGAACCACCAAGAAGAACCGCTGCCGATGTGGCGGCAGAGTCTTCGGCACCAGCTCAACTACAAAAAAGCCGTCCCGCCAATAAATCTTGGGACAGCAATACGCCAAACCGTGAAAGCATTGTCGACATTAACCATCGTTCAAATGTTAACCCTAAGCATAAGTTTCATAACTTTGTGGAAGGTAAATCAAACCAATTAGGTTTAGCCGCAGCAAAGCAAGTCTCTGATAACCCTGGTGTTTCTTATAATCCATTGTTTTTATATGGTGGAACCGGTTTAGGTAAAACGCACTTATTGCATGCGGTTGGTAATGCGATTGTTGAAAGTAAGCCTGATGCTCGAGTGGTGTATATGCACTCTGAGCGTTTTGTACAAGATATGGTGAAAGCGTTACAAAATAACGCGATTGAAGAATTTAAAAATTATTACCGTAGTCTTGATGCCTTGTTGATTGATGACATCCAATTTTTTGCCAATAAAGAACGCTCTCAAGAAGAGTTCTTTCATACCTTTAATGCCTTATTAGAAGGGAATCAACAAATCATCTTAACTTCGGACCGTTATCCAAAAGAGATTAACGGTGTAGAAGATCGTCTGAAATCTCGTTTTGGTTGGGGATTGACCGTTGCGATCGAGCCTCCAGAGCTGGAAACGCGCGTGGCGATCTTGATGAAAAAAGCCGAAGATCACCAGATCACATTGGCTGATGAAGTGGCATTCTTTATTGCTAAGCGTTTACGTTCGAATGTGCGTGAATTAGAAGGAGCGCTAAATCGTGTGATCGCCAATGCGAATTTTACTGGTCGTCCAATTACCATTGATTTTGTACGTGAAGCGCTACGTGATTTGCTGGCCTTACAAGAAAAGCTTGTCACCATCGATAATATTCAAAAAACCGTCGCCGAATATTACAAAATCAAAGTGGCTGATTTATTATCTAAGCGTCGTTCTCGTTCGGTTGCACGTCCTCGTCAATTAGCGATGGCGTTATCGAAAGAGTTAACCAACCATAGCTTACCTGAAATAGGGGACGCTTTTGGTGGTCGTGACCATACCACGGTATTGCACGCGTGTCGTAAAATCAAAGAATTACGCGAAGAAAGTCATGATATAAAAGAAGATTACTCAAACTTAATTCGTACTTTATCTTCTTAATGGTTAAGTGGTATTTAATCCCGAGCCTTCTTAATAACCGATTGAAACAACGTAGAGTAGATTATGAAATTTACCATTGAACGCACTCAATTAATCAAGCCGCTGCAACAAGTCTCTGGTGCACTCGGTGGTCGTTCAAGTTTGCCTATTTTAGGTAACTTATTAATTAAAGTTGATAATGGTGAGTTGTCGATCACCGCAACCGATTTAGAAGTCGAATTGGTGTGCCGCCTTGAGTTAGACGGGCATTTTGAACCAGGTAGTACGACAGTTCCATCCCGTAAATTTTTGGACATTTGCCGTGGTTTACCTGATAGCGCCGCGATAGATGTTACCCTTGATGAAGAACGTTTACTGATCAAATCAGGACGTAGCCGCTTTTCATTAGCCACTTTACCGGCAGCGGATTTCCCAAATATCGAAGATTGGCAAAGTGAAGCGGAAGTCACTGTAACACAAGGTGAATTACGTCAATTGGTCGAGAAAACCCAATTTTCAATGGCAAATCAAGATGTTCGTTATTATTTAAACGGCATGTTATTTGAAATTGAAGGTACATGTTTACGTTCTGTGGCAACCGATGGTCACCGAATGGCAGTGGCAGAAACGGCGTTAGTTGGTGAATACCCACAACAACAAGTGATCGTGCCACGCAAAGGGGTTCTTGAACTGATCAAATTGCTCGATCGCCCTGATGAACAAGTGACTCTTCAAATTGGTCAATCCAACATTCGCGCCAATGTGAATCAATTTACTTTTACTTCTAAGTTAGTCGATGGCCGTTTCCCTGATTATCGTCGGGTGATGCCACAGCATACGACAAAAACCTTAGAAGCCGACTGTGAGAGTTTACGTCAATCGTTTTCTCGTGCCGCGATTTTATCGAATGAAAAATTCCGTGGTGTACGAGTCAATTTAGCGGGCTCTGAAATGCGCATTACCGCAAACAACCCAGAGCAAGAAGAAGCGGAAGAAAACCTGGATGTCAATTATCAAGGAGAGCCGCTCGAAATTGGCTTTAACGTGAGCTATGTGCTCGATATTTTAAATACCTTGAAATGCAACACCGTACGTATGTCGATGAGTGATGCCAATGCCAGTGCTTTGGTTGAAAATACCGAAGATACCTCGTCTATGTATGTCGTGATGCCGATCCGCTTATAAATGCCTCTCACTCGACTTTCGATACAGCAATTTCGTAATATTAAAGCCTGTGATTTATCGTTATCACCAGGCTTTAATTTTCTGGTCGGCCCTAATGGCAGCGGAAAAACCAGTGTGCTGGAAGCGATCTATTTGCTAGGACATGGCCGCTCATTCAAAAGCACTTTAACTGGGCGTGTGATCCAAAACGATGAAAGTGAGCTGTTTGTTCATGGCCGTTTTCTATCGCAAGATAATTACGAGCTCCCGATTGGGATCAATAAACAACGTGATGGTAGCAGTGAAGTGAAAATCGGTGGTCAAGGTGGGCAGAAAATTGCTCAATTGGCGCAGATTTTGCCTTTACAGTTAATTCATACTGAAGGCTTTGAGTTATTAACCGAAGGGCCGAAATTCCGCCGTTCTTTTATCGATTGGGGTGTGTTTCATACTCAAGCTAATTTTTATGATAAATGGGCACGATTAAAGCGTTTAATTAAACAACGTAATGCATTATTAAAAACCGCCACTCGCTATCATGAGCTCAGTTTTTGGGATAAAGAACTCGCCCAATTAGCGGAAATGATCAGTCAATGGCGTTCTGACTATGTTTTGCAGTTAAAACAAGAAGCAGAGCAGATTTGTCGTGTATTTTTACCTGAATTTGAGGTGAAAATTCAGTATTATAGGGGGTGGGATAAAGACACGCCCTATGCGGATATTTTACAAAAGAATTTTGAACGAGATCAGCAACTCGGATACACCTTTAGTGGCCCGAATAAAGCGGATCTTAAACTAAAAATAAATGCGACACCGGTTGAAGATGTGTTATCCCGTGGGCAATTAAAGCTGATGGTTTGTGCATTACGTTTAGCACAAGGTCAACACTTGACGCAAACAACCGGCAAACAGTGTATTTATTTAATTGATGACTTTGCTTCAGAGCTAGACAGTCAACGCCGAGGGCGACTTGCTGAGTATTTAAAGCAAACGCAGGCACAGGTTTTTGTAAGTTCTATTACTGCAAGTCACATTGCTGAAATGCAAAGTGAAAATAGCAGGATGTTTCATGTGGAACATGGCAAAATAGAACAAGGATAATTAAGGCGAGAACAATTCATGTCGAATAACAATGATTCTGCAAATAGCTACGATTCATCGAGTATTAAAGTACTTAAAGGGCTGGATGCAGTACGTAAGCGTCCAGGAATGTATATCGGTGATACCGATGATGGTACCGGCCTTCACCATATGGTATTTGAGGTGGTTGATAACTCAATTGATGAAGCGTTAGCTGGCCATTGTTCAGACATCATTATCACCATTCACGAAGATAACTCTGTTTCTGTGAGCGATGATGGTCGTGGTATTCCGACCGAAATGCACGAGGAAGAAGGGGTATCAGCTGCCGAAGTTATCATGACAGTATTGCATGCTGGTGGTAAGTTTGATGACAACTCTTATAAAGTTTCTGGTGGTCTACACGGCGTAGGTGTTTCAGTGGTGAACGCACTTTCTGAAAAAGTCGAAATGACCATTAAGCGTCAAGGCAAAGTGCACCAACAAATTTATTGCCATGGTGTTCCTCAAGCGCCTCTTGCGGTAATTGGTGAGACGACAGAAACTGGTACTCGTATTCGTTTTTGGCCAAGCGAAGAAACCTTCACCAACATTGAATTTCACTATGACGTATTAGCAAAACGCTTACGTGAATTATCATTCCTAAACTCTGGTGTTTCTATCCGCTTAATTGATGAGCGTGAAAAAGATAAATCGGATCACTTTATGTTTGAAGGGGGCATCCGTGCTTTCGTTGAACATTTAAACCGTAATAAAACCCCAATTCACCAAAAGATTTTCTATTTTGATCATGCACGTGAAGAAGACGGTATTACCGTTGAAGTTGCGATGCAGTGGAATGATAGCTTCCAAGAAGGCGTGTACTGTTTTACCAACAACATTCCACAACGTGATGGTGGTACTCACTTAGCGGGTTTCCGTGGTGCATTGACGCGTACTTTGAATAACTTTATGGACAAAGAAGGTTATTCGAAAAAAGCACAAGCTTCGACTTCAGGGGATGATGCTCGTGAAGGGTTAACCGCGGTAGTGTCGGTAAAAGTGCCCGATCCAAAATTCTCAAGCCAAACTAAAGATAAACTAGTGTCTTCTGAAGTGAAGTCGGCGGTTGAATCGGCAATGAGCGAGAAGCTTTCTGAGTTCTTAATTGAAAACCCAAATGAAGCAAAAATCGTTTGTGGAAAAATCATTGATGCAGCACGAGCACGTGAAGCGGCGCGTAAAGCACGTGAAATGACTCGTCGTAAAGGAGCATTAGATTTAGCGGGCCTACCTGGTAAACTGGCGGATTGCCAAGAAAAAGACCCTGCCTTGTCTGAATTGTATATTGTGGAAGGGGACTCTGCTGGCGGTTCAGCCAAGCAGGGACGTAACCGTAAAAACCAAGCAATCTTGCCGTTAAAAGGTAAAATCCTAAACGTTGAAAAAGCACGTTTTGATAAAATGCTATCTTCACAAGAAGTCGCAACACTGATTACCGCACTAGGCTGTGGGATTGGCCGTGATGAGTACAACCCAGATAAATTGCGTTACCACAATATCATCATCATGACCGATGCCGATGTCGATGGTTCGCACATTCGTACTCTATTATTGACCTTCTTCTACCGTCAAATGCCTGAGCTGATTGAGCGCGGTTACATCTACATTGCTCAACCACCACTTTATAAAGTGAAAAAAGGTAAGCAAGAGCAATATATCAAAGATGAAGAAGCGATGGAGCTCTATCAAGCCGGTTTAGCTTTAGATAATGCCGCTTTATACGTTAATACTAATGCTCCAGCCTTGGCGGGCGCAGCACTTGAAAAACTAGTACTTCAATACAATGAAGGTATGAAGTTAGTGAAGCGTATGAGTCGTCGTTATCCTTACGCTATGATCAATGAATTAACGCATATTCCTCGTTTGACGGCGGAAATGAGTAAAGATGCCCAACAAGTTCAAGCTTGGGGTCAAAAACTCGTTGATCAACTTAATGCCAAAGAAGTTGGAGCCAGCCAATATTCATTAGAGGTTGAAAAACACGAAGAGTTAGGTGTGAGTATCGCTAAATTAGTGGTTCGTACACATGGTGTTATGCATGAATACGTTGTGTCATTAGATCTCCTAAACTCGAAAGAATATGGCCGTTTAGCTGATCTTTCTGAAGCCTTAGATGGATTAATTGAAGAGGGCGCTTACGTTAAACGTGGTGAACGTACTCAAGAAATCGCCTCTTTCCCAGAAGCGCTGGACTGGTTAATCAAAGAATCTCGTCGTGGTTTATCATTACAACGCTATAAAGGTCTTGGAGAGATGAACCCAGATCAACTTTGGGAAACTACCATGGATCCAGAGAGTCGTCGTATGATGCAAGTGACAATCGATGATGCGGTAGCCTCTGATGAATTATTTACCACATTAATGGGTGATCAAGTTGAGCCTCGTCGTAAGTTTATCGAAGATAACGCCTTAAAAGTGGCAAACTTAGACGTGTAGTATTTTCGATTCTAGTCATTGAATCAACGTGATTGAATAAAACCCTTTGTTGCTGCAAAGGGTTTTTTATTGGTTCATCGCGGCTTTCCGGGGAAAGCCGCTTTTATCTTTAAGAAGAAGTAATCGGTATCTCGATAACCATATCCCATCCGCTTGATTAACTTTATCTTGTTGTTTATCCCTTCAAGGGTGCACGTATTCAACGGATAACTTCCTGAGGCGATAATTCCATGAAGGTAGGGACGGAGCTTTCGAGCAAATTCTTTTAACGGCTTAATTCCGCTATCATTCACTTGCTCCCACCACACCTTCCATAAGTTTTTCACCTGAAGTTCTGACTCACAGCGCCAGAGTTCCTTTAATTGTGCTCCCAGCACATAGGTTGTCATCAAGTCCTTATTTATTTCCAATATTTCAGTGAGATAGCTATCTTGTTGTGTATTTAAATTATCTCTATTTTTCAATAATACCCAACGTGAGCGCTTAACCCATTGTCTTGCTTTTTTATCGTGCTTTAGCTTATTGGCTTGATCAACTCTGACTCTATCCATGACCTCACGACCGAACTTAGCCACAACATGGAACAAGTCATAAACGATATGTGCATTTGGGCAATGCTCTTGGACTTCAAGATCAAAAGCAGTATTCATATCCATTGCTACCGCCTCGATATTTTTACCATGTTCACCTAGCTGCTTGAAAAATGGTCGAATATCCTTACGGCTACGACCTAGCCCTACCCAGATAACCTGATGACTCTTTGCATCAGCAATGACAGTGGCATAACGATGCCCCTTAAAAATGGCGAACTCGTCCATGACGAGCTGCCTTAGTTCGCCCCATTTTACCTGCGGTACAACGTGTTGAAGTCGACGCTTATCTATTTCTTTAATTGTGTGCCAATGAACACCCGTTATTTGGGCGATGTGCTTTATGGGTAAAAGAGGCAGCAACTGCTCGATATAGCTTCTCAAGCGATTAGTGAGGCGAGCATAAGGCTCTAACCAAGATAACTGTTCTGTTTTAATGCCACAATGACGGCACTTAACTCGTCGAGTTTGAACAAGCAACTCAACGGGTAGACCAAGCAGCGTTGCTTCTTTCACGTTACGCCATTGGTACTCATGTATTGATTGAGCATGAAGTCCACAAGGACATTTAGCGATAGAACTAGGTTTCAGGGTAAGTGTAATAAGTGATTCAGTCTGATGAGACTTTACTATATGAAAGCCTTCCCAGAACGATGATAGAAAAGTATGATTCGGCATGAAAACGGTAGTTTGTGTAAGGTTGTGTTTGGCGATGTAACCTTATCACTTACTACCGTTTTTGTTTTAAGTTCCCGCTAATCCGCGATGAACCTTTTTATTTGGTATAAAGTAAAAAATTATTTTCAATAAATGCTTGAAAGTAAATTTTTCGACCTTATATATGATCGTGAAAGGGACGCCGATAAGCTCTAAGTCTAAAGTTTTTCTTATAAAGACGACGCGTAAAGATAGTTCGCGATAAAGATAAAGATAAAGAGTGGGTCCTTTGCAACGCTAAATCTGTTTCGCCTACGGGGTTATAGATAGGCACTTAACTCAATCGCAAGCTTCAGCTCGGGCTGAAACCTTGCACGCTATTGATTAAATAGACACTATTGCTTAAATAAGAGGATAGTATTATGCGTAATGTAGACTTCTCACCTTTATACCGTAACGCCATTGGTTTTGATCGTTTATTAAACCTAATGGAATCAAACAACGCCAAAAACTCATCAGGCGGTTACCCTCCATACAATATTGAGAAACAAGATGAAAACCATTTCCGCATCACCATGGCGGTTGCCGGTTTCGCTGAAGAAAATCTCGATATAACTCAGCACGAAAACATGCTAATTGTGCGTGGTGAGCGTCAACCTGAAGAAGGCAAAAACTACGTTTACCAAGGTATTGCTGAACGTGATTTTGAGCGTAAATTCCAACTTGCAGACTACGTGAAAGTGCTTAGCGCAGGTATGGAAAATGGCCTGTTGCACATCGACTTGGAACGCGAAATTCCAGAAGCGATGCAACCACGTAAAATTGCCATCAACGGTAAAGAGTTGTTAGAAAACAAATAATCTAGCAGCAAAAATATAAAGGAAGAGAAGGGTGCCAAGTGGGCACCCTTTTTGTTATTCCGATAATTTTATATAAGGATAAATCCCCTTTATTTCAGTATTTAAAAATGCTCCTTGTGATTCAGCTATTTCAAAAGATTCAAACACATCACTTGGTACGTAGTTATAACGATAAACTGATGAATCTTTAAATTTAATATCCAAAATTTGGCTTAAGTATGAATAACCATAGCTGCTCATAGCAGAGCTGTTACTAGAATGCTGTTCAGATATGGGGGGTGGATATTGCTGGCTGACAATATGTGAAATGCTGGAGGCTGCTAAATTGGCTTGACCATATTTTTCTAAGTAAGAAACAATTAAAGAGTGCCCGGTAAAATCCGCTAAACTAAAATCATTATCATAATTAGATGGTAGAGCCCCAATCGTGTATCGCACTGCAGCCATAACAATATCATTATCATTGGTGACAAAGCCCATTAAATGAGGGTATTGAGTGCCTGTATATCCACCTACGCTGCTAGTCGGTAAGGCAAAGCCAAAATATCCAAGCATTCGATAATCATTCAGTGTTGATCCATCAGGGTATCGGTAGTCAGCATATAGCGCGTCTAGCAGTGCATTGGTATAAAAGTTTCCTTGACTGTGCCCTATTAATACCACTCTGTTACAGTTATCAAGTAAGTCTGTTACAGAATGATAAGCATGATTAAAGGTTTGATCTTGGTAATAAGTATCGCTAATTTCTTTCAATATTGCAGACATAACATCAGTTGTTTCTTGGGCTGATTGTTGAGAGGTTCGAGCTACACTGAAACCTGAAAAGGTTTTTGCAATATTATCTTGTACTGTTTGGTTAACATTGAGCTCAGTAAACTTTTGTAGAGCGACTTGTTTGAATTGCTCTAAGAAAGGTTCACTTGGATTCCAAGAGCCACTAGAGCTTATATTAACCTCCCCTACGTTTAAATGATTGCTAACAAACTTCTGCAATTCTACCATATTTTTATTGTAGCTCTTCTGATTTGTGAACATCCCATTAACATAATAAACATTTGTATTGTCCACGCTATCAATACAATTTGCATGAGCTAAGCTAGATAATAAAAAGAATAAAATTATAAATTTCATTTCTCGACCTCAAATGATTGGCAAATACTTTCATCGATATAGTTTTTGTTCATATCTATAACTTTTGCTAACTTTGCTTCACCCATCCTGTAGGAATAAGAGCGGTTAATTGTTGTAAAATAGAGTTCTGCGGGCGTGATATAGCTATTGTTTTTATAAAATTTATCTTGAGAGCAGGAGTATAATGAACTTGATATAATGGTTGTGTTTTTAGCTGTGTCTTTATCTATTAGTTCTTCATCTATAAAGTGGAATTCAGTTATTAGTCTCCAGCTTATCCCTAAATCCTTAGCTAACTCTTTATCTTTTTCATTACTATAAGTTTGTTCAATTTTGGCTTCATAAACATCATCTAGGCCATTATTGTTACTGTCGATGCCTAAAATCGCTTCTTTACTTTCCGGATCTAGCGGCTCTTCTGGCGTGATTGGCTCTGGGTCTTCTGCACCGATTAAAATTAACCAAGCTTCGCTAGTTGCGGGTATTGCGCCACTATTCCAATATTTAGCTAGATAGAATTTGTTTTGATAAGCAACCACATCACCGCCGTGATAAGTATTCGAGGCATCCCAATTGGGGTTGTTATCAGGAAAGGTTATCCATCCATCCCAGTTGTTTTTATTATTGACTGGTGGTGTGTTTTTATTCCAATGAGTCGCAACATAAATGATTCCATCTTTAGTAACCATATCTCCTGCGGTATAGGTGATATTTTGGTCCCAAGCTTCATAGGAATAGCTTAGAGATGAGTATAAAAATAAGCTAGATAGCCATAGTCTTTTCATTGTTTTTCCTTTGATGAGTATAAAAGAAAAACAAAGCTACTTAATTTTATGCTTAGTGTTGAATGGTTTATTGATTAGGTAGAAAGGGAAGGCCATTTTTTAGAAAGGCGAGAAACTTTTAATGAAATGAAGTTATTCGGTTCTTATTTTCGAGAGAGGAAAACACCAATATGGGTATATTGGTGTTTTATTGCTAGCTTTGTGATTACTTGGGAATATTTTGATAAGCCTTATTCACTTCCTCGGCAATAATTTCAATGCCGCGCTGCATGTCTTGTTCTTTCTGTACATAATTCATACGTAGACATTGGTGTGCGTGCTGCCAAGGTTTGCCATCATCCGATGCGTCTTGGCCAAAGAAGAAATACTCGCCCGGTACAATTAATACCCCACGAGCTTTTAGGCGTTGATACAGTTCCATGGTGGTGATCGGTAGTTCATCAAACCATAGCCATAAGAAGATCGCGCCTTCCGGTTTGTGAATTTTAAATCGCGGATCGGGAATCGCTGCTTGCAGTAATTCCACCGCATGTTGCGCTTTAGCTTGATAATGCGGTTTGATGACGTTTTCACTCAGCGGCAGGAGATCATTATTTTTGATCATGTGTGTTGCCAGTGCCGGGCCAATGCTGCATGGCGCTAGGTTGATGATGCCATTGATGTTGGTCATGGCTTGAGTCATTTCTTCACTGGCAATCACAATACCGCAACGTACGCCCGGTAAGCCTAATTTTGATAAGCTCATGCACAAAATGGTGTTGTCATTCCAAAATGGGGTCACTTGTTCAAAGATGATATTAGGGAAAGGCGTGCCGTAGGCGTTATCTAGAATCAATGGGATATGATTGTCACGCGCAAGCTTATCGAGCTTTTGCACCTCATCATCGGTCAGCACATTGCCGGTTGGGTTGGTGGGGCGTGACACACAAATAGCCGCAACTGAGTCATCGACTTGCAGGTGTTCAAAATCGACATGGTATTTGAACATGCGATTGTCCAGCATTTCGATCTCTGGGTGATAGGAGACAAAAATGTTCTCATTAATGCCAGCGTCGCTGTAGCCGATGTATTCTGGTGCCAGCGGCAGCAAAACTTTCTTATGGCTACCATCGGCTTGCGGACCAGCAAAAAGATTAAATAAAGCGAAGAACGCACTTTGGCTGCCGTTGGTGAGGCTGATGTTTTTTTCGCTGATATTCCAACCATAAGTATTTTTTAATAGCTCAGCAAGAGATTGTAAAAAGACGTTTTTACCTTGCGGGCCATCGTAGTTGGTCATGGCAGAGATCAGGTCGCCGTTTTCCAGCATATCTTGACTGGCTTGCTTAAAGTAATCGAGCATTTCAGGAATCGCGGCGGGGTTGCCTCCTCCGAGCATGATGGCTCCCGGTGTGCGGAGCCCATCATTTAAATCATCCATTAATTGGGTAATGCCTGAATAGCGGTTAAACTTGTCACCAAACTTCGAAAACTGCATAACGTCCTAACTCAACCTCACTGTTGTGTATTCTTACCTACAATTTTTTAACATAGGTTTTCCTGTCAGAACATACTTGATTGTGTGGATGATAGGAAGAGGCTAAATAAACTTATCCCAATTAATCGCGGTAATTCTTTCATCGGCAATATACACCAACACATCGCCTTGCTTGATGCCATGTTCAAGTGGTGGATTTAACGTGAGTCCATCGCCATGATTGACCGCGATCAGGATGGCATCATATTGCTGTTTAAAGCGAGAAAAAACACTACTAAAGCTGGTGGGTTGGCCTTGGTATTTGACCATGTATTGCGTCATGCCGAGTGCGTTATTGACTAACTCGTAATGCAATTGGCTTGAGCCAGGGTCGACTGCTGATTTGGCGATCATTTCAGAGGCAATCGACGGAATGCATTCGACATTTTTGCAATGTTGTTTGAGTAGTGTACCTAAGTGCGCATCACGAAAGTAGGTGACAATATGGGCTGTAGGGTTTTCGTTGGCGCAATTTAATCCTGCCGCCATAATGTCATTATCGTTATCTAAATCAATGATGATGGTTTTAGCTTGAGTTAATCCGGCTTTAGCCAGCCCTTTTTCATCAGTAAAGGAATTGACGTGCACAAACTCTATTTGGCTAGGAAATGGGTTTTCTATGTCTAATGCTGAGCATAAAACAATATCTTGGCGACTGTGTTTTATTTCATGTAACAGCATTTCAATAAGATGTGGAGTACGGTCTTCGCTCCAACCTAAAATTAAAATATGGTTTTCTACATTCACTTTTTTATGCCCCAGTAATCGTGCTTTCCATAACATGATTGCGCGAGTCGCTAATCGACCCACCACAATTGCGAATAATCCCACCCCACCCGGAATGATAAATAGAGCGGTAACCCATTTACCCATTTCAGTTTGTGGTGACATATCGCCATAACCTACGGTTGAGCCTGTCACCATGATGTAATAGATAAAATCAGAGAGGGGTAAGAGTGAGTGCTCATTAGCGAGATAGAGTAATCCCCACGCCAGTAATAAATAGCCAGCTAATGCTAAGAGTAGGTTTTGTCCCGACAAGCGATTAAATTTGGCGGTAAACCAGCGATGAAGTTGCTGCAATACAGGCACAAGAATCCTTTCTATGTGATTGGTATAAAAACAGTGAGGGATAAAAAAAGTCCAAGCTCATTACCCTAGCTTGGACTTAGTTTAGTGTCTTTTCGGCCGTTTACAAAGATACCTACTATGACTTATGTGATCGCTGTGCGGCGGACTTACTTTTGTAAGAGTGAAATATCCGCTATCTGCAAGAACAAGTTACGTAGATTATTCAAAAGCGTAAGTCGGTTTTTCTTCAACGCTTCATCATCAGCCATTACCATCACGTTATCGAAGAAGGCATCAACCGGTTCACGAAGATCGGCCAACTTGCTCAGTGCTTGTTGGTAGTCACCTGTCGCAAAGGCTGGCTCTAACGCTTCGGTCATCACTTCAACATTTTCAGCTAATGCTTTTTCTGCGTCTTCTTGTAGTAGTGATAAGTCGATGTCAGCCGCTAATTCACCATCAAATTTCGCGAGGATATTACCCACACGTTTGTTGGCAGCGGCCAGTGACTCAGCGGCATCTAATTCACGGAAATGAGAAACTGCTTTGACACGTTGATCGAAATCCAATGGCTTAGTTGGACGACGCGCCAATACCGCTTGGATGATGTCAACGCTGAAGCCTTGGTCTTGATACCAAGCGCGGAAACGGCCAAGCATAAATTCAAGAACGTCATCTTCTACGTTAGCGTTGGTCAGTTTATCACCCAGTAAGGCTTTCGCTTTTGCAATCAGAACCGTTAAGTCTAGGTGGTAACCTTTTTCAACGATAATGCGCAAAATACCTAAAGACGCACGACGCAATGCAAATGGGTCAGAGCCTTTTGGTGCTTGGCCAATGCCGAAGATACCGACTAGCGTATCCAGTTTGTCGGCCATCGCAACGGAAGCCGCTACATCTGAACTTGGTAATTCATCACCAGCAAAACGTGGCATGTATTGCTCGTTTAGTGCCACAGCGACTTCTTCGTCTTCACCGTCATGGCGAGCATAGTGCATACCCATTACGCCTTGGGTGTCGGTAAATTCAAATACCATTGAGGTCATTAGGTCACATTTTGCTAGCAGGCCAGCACGTTTTGATTTCTCAACGTCAGCACCGATTTGCTCTGCAATAAAGCCAGCTAGTTCAGTGATGCGATCGGTTTTGTCTTTGATGGTGCCCAATTGTTTTTGGAAAATAGCCGTTTCCAATTCAGGAAGGTGCGATTCCAAAGTGCGTTTGCGGTCGGTGTTGAAGAAGAATTCTGCGTCTGCCAAACGAGGGCGAACCACTTTCTCGTTACCTTCAATCACTTGACGTGGGTCTTTTGATTCAATGTTAGACACAAAGATGAAGTTGGGAAGTAGCTTCTTATTTGAGTCATACACTGGGAAGTATTTTTGGTCGCCTTTCATGGTGTAAACCAAAGCTTCAGAAGGCACTTTTAGGAACTCTTCTTCAAACTTAGCGGTTAACACTACTGGCCATTCAACCAATGAGGTTACTTCTTCAACTAGGTCGTCTTCAAGATCAGCAACCCCGCCAACCTCTGCCGCTGCTTTTTGAGAATCACGTAAAATGATGGCTTTACGTTCTTCGTAATCGGCCATGACTTTGCCTTTTTCAGCCAGCAGCGCTGGATATTGGTCAGCATTGTCGATGGTAAATTCGCGCTCACCCATGAAACGGTGACCACGGATGATGCGATCAGATGCCACACCTAGAATTTCGCCTGCGATCAGTTCATCACCAAATAAAACAGTTAAGGTTTTGACTGGGCGGATGAATTGGGTTTCTTTGTCACCCCAACGCATTGGTTTTGCGATTGGTAAATGCGCCAGTGCTTTGGCCGCCATCTCGATCAAAAGATCTTTAACTGCTTGGCCTTTGACTTCTTGCTTGTAGAGTAACCATTCACCTTTATCGGTTTTCAGGCGCTCAGCTTGGTCAACGGTAATACCATTACCGCGAGCCCAACCTTGCGCGGCTTTAGTTGGGTTACCTTCGGCATCAAATGCTTGTGCAATCGCAGGGCCACGTTTTTCAACCACTTTGTCTTGTTGGCTTTCAGCCAGTTCTGCCACTTTTAGTGCTAAACGGCGCGGTGCGGCATACCATTTCACGCCTTGGTGTGCGATGTCGGCAGCGTTTAATTCCGCTTCAAAATTCGCAGCAAAGGCTTCAGCAAGGGTGCGAAGTTGCGTTGGTGGTAGCTCTTCAGTACCTAATTCGATTAAGAAATTCTTCGCCATGATTACTTCTCCTCGCCTTGAGTGCTTTTTACATCGTTATCTTTACACATTGGGAAGCCTAGAGCCTCACGAGAAGCGTAATAAGCTTCAGCAACTGCTTTAGTGAGGTTGCGAATGCGTAAAATGTAGCGTTGACGCTCGGTAACCGAGATCGCTTTGCGCGCATCAAGCAAGTTAAAGGCATGACCGGCTTTCAAAATACGCTCGTAGGCTGGTAATGGCAGTGGTTTTTCTAGCTCAAGTAATCGTTGGCATTCTTTTTCACACTGATCGAAGAAACCAAATAGGAAATCGACATCGGCGTGTTCAAAGTTGTAAGTCGATTGTTCGACTTCGTTTTGGTGGAAAATATCACCGTAAGTGACTTTACCCAGCGGGCCATCGGTCCAGACTAAGTCGTAAACCGAATCGACACCTTGAATGTACATCGCAAGACGTTCAATACCGTAAGTGATTTCACCGGTTACAGGCTTACACTCAAGACCACCAACTTGTTGGAAGTAAGTAAACTGAGTGACTTCCATACCATTTAACCACACTTCCCAGCCTAGACCCCAAGCGCCGAGTGTTGGGTTTTCCCAGTTATCTTCCACGAAACGAATATCGTGAATCAGTGGGTCAATCCCCAATACTTCTAATGAACCTAGGTACAACTCTTGAATGTTGTCAGGTGACGGTTTGATGATGACTTGGAATTGGTAGTAATGCTGAAGACGGTTTGGGTTTTCTCCGTAGCGGCCATCAGTTGGGCGACGAGATGGTTGCACGTAAGCGGTCGCAATTGGCTCTGGACCAATCGCGCGCAGGCAAGTCATCGGGTGAGAGGTGCCTGCGCCCACTTCCATATCTAAAGGTTGAACAATGGTACAGCCAACTTGGGCCCAATAATCCTGCAGCGCGAGGATCATCCCTTGAAAGGTTTTGACGTCGTATTTTTGCATAATCTGTTTTGCCTGCTGAAATCGCGCGATTTTATTAATAAAAAATTGTCACATAGTATATACCTAAGTGGCCTTAAGATGCGAGTTTCAGCAACAATAAAACACGCGAAAGCAAGGCCAAGGTAATGAGATTATCGGTGTTTAGGTGAGCTTGAAAGTGGGCACTTAACTGGCTGAATCGATACCATTTCATCCTAAAACAACAGACATAATCATTCGTATTGATGAGATTGGTAAGGGGACGCGTGGCTGTATTTCTCTTTATATAAGGTCGCAGTTAACCGCTTTAATCGTTGAATGACGAGGAGTGAAATTATATTCTTTGCCGCAAAATTGGCCTTGAGAGCCATGATTCCAATTTAAATGAGTGAAGAAAATGTTTGATGTCTTGTTATTAGCCTTGGCGCTGAGTATGGATGCCTTGGCGGTTTCCATTGGTTTAGGTGCCAAAATGAGCTCACAACAACACACCCCTTTTCGATTAGCTATCAAAGCTGGGTTGTATTTTGGAGTCTTTCAAGCCTTAATGCCGTTTGTAGGGTTTTTAGCCGGCCATAGCGTATTGGGTTGGGTAGAAAGTTTGGCGCCGTATGTGGCATTTATTTTGTTGTTAGGGATTGGCATCAAAATGATTTATGAAGCCTATTCCGATGGCATTGAACAAGATTTACGACAGATTACTCATCGAGTGATGTTAACTTTGGCGATTGCGACCAGTATTGACGCTATGGCAGCAGGCTTTAGTCTTCCTTTATTAAAGGTCGATCCGATTCTTGCGTGTGCCTTAATTGGGGTCGTAACCCTGCTCTTTAGTATGCTGGGAGTGCTGATTGGCCGTAAAAGTGGTACCTGGTTAGAAAGCCAAGCGGAGTTACTTGGTGGGGTGGTATTAATTATTATGTCATTTAAATTTTTGTTCGTTTAAGTGATCGAGTTTTCATTACCTTGTCATCTATCTCACTATACTAAGGGTAGAGGTCCTATTAGTCATGAGGTGATGTTATGTTAACTCGTTATGTTGGAATGACCCCGAAAAGTCAAAGTTATTTGTTTACCTTTGGCTTAGCGTTAACCTTAGTCGGAATGGCGGTGACGGATTTATGGTTACCTATGGTGGCTGGGGCAATTATTTTAGCGGCTTTGGCGGTGGAAGCTTGGATTCGTGTGCTGTACATCATTCCATTAAAGAAACAATTGCAGGAGCTGAAGGTCAAACTCGCGCGTTTAGAGCAGAAATCATCACAGTGACCAAAGAGTGAATTCAACAGCATAGGCAGCCAGTGGTTGCCTATTTTTTTAGGGGGCGTTTTAAGCGAGGCCTTTTTTGATCACAAATTGATAAGGCAGTTGGTCGACGTTAGACTGAATTAATTGGTGGTCCATAAAACGACAGAAGCTAGGGATATCACGAGTCGTCGAAGGGTCATCGGCTTTAATCAAGAGCACTTCCCCTTCTTGCATAGTACGAATGGTTTTCCTGACCATCATCACAGGCTCTGGGCAGCGAAGCCCTTGGGCATCTAAGATTTTATTCGCGTTATTTGGATCGAATGTCATAACTGAGGAACTCTTAAAATTTGTGATCTGTGACCAAAAAGAGCCAAGATAATACTGCGGATGAAAAAAAAGGCAACACAGAGTCGTGAGAAGAATGGATCACTCATCGCCATAATTGCTCTTATGGTTAAATTATGGCGATTGGCTCAGTTTGGCGATACAGTTGTTAGACCCAATCGATCTCTTCACCTGCGTGTTTTTCACATTCCCCTTTCACTAAGCGAAATAGCTCGGCACCGGTTTTTGAGCAAATCCATTGTTCACCATCGTATTTAAAGTGGTAGCCACCAGATTTTGAGGCCAACCAAATCTCATGCATTGGTTCTTGGCGGTTAATAATGATTTGACTGCGGTCTTCAAATTCTAACGTCATTACGTTACCAGATACGTCGTAATCAATATCGGCACCTGAGTCATCAATCGCTTCTTCAATGCGGGTCATTTGCAGGTCAACTAATTGGTGAAATTCCGTATCATTCATGTCGATTTATCCTATTTGTTGATAGTGTTTGGCTATTGCTTTTCTTGTGTGTGGTGCGATTATAGGGGGCATTGAATGATTAATCACGATATCACGATGAAAAAAATAACGTTTAGCTTACTGACGATGGCCATTTTAGGGTTAGCCGGTTGTGGTCAAACTGGGCCACTTTACTTGCCTCAAGATGAGCCAGCCCCGGTCAACACGGGAGAAGTGTCGATTAAAGGTTCTGATGGCAGTGTTACGGTGACGCCGGTCGAAACCACTGAACCTGAGTCAGCAACCGAAGTGACGGAGCCTGCTGAGGCTCAACAAGCAGAATAAGGATTACAGATTGGACTTTTTTAATTATCAGGATGATGGCCAACTTTGGGCTGAAAACGTCCCTTTAACTCAACTGGCAGAGCAGTTTGGTACGCCACTTTATGTGTATTCTCGTGCGACCTTAGAGCGTCATTGGAAAGCGTTTGATTCATCGGTTGCGAAGCATCCTCATTTGGTGTGTTATGCGGTGAAAGCGAACTCGAATATTGGCGTTCTCAATGTTTTGGCTCGTTTAGGTTCAGGCTTTGATATTGTGTCTGGTGGTGAGCTTGAACGTGTGATTGCCGCAGGCGGTGATCCGAAAAAAGTGGTGTTTTCTGGCGTGGGAAAAACGCGCGCAGAAATGAAGCGTGCACTCGAGATTGGCATTAAATGCTTTAACGTTGAATCGGAACCCGAACTTGAGCGTTTAAATCAAGTGGCTGGTGAGCTAGGAGTGACAGCACCGATTTCGTTACGCATTAACCCCGATGTTGATGCGCACACACATCCTTATATTTCAACGGGTTTACGTGATAACAAATTTGGCATTGCGTTTGATAGAGCCCCTGAAGTGTACAAATTTGCCGCGAGTCTTGAGCACCTTGAAGTGCAAGGGATTGATTGTCATATTGGTTCACAATTGACGGAGCTGGCACCCTTTATTGATGCCACCGACCGTCTACTCGCTTTGATTGATAATCTTACTGAGCAAGGGATTCAGATTCGTCACCTTGATGTTGGGGGCGGTTTAGGTGTGGTCTATCGTGATGAATTACCACCACAACCTTCGGAATACGCGAAAGCTCTTTTATCGCGTTTGCAAAATCATAGTCATTTAGAATTGGTGTTCGAACCTGGGCGCGCGATTGCGGCTAATGCCGGCGTTTTGCTGACCAAGGTTGAATTACTCAAGCCCACTGAGCACAAAAACTTTGCGGTGATTGATGCCGCTATGAATGATTTGATTCGTCCATCTTTGTATCAAGCGTGGATGAATATTGTGCCAGTGGTTCCGCGTCAAGGGACGCCGCTGAGTTACGATTTAGTCGGCCCGATTTGTGAAACCGGTGACTTCTTAGGTAAAGATCGTGAATTAGTATTAGAAGAAGGGGATTTATTAGCGGTACGCTCTGCTGGTGCGTATGGTTTCGTGATGTCTTCAAACTACAATACTCGAACTCGTGCGGCAGAAGTGATGGTTGATGGGGCGCAGTCTCATGTGGTTCGTCAACGCGAAGAATTGAACCGTTTGTGGGAATTGGAAAACATCCTTCCTGAATAAAATGAATGACCGATGCCCTATCGAGTGATCGTTAGGGCATTTTATTTGAATAAATGAGGCGATATGCATTTCCATTTTTCTAAAATGCACGGTTTGGGTAATGACTTTATGGTAGTCGATTGCATTACTCAAAATATCTTCTTTTCCCCAGATTTAATCCGTCGTTTATCTGATCGTCATACAGGTGTCGGTTTCGATCAGCTGTTGGTGGTTGAAGCGCCTTATGATCCGGAAACCGATTTTCATTATCGTATTTTTAATGCTGATGGCAGTGAAGTCGAGCAATGTGGTAATGGAGCTCGCTGTTTTGCCCGTTTCGTTCGTATGAAAGGGTTAACTAACAAATACAGCATTAATGTCAGTACCAAAAAAGGTCGCATGGTATTAAAAGTTGAAAGCTTGGACTCGGTAACTGTAAATATGGGGAAACCCATTTTTGAGCCAAGTAAAATTCCTTTCAAAGCCAAACAAGCCGAAAAGACCTATATTTTACGAGCAGGTGAACATACGTTATTTTGTGGTGCCGTGAGCATGGGGAACCCCCATGTCGTAACTATTGTCGAGGATGTGGACAGCTTTGATGTTGAAACTGTTGGCCCCTTGCTGGAATCGCATGAGCGTTTTCCTGAGCGAGTCAATGCTGGTTTTATGCAAGTTATCGATCGCAATACCATTAAATTGAGAGTGTATGAACGGGGCGCAGGAGAAACACAAGCTTGTGGTAGTGGTGCATGCGGCGCGGTTGCTGTGGGTATCGAACAAGGGTTATTGGACCCTGAAGTCTTAGTACACCTACCGGGTGGTCAATTACGTATTTTTTGGCAAGGGCAAGGTAAACCATTATATATGACAGGCCCTGTGGCTCATGTGTATGATGGACAAATGAGTTGTTAAATTAGATAAGAGTGAGTGATGCAAGCGGATCATTTGACTGCCGAAACGGTAGCCGAGTATTTAAAAGACCATCCTGATTTTTTCCTGCACCGACCGGAACTGGTGGAAAAATTAGCGTTTTCACACCATCAACAAGGTGCGGTTTCGCTTGTTGAAATTCAGATGCGTCGCCAACGTCAGCGGATTGAAGAGTTAGAAGAAGAGATCACTCACATGATGTCGTTGGCCGCTAAAAATGATCGCACTTTTCATCAATTGATGACGTTGCAGCAAACGTTATTAACCTGCTCGTCTTTAAGCTCTCTTGAACAGCATATTCAGCAATATAGCCAACAAGTGAAGCTAAAATCTCACTTATTATTGCTCAACCATGATAACTCAAAGTGGGCACTCGATAGCGAGACCTTTACTCGCTTTCGTACTAATCATTTAAATGGTAAATCAGCGTATCTTGGGCGTTTAAATCGTCAAGACCGCCAAGCCTTATTTGGTGGCGATTGCTTTGCTAGCAATGAGCTGTCCGAACTGGGCTCTTACGTTATTTTGCCGTTGAACCAGCATCAGCCGATGGGATTATTGGCTTTTTCGAGCCAAGAAGGTGGGCATTTTCAACCGGAAATGGACACCTTATTTTTACGGCATGTGGCCGCTTTGGTGACTTTTATGGTACAGCATCTTAATCAAACGACCGATGAACAAACAGCGACAAAAGCCTTAAGTTGTGCCAATGAATCTTAATATTTCAGAGCAGATGCAACCGGCGTTACAACGTTTTTATGATTATCTGCATCATGAGAGAGGCTTGAGTGCGCATACTCAAGCCAATTACCAACGTCAACTGACCACAATGGCAGAACAACTGACTCAACTAGGCCTTACTCATTGGCAGCAAGTGGATGCGGCTTGGGTAAGACAACTGATCGCAAAAGCCAATCGTGAAGGACTCAAAGCCAGTAGCATTGGGACGCGCTTATCTTCTTTGCGTAGTTTTTTTGATTACTTAATTTCGATTGATGAGCTAAGCGCCAATCCAGCAAAAGGGGTGGCGGCTCCAAAGAAAAAACGGCCATTACCAAAGAATTTAGATATCGACGAAGTGGGTCAATTATTGGAAGTACATGACGATGATCCACTGGCTATTCGTGACCGGGCGATGATGGAATTGATGTATGGGGCGGGTCTGCGTTTGGCGGAATTAGTCAGCATTGATATCCAACATGTGCAATTAAGCTCTGGGGAAATTCGCGTGATTGGTAAAGGGAATAAAGAGCGGAAAGCGCCATTTTCTGGTCAAGCTAAACAATGGCTTGGGCACTGGCTCAAAGTGCGTTCGAGCTTAGCCAATGAAGCAGAACCGGCGTTATTTGTCTCGCAACGTGGCAGCCGAATTTCTCACCGTAATGTGCAAAAACGCATGGAAGAATGGGGGATTAAACAAGGCGTCTCAAGCCATATTAGCCCTCATAAATTGCGCCATTCCTTTGCGACTCACATGTTAGAATCGAGTGGAAATTTAAGAGCCGTACAAGAATTACTTGGCCATGAAAATATTTCTACCACTCAAATCTACACCAGTTTGGATTTTCAACATTTAGCCAAGGTTTACGATAACGCACACCCTCGAGCGAAAAAGAACCGCTCACCGGATTCAGATCAGGAATAATCTTCAAGTTTTTTATAAGGAGTCAGCATGGCACTGAGATTTTACCGCAACTTGCCAACCATCAAAGCCATGACCTTTGATCTTGATGATACCTTGTACGATAACCACCCAGTGATCTGCGATCTAGAACAAAAAACCGCGCAATGGTTACATACTCATCATCCTGTCAGTCAGAGCATGCCGTATTCGCAATGGCAAACGCTTAAAATTCGATTGGCACAACAAACGCCTTTTTTGCAAAGTGATGTTAGCGAATGGCGTTATCAACAGATCCGTCAAGGTTTGATGGCTTTGGGTTATGATGATCCAAAAGCTTCGCAAGCGGCCAAATCGGCGATGGAGCAAGTATTGATCTGGCGTCATCAAATTGATGTACCAGAACTGACTCATCAGGTGATGAGCAAACTCAAACAACAGATGCCTCTGATCGCGATCACCAACGGCAATGTGAACCCCAATAAAATAGGATTAGGTGATTATTTTGATCTGGTGCTCAACGCAGGCCCTGACGGTTGGGCGAAGCCGCACGGGCAAATGTTTACAACCGCATTAAGCCATTTAGGTTTACCGCCTGAGAATGTACTGCATGTTGGCGATAATCTGATTTCCGATGTTGCAGGGGCCAAATATGCTGGCATGAGCGCCTGTTGGATTAATGATTTTGGCAAAAGCTTATTCACCGAAGAGGAAGCGAAAGTGTTACCGGATGTGGAGATCAGTTCGGTGGAGGATTTGTTGGTATTTATCGAATCTCGTCGCTAGGACGCTGCGCTTCTCGTGGCTCGAGAAAAGTCGCGAGTTGCGAGTACGCTGCGCTTCGAGAGCCGAGTGGTTTATCTGGTTTAATACCGTGATTACTTGATATGTTCGTTATGTTATCGATCCGAAAAAGATTAATGAGTTTGAAACGTATGCCAAGATGTGGATTCCATTGGTAGAAAAATTTGGCGGTCAACATACCGGCTATTTTTTACCATCAGAAGGCGCAAACAATATTGCGCTCGCTTTATTTACCTTTGAAAGCTTGTCTGCTTATGAAGATTATCGAATCAAGTCGATGCAAGATGATGATTGTATAAAAGCGTTTCTGTATGCAGAGCAAGTTGACTGCATCATCAGCTACGAACGTAGTTTCTTGCGGCCGGTTTTAAGCTAAGTGCTCGCTCGAGATTCCGAGCAGTGAAACGCCCGAGACCCGAGTAACGTATCCGTTCTATTCACGAGCCCCGAAGACTTTATGATTCCTATCCGCCTCATACACCTGTAAAAACAATTCAAAATACTGTTGTAGTGATGAAACGTCATTGTGTGGCTCTAATTGCTGCAACAGCGATATTCCCACTTCACAAGTACATAAATTGCCTTGTGCTTGATTACGGCGCAGGCTGTAGCTAGAGAGTTGAGCAGCAGACAGAGCAACTTTCGGCAAGCTTTGTAGCCACGGGCTTTTGTTGAGCATTTTCTTGGCTTCTTGCCAGGTGCCATCCAAGATAATAAATAGCACAGACTCAGTTGATGCCTTGGGTTTGATGGTTTCCAATTCTATCGCTTGTTCACTGGGAAAAAGTAAATAGGTGGTTTGTTGCGCTATTTGCTCAAGCAGTTTGGCTGGTGGATTCACTCTATCCCAAATATGCAGGTTACAATTTGGCAAGCAGTGGCTGAGCAGTTTACCGGTATTAGTGACGCGCCCTATTTCATTCGGGTGAGTCAGGAGCGCGATGTTGATGTTGTTGGTAAGGCTTGGCGCTTGCTTGCAAATACATTGATAACGTAACCCACACTGTGGACACGGCTTGGCATGTGAATGAGATGATTGTGATTGAGAAGACATTTCGTTAACAGAGAAAATAAAGATACAATCCCAGTTTACATGGTTATTCCTTGTTGTGCTGCACTGATGTTGTCGGAAAATAAATTCACTGCGGCGCTTTGGCTGGTAACAGGGGCGGTTGACGCGTTGAGTGGGTAGCTGACACCGGTGTAACTCATTAGATGATGGGCTGCTGGTACGCCACCGCCGCTCACCGGAATGATCAAATCACGCCAACCAAAATGATGATAATTGGTTACTTGAATGGGGGTATGGACTTGGGTGATGCGGCTGTTAAATTGCCATTGGTCGTTATGATTTTCAAACATCAATACCGTACAACCGCCAGAGCCACACCAATCGGTAAGCACGAATAGCTCGGGTTTTTGGTCGTTATTCAGATCGTAAGTTAGCCAACGATAGCGATTATTTTTTGGATCGGTACGGTTGATTTTAAAATAATGTCGCAACGTGGCATCAACTTGAGCGTTGTATTGATTACTGCCAGCAATATTCGCGGCAGTTAATGCAGTGACTAAGCCTTGGGTGGCTTGCTTATCTGATGGGACTAAACTGGTTTCCACTTTCATTTTTTGCACGATAAGCCCGTGGCTGCCCAGCTGATATTCCATACCATTAACGATTTCTTTTTCTGCTGTCAGTTGGAAGCCATCCACGGTAAAAATACGTAACGCATTGATATTTCTACCGTCGTGTTCAGTCATTAATACTTGAATATTACCGTCATCATCTTGTTGCCAAAATCCATTTTCAATTAGGCTAGGGTCGCCATTTTGGTATTCATAACGTGTGATAGCGCTATGATCGGCATTGAGAACTAAGGTGGTGGTGAGCCCTGCATTGGCCTGGCTTTGATAAGTGCCAACGAGCTCTTGAGCGATTTGAGTGCGCGCTTGTTGCTGGCTATGTTGAATGAAGGCTTGCTCATCAAGAGGTTGAGGTGTCGAGCGTTGAGTTTCACTCGTGGCTATTTCTACTGGTTGACTTTGCGCTAATAATTGCGGGCCACTGGGTTGGCTTGAGCAGGCGCTTAATAGCAGTAGCGCACAAAAACTCAGTGGGATTGTATAAGCCTTCATGGTATTTTTATCCTTAAATTTAGGTTGCCCCTAATAGACTGATAGCAAAACAGAAGGTTCATTATGGCATATTGGTTATTTAAAACAGAACCCGATACGTTTTCGATTGATACCTTACGGCTGCAAAAAGTGGCATGTTGGGAGGGAGTCCGCAATTATCAAGCAAGAAATATGTTGCGTGATGAAATCAAACTGGGGGATGAGGTGCTGATCTATCATTCTTCGTGTAAAAAGATTGGGGTAGCGGGCATTGCTCGCGTAGTCAAAGAAGCTTATCCCGATCATTTTCAGTTTGACCCTGACAGCCCCTATTTTGATATTAAAGCCGATCCCAGCAACCCACGCTGGATGATGGTGGATATTGAATTTGTGCGTAAGTTTGAGCGTATTGTCACCTTGGCGGAATTAAAAGCCATTCCCGATCTGGAAAATATGCCCTTAGTAAAACGAGGCAATCGTTTATCGGTGATGCCGGTGAGCGAAGATGAATGGCAGACGATTTTACATCAAGAATAAACCCTCATTTTCAAGAGGAAAATGACCTATAAAAATGGCGGCACTGCTCATAAAGCAGGCCGCCATCATGCCTTTAGGGGGGCATTTAACGCTTATAATAAGTGATCTTCTAAATAGCGAGCGACCGCTTCATCTGCGCAGCAGCCAATCACTTCATTATTGGGTAAGGCCTGCATTACTTTACTGTGTGCGGTTCCCATGACTAATCCTTTATGCGCCGCTTGGAGCATTTCCACATCATTCATACCATCACCAAATGCAATACAGTGCTCAAGGTCTTTACCGAGCTTGTGAGCCACCGCTTGCAGTGCATCGCCTTTAGACACATGCGGCGCCATCATTTCAAGGCACCACGGGGTTGAGAAAGCAATGCTGATTTGGTCGCCAAACTTTTCTTTGAGCTGTTGTTCATATTCCGCCAAGTGATCGTGATCTGGATGGGTAAAGAATAATTTTGCGATGTCTTCAGTTGGGGCATTATCGACATCAAACAACGCGTAGTTAAAGCCGGATTCTTGATGATGTTGGCTGAGTTTTAAATCTTCTTTATCGGTTAGCCAGTCATTACTGCGATAGATGTGAATACGATGAGTCGGATCATGTTTGATGATATCGACAATCGGTTGAATAACATTCTCAGGTAAATTTTTACTGTATAACAGCTCATTCTCTGGGCTGTGAACACGAGCGCCATTAGAAGTGATCATGTAAGCCGGAATACCTGCACTGGCGCGAAAACTTTCCACATCAATATGATGACGACCAGTGGCAAAAATAAACGTCATACCTTGGTCGTGTAATTTCTTTAGGGTGTTCTTAGTCAATTCCCCTAAGGTGTGATCGGGAAGTAATAAAGTACCGTCAAGATCCGATGCGACAATACGTACATCTTGTAAATCAGTTTGAGCAAATAGAGAAGAGTTAGACATATTACCTCTATAAATCACTGTAATGGAATGAACAGTTTACTGGAATCAACATAGTTTACTGGAACCAATATAGTTTACTTGAATTTAAGGGGAAAAAAGAGGGTAAAGCTTCGCCTTCTTCATTTCCTCTTTTTGTTATTGAGCGTTGAAAAAATCCAAACAATATTGCAGTGCTTGAATGCGCAGCTCATCACGTTCAAACAATAGTTCGTGGTGCGCGCCTTGGATCGGGTGAAATTGACCTCGGCCGGGATGGCGTTGATTGAGGGCCTTAATAAAACGGAGTTGGGCGGCATTATCCACTATGGTATCTTGGCTCGCTTGCATTAGCAGGACAGGGATGGTGATGTTTGTTGCCTCTATAATGCAGCGTTTGGCTGCCAATAAGGATTGATTGACCCAATGATTACTTGGGCCTCCCAGTTGAATATCAGGTTGTGCGGCATACAAATCACGGAACCATTGATAGCGGGATGGACTGTGGGTTAAATGGTTATTTTCAAAAGGCTTAGCAATATAAGCTTGTTGGCCAAGAGCATAGTTAGGAATAGGGCTTCTGGCGGCCATCCAGCGAGTGAGTGGCGCTGAAAAAGGACGTAAAAACCATTGCATTTGAATGCCCATCATCGGGGCGCTGAGTGTTATTGCTGCAAAGGGATGCTCGGAATAGGTTTGTAGATAACGAGTGGAAATCGCCCCACCCATCGAGTGCGCTAAAATAAAAGCTTTGTCGTAACGAGAGAAATCAAATGTTTGTACGATTTGATGCATGTCTTTGATGTAATTATCAAAGTGCTCCACGTGGCCAATTTGACGATCATCGCAACAACGTTCAGACATGCCTTGGCCACGATGATCATAGGAATACACATCATAGCCTTGCTCGGTGAGATCCCAGAACAATTCTTGATATTTATAGACACTTTCAATGCGGCCATTAACGACTAAGATCGCTTTGGTATTTTCCTTTTTCGTAAAAGATACCCAATAGAGTTTTTTATGCAGCTCACCCATGATGAAGCCTTCATTTCGTCCATTCCAGAAAGGCGCTAATGTCTGTTGTGAAAATTCAAAGAGCTGATTTTCACGTTGCCATTGTGGGTTGTTGTTGCTCATAGTTGCGTTATTTCACTCTGTTTATAGGGGAATTAGGCCACAGTTGGTTGCAGTGACGCTGATTTTTGATGACTTTGTTTCAGAGCACTTTGGAAGTGCTGGTGACATTATGCAAAATTTTACTCAAGGATGAATAGGCTAATATACAGATAAACAGCTTAATCGGTGAGTCGTTTAATCTTAATGACTGGAATAAAAGCGCATCGCCATGGTGTAAAGTTCAAACAATCTTTGGCGATGAACAAACGTAGCTATTCCACCTCGCTTGATTTATTGTTGTGATTTCTGGCTTTTATAACCAAGAGAATTTCATCATGACGCAACGGGTATTTTTCTTTGATTTGTTGAGGTGTGTCGCTGCGATTGCAGTGATTGCCATTCATGTATTGGCACCTTACCGTGATTTATTGGGGGTTATTCCGCTTTATGAATGGTCGTTTGCGGTTGGAGTAAACAGCATGACACGTTGGGCGGTGCCGGTATTTATCATGATTTCAGGGGCGTTATTATTGAGTGATACTCGGCCTTTTGATCTCAAGTATTACCTTCGACGTCGCGTGGGTAAAGTACTGCTGCCATTTATTGTGTGGTCACTGTTTTACGCTTATTTATCAGGTTGGAGTGCCAACGGGTTTGATGCGACGCTCAGTCGTGAAGTGTTATTTAATATGGGTCAGCATGAAACCTATTACCATCTAGGGTTTTTCTATTACTTTATCCCTTTGTATTTTGTGATTCCTTTTTTCCAATATTTAGTGAAAAACACCGATGATAGCGCGTTATATGCCTTACTTAGTATGTGGCTTGTAACGACGGTATTCTTTTTAGTGCGTTTTGATGGCTTGTGGAGTAACCAATATTATCTTTACAGTGGCTATTTATTATTAGGCTATGTGTGTTATCAAAAATTAGCTACGACTAAATCAGTATTGTCTTTGGTGACGTTGTTGGGAGGGGCGGCATTAGCTTGTACTGCCATTGCGGTCATTTGTGGAAGCATTGAGCAACAACAATATACTTTTGGTCGTTGGTTATCTTATAAAACCTTAAATACCGTCTTAGCGGCAAGCATGGTGTTTATGCTGTGTCGTTATTTTGCCGATCGCTTATCAGAGCGTAGTCAAAAGGTGATCAGTTTTATTAGCACTTATAGTTTAGGGATTTATATTTTACATCCATTGTTCTTGTGGCCAATGAAAGCGTATGGCTGGCATCAAGGTAATCCGCTGTGGGTTATTCCCGTTTGGATTATTTTGAGTGGCAGTGGCGCGCTTGCATTGAGTTGGTTATTGTCTCGTTCAAGCAAAACTCGTTGGTTATTACCATAATCTAGATTAAGACTGTCGCTGTAGCGCGAAATGTAGAAATTGGTCTCCTTGATAAGTGAGCATTCCTTTATCACCTGGGTTAAGTGCGCTGTAATAATGGACGCCAACTTTAAATTCGCGCTTAGGTCCGATAGGCAACTTTTGCACATAGATCCAATATTCTTGATCGTCTTGGCCAGGTTGTGCTTCTGGAATATCAATGCTTTGCTTGTCCAAGATAGCCACTTTTATCGTTAACTCAGGTGCATCTTGGCCAAGCTGATGTTTTTTATGAAACTGAATAGCAATCCAAGCAGATAAACCGATCAGAAGAACCAGACTTAACAATAATGTTACGGGCATGAATTTTTATCCTAAGTGATTATTTTGATAGTAAATATTAACTAACTTGTTCGAATTAATCGTGATCTAGACGTGTTTTTCTAGACCTACTACTCGTTTTCTTAAGGGTATGTTGGTTTAGTATTTATGAGAGTAACAGCAACAAGAGGAGCATTGAGTGTCAGGGATTGAGAAAGTCGTGATGTATACTCGTCGCTTAGAGCGGTTATTAAGGCAACAATATTATGCTGAAGGAGAAGGCTTAATAGAGTTAACAGAGAGCTGTCGTACTCGTTTACCTCATGATGTGGTTAAGAACATTCATCATATCGTGGAGCTTAGACAACGCTTATTGGATGAAGATGACGCAGAACATAATCTGATGTCAGATTTTGTTTTCGCTTGTATTCAATGTGAAAAAGAGCTGACACCAAGAAGTGGCCGCTTAATCTGGGGAGTTGCCATTGTATTTGTGCTCTTAATGACGTTCGGTACTTTGTTGTTCTACTTTGTTCATTGGGATATCGTCTCTGAACATTTAAAACTGAATGGTTAACTTTGCTAAGAACACGGCACACTTAACGTGATAAAGCCTAATAAGCGCATTCCTCGTGTCTCTTCGGCATCAGGATTAAGAGCTAGGCTCATAGCAATCGTACTAATTATCTGATCATCTAATTAGTGCGATTGCTAGTATCTAATTAATTGATAAATTTAAGAAAACAAAAAAGGACGCTTTTGCGTCCTTTTTTGTTTTTTAAGAATTTGATTAAGAGATCATTGGTAAAGTCATTAAACCAACCATTACTGCAATTAATACCAATCCTTGTCTTTGTGATGCTGTCATATTGAGATTCCTTCTGGTTGATTAGATATGCAGCTAATATAACAAAAAAAATACAGTTGATCTAGATCTATTTCATTATCGCCTATAAATCTAAGTTTAGTGCCAAGATATGGCTTTAGATTCTTGGTTTTAATTTATCTTTTCATTAATTGAAATCAATGATTCCATATATGGCTTATCATGGTTTTGTTAAGCTTTTGCTTTTATTGGCTTTTTATTGTTTTTATTAAGGTTTGTTTTTTATTTTTATTTTTGTTTTGTATTTTGATGCTTGGTATCAATGAGTAGAGTTCTTATGAATAACTCATAGTTATGGCTTTTTATATTGCTATTGTTGAGATTTATTCTCATCTTTTGGCTTAAGGAATAAAGATTTAAAATGAAAAAATATATCTGATGATGGTTTGCTTGTTTTTTGCTCTTATTTTTTGGTGTAACTATCTGTTATTTATTGGTTTTATTTATGAGTTTGTTTTTTGAGCTTAAAAACTTTGCTTTTTAGGGTTTAGCTTAGCTTGAGAGGAGGAGTTGAGGTTATCTTATGGTTTCTAATTGGTCGGTGAAATTAAATATCAAAAGATAGACATATAATGGCATTTTCATCTTTACCTTTTTATAGCCTCTCTCTACACTAAGTTGATAAATTGAAAGGGGAAACGCATGTGGTATTGGCTATTAATGGGAGCATTATTGTTATTGATGCTTTCGTTGATGAAATTGAATAAACCTAAGCTCTTTTCAGCCTCCAAGCTTACAATTCTAGTCACCTTAACAGTGATCTTATTGACCAGTTTAGAGATTACTCATATAGCATCGCTATGGTCTTTTTTTGCGTTAGCATTTTTTATGCTGTGTTATGGTGTAGATGCTTTTGCGCCCAGACATAGAGTCTTGCAGCTTATTTTTTTCTCAATAGCATGTTTGGGTTACAGCTTAGATTTTTGGGCTCAGGTTGAAACATTGAATTGGGCGGTGCCTATCGCTTTATTTGCTCTGATTGTGGTGGTGTTCTTTTTATTACTGCCTTTATTGGAGAGTTTTATTATCGAAGCATCTTTGGTTGCTGTTATTTTATGGCAATTATCTTGGGCATCAGGACAACTATGGCAAGATCAGCATTCATTATTAGCGCTGAGTGGCTTTATTGGTACCTTATTGCTAGCGGCATCAGTATTGATATGGTCGATCCATTATCTTAAAAAACCATTTAAATTTTCATATGAATGGTTGATGTTGTGTTATTTCAGTGCGCACATATTGGTTGTCGCTCCTTTAGTTTTACAATAAAACCTCTTTCACCCAAGTTGCTGTTACTCTTTCTGGTGGTCGAACATAACGTGTTGGGTTACTAAATACGTTATCGACTGAATCTCTTCTTTATTTTTTACATCGGATTTTTATATGGAAATCTTGTCTGCAGCGGTGATGTTATTTCTGATCATGGACCCTTTGGGAAATTTGCCTGTCATCTTGTCCATTTTGAAGCATTTAGATCCTAAACGTCGTCGTGTAGTACTTATTCGAGAGCTATCATTTGCTTTAGTCGTGTTACTGCTGTTTTTGTTTGCTGGTAAATCGATCTTAAATTTCTTACATATCGAAGCTGAAACCTTAAGAATCTCTGGTGGTTTGATCTTATTTATTATCGCGATTCGTATGATCTTCCCGCAACCCGGTGGCGTTGTTGGTTTAGCCGCAGGTGAAGAGCCCTTTTTTGTGCCGATGGCGGTACCTATGATTGCCGGTCCTTCTGTAATTGCCTCTTTGCTTTTGTTGTCCAGCCATTCACCGGATCGCATGCTGGATTGGTCTTTGGCCTTATTATTGGCGTGGGGGGCAACTTTTTTAGTTCTGATGTTCTATAGTTTCTTCCACCGTGTGTTGGGTGAAAAGGGGCTCAAAGCCATTGAGCGCTTAATGGGATTATTATTGGTAATGATGTCTACCCAGATGTTCTTAGATGGTATGAAGCAATATTTAGGCTAGGCATAAGAAAGCTTCACCCGACGTTGAGAAGGTACGCGTCGGGTTGAGCAAGATGAGGGTTATTTTAAGTACTTATCTTTTAAATCCAGTAAAGCGAAAGTACCAAACAGTATAATGGTGCACTTTTCCCACTTAGACAATGAGACACCTTTGGGTAAGGCGCTGGAAAATAAGAAGCTTTGCAGCCCATGCATCACGAGTGTAAACAGCGCCATGACATTCATCGCAATATGCGCAACTCCAGGAAATGGTTGGATAAGGTTAGTAATAAACACCATCCACACCATCAACATAAAAACTTTAGCGATAAGATTTAAAAGTTTTTTCATTCTACTCTTCATCTTCCATCAGTTGATATAAACGGTAGCATACTTGCCCGGCCGTCTTCTCACGATGTAATTGCCATTGCGGTGGAAGAGGCGGTAATTGCAGCTCTTTTTCGGTTTCAATGTAGACTAAACCATGATCAGTTAACCAACCATTTTGTTGTAATAAGTTGAGAGTCTGTTCTAGCAATCCTTGGCGGAACGGGGGATCAATAAACACAATATCGTAAGCTTGCCCGGTTTGCTGTAAAAATGTCAGAGCATCTTGATGATGTATTTCAATATTGGTGGCTTTAAGCTGCTGGGCGTTTTGAGTTAATTGTTGATAAGCCTGTTTGTTTAATTCAACCATGGTCACCAATTCGGCTTGACGAGAAGCGGCTTCAAAACCGAGCCCACCCGAACCTGCAAACAGATCCAAACATTTCGCGTGAGGAATCTCTGGTGCTAACCAATTAAATAGCGTCTCTTTCACTCTGTCGGTGGTCGGACGTAGTCCTTGAGCATCATGAACCGGTAATTTCCGACCTCGCCATAAGCCACTAATAATGCGAATAAAGCCAGTTGAACCTTTGGCTGATGAGGAAGATGAAGCTTTACGTCTTTGCATAGAATAAACCGCAGATAGATTTTTTAGTGTACTAATAAAATGATATTATATACCGAAGTGACCGTAACAGGCAGGAGTTTGCCATTTTCTTCTACAGAATATTTGGCTACGATGGCGGGTTAAGGCAGGGTTATTTTATCTATTTCCATCTTTCAATATTGTTATCGCTTTTAAACAAAGTGAATACTAGGATTTGTTCATGACAGCTAAAAAGAAACGCGGTTTACTCTCTTGGCTCGGTTTTGCGGAAGAAGAGAATAAAGTCTCCACCGATCAAACCTCAGAATCTTCTCAGAATGACGCTGTTGAGTCCCAAGATGAACAAACATCAAATAACCTGGACTCTCAGCCAGCAGAAGTAGAACAAACCTCAACGGAAACTGAGGTTGTACTCAATGCTGACCCCGAAGAGGCACCACAAGCTGAGCTTGAAGAAGGGCAAACAGAGTCAGTTCAAGCGGCTGAAGCGTTAACCCCTGAGCGTGTTCAAGAGCAAACCAAACCGACGGAAAGCTTTTTTGCCCGTTTAAAACGCAGCCTACAACGCACCAAACAAAATATCGGTGCTGGGTTCTTTGGTTTATTCAAAGGTAAAAAAATCGACGAGGAGCTGTTTGAAGAATTAGAAGAGCAACTGTTGATTGCTGACGTGGGCATGAACACGACCGTAAAAATTATTGATAACCTAACAGAAAAAGCTTCACGCCAAGATTTAAAAGATGGGGAAGCGTTATATGGGTTATTAAAACAAGAAATGGCTGACATTTTAGCGGAAGTGGAACAGCCTCTTGAGATTGATAGCAGCAAAACGCCGTATGTGATCTTGATGGTCGGTGTGAATGGTGTGGGTAAAACCACCACCATTGGTAAATTAGCCAAACAGTTCCAGTCACAAGGTAAGTCGGTCATCTTGGCGGCGGGAGATACCTTCCGTGCGGCGGCGGTAGAACAGTTACAAGTATGGGGACAACGTAATGATGTGCCTGTGATTGCACAACACACGGGCGCGGATAGTGCTTCCGTGATTTATGATGCTATTGAAGCGGCGCGTGCGCGTGGCGTTGATGTGGTGATTGCCGATACTGCGGGTCGTTTACAAAACAAAAGTAACCTAATGGAAGAGCTTGGTAAAATTGTCCGTGTGATGAAGAAAATTGATGACTCAGCACCGCATGAAATTATGCTGACCTTAGATGCGGGTACGGGGCAAAATGCAATTAGCCAGGCGAAACTATTTAATGATGTGGCACCGGTCACCGGAATTAACTTAACTAAGCTAGATGGAACCGCTAAAGGTGGGGTGATCTTTGCGTTAGCGGATCAATTCCATATTCCTATTCGCTATATTGGGGTGGGTGAAGGTATTGACGATTTGCGTCCATTCCAAGCGCAAGATTTTATTGAAGCCCTCTTTAGCCGAGAAGAATAATCATCGTATCGTGAGGTTGCCCTTGAAGAGCGAGGGCAAGATTTAAGGGAAAGAAATGATTAAATTTCAACAAGTCAGCAAAGTGTACCGTGGCGGTCATCAAGCGTTACAGAAAGTCGACTTTCACCTCAAACGAGGAGAAATGGCCTTTTTAGGAGGGCATTCCGGCGCAGGTAAAAGTACCTTGCTGAAATTGATCTGTGCCATCGAGCGGCCAAGTGATGGGCATATTTTATTTAATGAGCATGATATTAGTCGAATAGCGAGTAAGGATATTCCCTTTTTGCGCCGCAATATTGGCATCATTTTCCAAGATCATCGCTTGCTCATGGATCGCACCGTTTTTGATAATGTTGCTTTACCGATGCGTATTGAAGGGGCTTCTGAAAACGAGATCAAGCGTCGTGTCTCAGCAGCACTGGATAAAATCGGCATGTTAGATAAAGCCCCGTGCTTACCACGTCAATTATCCGGAGGAGAGCAGCAGCGTGTCGGTATTGCTCGCGCTGTGGTTAACCGCCCACGGTTATTGTTGGCCGATGAGCCCACCGGTAACTTGGACCATGCTTTATCTCACCAAGTGCTCAACCTATTAGAAGAATTTAACCGAGCGGGTGTATCGATTATTCTTGCCACTCACGATTTAGAGTTGGTCAACAGTCGTCCACAATATCGTCGTTTTGAATTGAACCAAGGTTTCTTAAGTGAGGTTGATCGTTATGGTCAATAAAAAGAAGAAAGCGGCCAAAGCCTCAAAAGCCAATGCTCGTCCAACATCCGAAGGCTTTTTTAGTACCCACATCAAGCAAGCTAAAGCCTCTTTTCGTAGCTTAATGTCACGCCCGCTGGGCACTATTTTGACGTTAGCCGTCGTATCGATGTCGTTAACTTTGCCAGCAACTTTTTATACCGCAGGTAAGAACATTGCCACGGTGGCAGAAGAAATGAATAGCGCTTCACAAATTAGCGTGTACTTAAAAGAAGGTACGCCAGAAGCACGCTTAATGGTGTTTAAAGATCAGCTTGAAAATATGCCCGAAGTGCAATCTGTCCGCTATATTTCCTCGCAACAAGGGATTGAAGATCTGAGTCAGTTTTCCGGGTTAGAGAAAGCAATGTCACTACTAAGTAGTACCTCTTTACCTCCGGTTCTTGTGATCTTACCCAAAGCAGAACAGTCCGGTAGCATCAAAATGTTAGCGCGTAAGTTGCAAGCAGAATCGGATGTCACCGATGTACGCTTAGATGAAGATTGGTTTGCTCGTTTAGATGCGATTAAACATTTGGCTTATATCGTTTCTTGTTCTTTTGCGGTCTTAATGTTGGTATCGGTCTTTTTGATTGTCGGTAATACCTTACGTTTTAATATCTTAGCCCATAAAGAAGAAATTCAGGTCATGAAGCTGATTGGGGCGACGGATCGTTTTATCTTGCGACCTTATTTATACACAGGGTTATGGCTAGGGTTACTTGGAGCCTTAATTGCCTGGATATTAACCGTGATTATTACCTTGTTGGTTAGTGGTGCGGTCGATGATCTGGCGAATTTATACGACAGTCATTTCAGCTTACTTGGGTTGGGTTGGGATGAAACGGTATTACTCTTAATGATAGGTTCGGCGCTGGGTTGGATTGCGGCCAACTTATCGGCCAGAAAACATTTAAAAGAAATTGAACCAGTTTAGTAAAAAAGCCTCTAACAAAGAGGCTTTTTTATTGATGCATGAAAGCCGTTTAGTATGTGATGATTGTGAAGTTGCAGGCTTTTCTTTCATTGAATAAAGATTGGTTCTTGCATTCTTTAAAATAGCTATGAATAATAATTCCCCCCTTGAAGATCGGAGCCTTTGGGTTCAGAATAGGTGGGTTATAATTAATCAAATGTCTTTTTTAAAAGTGTTCAACCTATTTTAAAGACAGAAAGAGGAATTGAATGTCAAACGCATATCCAATGGCTTTAGTCACTTCAGATAGTTTAGATAGCTATATTCGCACAGCGAACAGCTACCCAATGCTGAGCGCTGAAGAAGAGCGTGACTTAGCAGAGCGATTACATTACCACGGTGAGATAGAAGCAGCGAAAGGCTTAATTTTATCGCACTTACGCTTTGTGGTTCACGTGGCACGTGGCTATTCTGGTTATGGATTAGCTTTAGCGGATCTTATCCAAGAAGGTAATATTGGCTTGATGAAAGCAGTGAAACGCTTTAACCCAGAAGTAGGGGTTCGTCTGGTCTCTTTTGCCGTTCACTGGATAAAAGCAGAAATCCATGAATATGTGCTTCGTAATTGGCGGATTGTTAAAATCGCGACCACCAAAGCACAACGTAAATTATTCTTTAACCTACGTAAGTCTAAAAAGCGCTTAGGTTGGTTTAATAATGGCGAAGTTGAAACTGTGGCCCAAGAGCTTGGGGTTTCTGCTCATGAAGTCCGTGAAATGGAGTCTCGTCTGGCGGCACAAGATGCCACTTTCGAAATGCCTTCAGAAGATGATGACTCAGTATCATCTTACACCGCGCCAGTGTTGTATTTAGAAGATAAGCATTCCGATATTGCTGAAAATATCGAAGCGGATAATTGGGAATCCCATACAAACAACCGTTTAGACCATGCCTTAGCGACGTTAGATGAGCGTAGTCAACATATTGTTCGCTCACGTTGGTTAGACGATCAAAAAGCCACGCTGCAAGAGTTAGCTGAAACGTATAATGTGTCTGCTGAGCGTATTCGTCAGCTAGAAAAAAATGCGATGAAGAAACTAAAATCAGCGGTCGGTGAGCTCTAATCTATTGCCGATAAAAATGAAAAAATATCAAAAGCCAAGATCATCGATCTTGGCTTTTTTTATGAGATCAAATCAGACGATCAAGGTATCGAAATGAAAAGCCCCTTTCTGTGGATAAATGTGTGGGAAAATACGTGACCAATTGAGTAATCCACACACAACATATAGTGTGATGCGTTTTTCTTTGGTGGGGATAAAAAAGAGTTACACACATAAAGATCAGGATCAATACTACATGTTGTGGATCCTAAATTGAGAAAATACGTTATCAACGCAATTCACAGCTTTATCCACAGCTGGGGGAATTATAAACAAAATGGAGAAGCCTTATTATCTACGTGTCTTTGTTTATTGTGGGATACGTTATACTGGCTTGATTTTAAAATATTCGATAAGGGAGTAATACCATGGACCAATTTCAACATATTGATGTCGATACTGCGCAGCAGATGTTAAGCAATTCTTCAGCGGTATTGTTAGATATTCGTGACCCTCAATCTTTTGCTTTATCTCATGCACAAGGAGCACGTCATTTAACCAATGATACTATTGTGGCTTTAATGGAAGAGCTTGAGTTTGAACAACCTATTTTAGTGATGTGTTATCATGGCATTAGCAGCCAAGGCGCCGCACAATATTTAGTCAATCAAGGGTTTGAAGAAGTGTATAGTGTTGATGGTGGGTTTGAAGCGTGGCAACGTAGCCAATTACCTATGATCACCATGGCTTAATGCTCTTTTTTGTTGTTCCGTTTTCGTTGTTTTATGTTCGTTGCTTTGTTCATGATATCCGTACCTCACATAGGCAGTAAGTATGATCCGTCTGATTTCTTTTAATAATCCTCGTGTTGCACAAGCGTTTGTGGACTATATGGCATCTCGTGATATTGAGATCATCATGATGCCCGAAGGGGAAGGACAATTTGCCTTATGGTTAAAACAAGCGGAGCACCAGCTCGAAGTGGAGGCAGAGCTTGAAGTTTTTATTCGTAATCCACAAGATCGAAAATATCAAGCTGCATCTTGGCAAACCGCAGATTCGCGAACTCAGCAATTTCATTACCATACCCCGAGCTTTTTCGCTCAGATTAAAGAAAAAGCCGGCCCCTTTACCTTAATCATCATGTTAACTTGTGTGGTGATTTATGGATTATTATTTTTAGGGTTTGGCCAAACACTTTTTCAAGCATTGCATTTCCCGGCCTCGATCGAACAAAAATGGCAATTGTGGCGTTGGATCAGCCATACCTTTTTGCATTTTTCCGTTACTCATATTGTCTTTAACTTATTGTGGTGGTGGCAGTTTGGTGGTGATATCGAGAAGAAGTTAGGCTCTTTTAAATTAGTCCAACTTTTTGCCGTTTCAGCCGCTTTGTCAGGTGCGGCGCAATATTGGGTTGAAGGGGCAAATTTTGGTGGCTTATCTGGGGTGGTCTATGCCTTGATGGGCTATATATGGGTATTGGGATGGCGTAGTCCAGAAAAAGGCTTATTCATCCACAAAACCTTAGTGGTATTTATGCTAGGTTGGTTAGTCTTGGGCTTCATTCAACCCTTTATGGCGATTGCGAATAGTGCTCATTTAGCGGGTCTTGTGACCGGTTGTGTGATGGCAGCATTAGAAGGTAAGAGCAGAAAAGCTTAAGTTTTGTGCTTTAAGTTAACCTTTGTAAAAACATGGATACTCGGGCAGTTTTTCTACTGTTACAATGGCCGCTGGCCGTGATTTACAGCGACACTATATGGACATGATGAACGACAATTTTTCTTCGTATTTTAATTATTTCTCAACACTGAGTTGGCAATCGGTTGAGCAATTCCAATTTTCAGAGCAGCTTGATTCTCAGTGGTTACAAGAACAGGGCTCTCTTTCTCAACGTTTTTCTTTACAGTGCGATCATCTTTGTGCGCAAGTGTTGCGTAATCAATTAGTGTCAGCCAATGACTTAACGGATTTTCAAAAAAAGATGTTATTTGCGCAATCGCATTCCGAGCAAGAGTGCCTCATTCGAGATGTGATTTTAATTGCGGATGACGAGCCTTGGTTGCTCGGCAGTACGATCATTCCCCGTTCTTCGCTTTCAGATGAACAGTTCGATTTGTCCCAACAAGGGGAAGTACCACTTGGGCTAACGGTTTTTCAGGCTCAACAGGTTGCACGTGACGGGTTGCATCTAGGTATGATTGATTCACCGTTAGGGGCATTGGCGGCTCGCAGTTCCCGTCTATGGATGAATCAAAAGCCGATGCTTGTGGCGGAACTCTTTTTGCCGCCTTCGCCTATTTATCGCAAGGAAGGTATGAAATGACCCTGGCTAAAGCGGCTGCTTACTGGCAGCTAACTCGAATGAATCGTCCGATTGGCTCTCTTTTACTATTGTGGCCAACGGTTTGGGCGCTTTTATTAGCGGCGGGTGGCTTACCCGATTGGCATGTCGCGTTGGTGTTTATTTTGGGGGTGTTCACCATGCGTTCTGCGGGGTGTGTGATCAATGATTTTGCTGATCGTAAAGTCGACGGTCATGTTAAGCGCACGAAACATCGTCCATTGCCATCTGGCCTAGTCAGTACTAAAGAAGCATTAATGCTCTTTTTTGTGTTGGTGCTAATTTCATTCTTGTTGGTTTTGAGCATGAATCGCTTAACCATTGAGTTATCCTTGGTTGGGGTTATTTTGGCTTTCATTTATCCTTTTATGAAGCGCTTTACTCATGTGCCCCAGTTGTTTTTAGGCTTGGCCTTTAGTTGGGCAATTCCGATGGCATGGGCAGCAGAGGCTGGCTATTTACCCAATGAAGTGTGGTTAGTGTTCATTATTAATGTGGTGTGGACCATTGCTTACGATACCCAATATGCGATGGTCGATCGTGATGATGATATTAAGATCGGCATTAAATCGACGGCTATTTTGTTTGGTCGCTTTGATAAATTGATTATCGGCTTACTGCAGTTAGCTTGCTTATTGTTATTGATGGTACTTGGTGATTGGATGGGGCTGGCTCAACCCTATTATTGGAGCCTATTGGTCGCTGCGGCATTATTTGTTTATCAACAACGCTTAATTAAAGACCGAGAACGTGACGCCTGTTTTAGCGCTTTTCTCAATAATAACTATGTGGGGATGGTGATTGCGGTTGGCGTTTTTGGCGGTGTGATGGGTTAACTAATCCGGTTGCGGGAATGAACGCGAACTAAGCAATACTATCAATGGTGCTAATTATCTGATCATTCTTGCTTGTTAAAAGGCTCGATAACTGAGTTATAAATTATGCCGCACGTGTGTACCACGTGCGGCATAATTTTGTGCGCTCTATAGAGAGTCGTCTTGTCGCATAATGCTTTCTTGTAACGTTAGTTGAATTTCCGGTGAGAGCAATTCACCTAATAGGTCAACCAGCACTTGAATCTTATGCGTTTGTTCTGCTTGTTGGTCTAAGTAGCCTTGCTGTTTGAGTGTTTGGAATAAGGTGGTGAAGACCCCTTTATCAAAAAACTCTGGGGCATTAATGCCGTGTAAACGACCTAAACGCTGGGCAATATTTTGACTTTGTTGCTCTAAGGTTCCTTTTTCTATCTTAGGCATGGCAACTAATTGAGTCAGAGCAATCGCATAGCGCTGTAAGGTTTCGACAATGGTTCGAGACAGTAAGATCAACACTTGCACTTTCGCCGGGTTAATCGACAAAGTGTCCTCTTGTTCAAGAATTAAGTGCTGACGCGCCAGTTCATCAACGGTGTTATTGACCACGTTTTCAAGATCAGCTTCTGAATAATGTAAGAATAATTCAGCCTTTAAGAATGGGTAAATTAGCTGGATCGCTTGATGTAATTGTTGACGGGTGATGCCTTCTTTTTGGATCACTAAGTGAGCGATCAAGGATGGAATCGCGAATAAGTGAATGATGTTATTACGATAATACGTCATTAAGATCGATTGTCTGCGATCAAGTGAAATAATATCGCCTTTATCATCGGCTTCGACAATAAACTTATCCAGCTTCTCTGCATGTTCAATCAATTCAACCGCACTGGCATTTGGGACGGTGCTGGTGGCGCTGTAAGGAACCTGTGTCAATAAAGATAAGTAACAGTCAATTTGCTGCTCAAGCTTGCGACGAGATAAAGCGCGTTGATTAGAGGCCAATAAGGCTGTTGCACACAAGGTTAAGGCATTAGCTGCTGCTGCATCGTTAATGTGCGTCATCATTTTATTGGCCAGTTTATTGATGACCGGGTTCATCCATTGCGGTTTTGGCGCATTATCTGGGTCGTGCGTTTGTTTGCTCGACCAGCCAGGGACTTCTTCATTTAAGTATTGGTTTAAGTTGATAGGCTCACCGAAGTTGACATAGCCTTGGCCGAAGTTGCGTAACTTACGTAAGGTTTTTAACACCATGCCGGCGCTTTCTTTTTCTTTACGTTTGCCTGTCAGCTCTTTGGCGTAGGTCGCCACTTCCATCACATGTTCATAACCAATGTACACCGGAACTAAGGTCACAGGACGATTCAAACCACGCATCATGGTTTGAATCGTCATCGCGAGCATGCCGGTTTTCGCTTGCAATAAACGTCCGGTGCGAGAGCGGCCACCTTCACTAAAAAATTCAACGGAATAGCCTTTAATGAACAGCTCCGCCAAATATTCTCTAAAAATGGTCGAATATAATTTATTGCCTTTAAAACTACGGCGAATAAAAAAGGCACCACCACGACGGAAAATAGGGCCAGCAGGGAAGAAGTTAAGGTTGACCCCGGCCGCAATATGAGGTGGAACCATACCTTCATTGTGTAATACATAAGACAGCAATAAGTAGTCCATGTGGCTACGGTGACAAGGAACGTAAATGATCTCATGACCGTCTTGTGCCAGTTTTCGTACGCTGGCCATGTTGCTGATGTTTAAACCTTGGTAGAGCTTATTCCATAACCATCCAAGAAAACGGGCTCCCATGCGAATTAAGGTATAAGAAAAATCAGCCGCAATTTCTTCCAACATGTCTTGGGCTTGTTTTTGGGCCTTTTCAAGTGGAATGTTTTTGCTTTTCGCTTCATCTTGAATCGCTTTTTGAATCTCAGGAGACTTTAATAAGCGGTTAAAAAGGACATGGCGCTGCGGCAAACTTGGACCTGAGGCAGCCAGTTTTTGGCGAGAGAAGTGAATGCGGGCCACGCGCGCTAATTTATGGGCGATGATTTCGTCCACACCATGAGTGTCCGCCATATAACGTAAAGACACGACTGGGCTAAAGCGGATTAAGCAATCTCGACCAGAAGACACTAATAACACACTTTTTTGACAGGCACTCATCGATTGTAAGTAGGGTTTTTCTTTGCCTTCTTTATTCGGCTTTCTGCCCCATAAAATGGAGGTTGGCAGCATTTGAATATCCAGCTCAGAATCAGCTTGATGCAATTTCAATAATTGAGTGAATAGCGTGACAGATTGCTTAGGTAAGGCTTGTTTACTTTGGGTGGTGAAGCCTTTTGAGGTGAGAAAAACAAAGCGAGAGAACTCTTGCCCATTAATCACTAAAGGCGCTAAAGGGTCGGGTAGACCTAACGCTTTGGTCTGTGTTTGTAAGCTGATCAAGTCAATATCAGAATCAAACGGCATAGCGTAAATGATGGGTTTGGTTAGATCTAACGTCAGTTCTTCAACCGGATTGGCTGGAATGGTTTTGCCCTTTACCAATAACGAAAGGGGGAGCTTCAAAAGTGAACGAGAAACTAGGTGTCCGTAAGACATAGCAATGTATAGCCTCAAAATTGAAAAATCAGTGGGGTTTCATTGGAATATCACCCACAAAATGCGCAGCAAGAATAGCAGAAATCGACGCGTTCTATTACCTTATTCCGGCGAAATCATGCAAACTGGTCAGACTTTTAAACATTTTATAGGCACAGACATCGGTTTGTCTTGTTTAATCATGGTTAAAAAGTGATTCATATCTCTGGAGTTCTTTTTGTTTACTGTATATACTCACAGTCAACTGTATAAAAAGACAGGTGAATTATGAAGCCCTTAACGCCTCGCCAGCAACAAATTTTTGAATTGATCAAAGATAAAATAGATGTAACCGGCATGCCACCCACTCGTGCTGAAATCGCTCGTGAACTTGGCTTTCGTTCTGCTAATGCGGCAGAAGAACATTTAAAAGCATTAGCGCGTAAAAATGTCATTGAAATTATCCCGGGTGCTTCTCGCGGCATTCGAATTGTCCAAGCTGAAGACGCTATCTTAGAAGATCAAGGCCTACCTTTGATTGGGCAAGTGGCGGCGGGGGAACCCATTTTGGCGCAAGAGCATGTGGAAAGCCATTATCAAGTCGATCCTGCGATGTTTAAGCCTCAAGCGGATTTCTTATTGCGTGTGCACGGCATGAGCATGAAAGACATTGGCATTATTGATGGTGACTTACTGGCGGTTCATAAAACTCAAGATGTGCGTGATGGTCAAGTTGTTGTCGCGCGCGTGGATGATGATGTGACCGTGAAGCGCTTAGAGCGTAAAGGTGCCAAAGTATTATTACATGCCGAGAATGAAGAATTTAATCCGATAGAAGTTGATTTGACGCAGCAAGAGCTGACGATTGAAGGCCTAGCGGTGGGGATTATTCGTAATAACACCTGGATGTAATAGCCCGTCAATATCACAAGCTGACTGAAAACGAGAGTAATCGCTTGTATATTGAAATGATAATTATTATCATCAATTAATCTTACGTGACGAGGTTAATTGATGAACACTTCTTTTGCCCCGAAAAAAACACCACCTTGCCAAGCCTATCAGGTTCCCAGTGACTTATTACAACCTTTATGGCTTCGGAGCCGTGAAAGCTTAATCGATAATGGCTTAGTCTATGATCCTATTGCCGCGAGAGCTTGTCAGCGTTGCCACTTGTCAGACGATTGTTTGAGTGGAGATATTGATCAAAAACAACTGCTCCATGCGACATTAACGTCTTTGTGCGATTTAGAAGTTTCGCGCTTTTTACTGCACCATCCCAAAGCGTGGATTATTAATGTTGGCGCGGGGTTGGATACTCGATTTTATCGCTTAGATAATGGCTTGTGTCATTGGATTGAAGTGGATATCGATGAAACCTTGTTATGGCGACAAAAACTCTTTCATCACAGTGAACGCTATACCATGGCCTGTGGTTCGGTATTGGATATGAAATGGCTAGAGCAGTTAGCGATTCCTGAAGATGTACCCGTTCTGGTGGTGTGTGAACAAGCTCTGTTGGCTCAACAACGAAATCAAGTGGCTCACTTTATCCAAAAGATTGGTCGTCATTTTTCTCATGCTGAGGCGTGTTTAGTATTGGCGGGTGATAAAACCCAATCCTATTGGGGAGTGAAAATGGGCTGTGTTGCTTATGCCCATAGCCTAAAAAATCCGGTGGCCAGTGTGGTGTCATGGTTACCTTGGGTTTATCAAATTAAAGCGCTTTCCCCAATTGAAAGTGAATGTGACCGTTGGCGAGCTTGGCAACGTATTGTGGCTAAATTTCCTTTTATTAAGCATCGCTTAACCCCAAGTTTGGTGCACATTCGCTGGTAGTCGCCAACGAACAAGAGGCGATTTTTAGTCGGGTGTTTTATCGCCTGAGAATTTCTTTGCTTATGAAACCAAGGTAGACTGTGCCTTCATCTAAGCGAGGTTTTCAGTGATCAATCAACTCTTACATATCTTGTCTCAACGCACGTTGCATAAGCAAGTTCTCGTACTCGCCATTCCTATGGTGCTTTCAAATATTACGGTTCCTTTATTAGGTTTAGTGGATGCGGCGGTGATCGGCCATCTAGATTATGCCTGGTATTTAGGGGGCGTAGCATTAGGTAGCACGATGATCAGCGTGACGTTTTGGTTGTTAGGCTTTCTTCGCATGGCGACAACCGGATTAGCCGCGCAAGCTCAAGGTGAACAACATCCTGAAAAGCTGGCTCTGGTTTGGTTGCAAGGGATGTTGGTCGCTCTGGCCTTAGCGGGAGCATTTTTGTTATTTCATTCCCCTTTGGCTGATATGATTTTTTCGCTCAGCAATGCCAGTGAAGAAGTGAAACATTATGGCATGCAGTATTTTTCAATCCGAGTGTGGAGTGCCCCAGCTGCGTTAGCCAATTTTGTCATTCTGGGTTGGCTACTGGGGACACAAAATGCTAAAGCGCCAATGTGGCTGGTGATCACCATTAATGTCACCAACATTATTCTCGATGTTGTATTTGTCTTGGTTTTGGATTGGAAGGTCGCGGGGGCGGCTTGGGCGTCAGTGTTGGCTGATTACAGTGGGCTATTGCTGGGCCTTATGTTTGTTATGCGAACTTGGTTGAAGCAGCAACTTCCTAATATGTTGACCTTAGTCCCACTCGCCACTCAAGGTATTGGACGGATGTTGCGGTTAAACAGCGATATCTTTTTACGTTCATTATGTTTGCAAGCGGTATTCAGCTTTATGACCTTTCAGGGAGCAGCCTTGGGAGATGAGATTGTGGCGGCCAATGCGGTGTTAATGAGCTTTTTGATGATGGTTTCTTATGGCATGGATGGATTTGCCTATGCGATGGAAGCGATGGTGGGTAAAGCCGTAGGGGCGAAAAGCCGCGGGCAATTACTGCATTCTTTAATTGGCACCTCTTTTTGGGGTTTGGTGTGTAGCGTTTTACTCACGGTCTTGTTCTTGTTGTTTGGTCATCAACTGGTGCGTTTGATTACCGATATTCCGAATGTCCAAGCACAAGCGGATATCTATTTACCTTGGTTAATGATCATGCCGATTGTCTCAATGTGGTGTTTCTTATTGGACGGTATTTTTGTTGGGGCGACCAAAGGCAAAGACATGCGTAATAGTATGTTAGTAGCGATGTTATGCTTTTTTGCTTTGTATTTTAGTTTAGCTGATTGGGGTAACCATGCTCTGTGGTTAGCGATGGTTTGTTTTATGGGGATGCGAGGCGTTGGCTTGGCGATATTGTTTTATCGGCAGTGGCGCTCACATACCTTTATTGAATCCGTATAAGAAGCGATGCTTGAGCCGTAAGTGATGGTGGTACCGTAAGCGCTCAGAGGCAACCTTGAGCGCTTAGTGGGTGATTAGAATAAACGGTTTAATCCATTTAATGCTGCCACACGGTAAGCTTCCGCCATGGTTGGGTAGTTGAAGGTGGTATTCACAAAATATTCAATGGTATTGGCTGGGCCTTTTTGCTCCATAATGGCTTGGCCGATATGAATAATTTCAGCGGCACGTTCACCAAAGCAATGGATGCCTAAAATCTGTTTAGTATCCCGGTGAAAAAGAATTTTTAGACTCCCAATATCTTTACCTGCAATTTGAGCGCGCGCTAAGTGTTTAAACGATGCTCGGCCGACTTCATAAGGTACTTTCGCGGCTGTTAATTCCTGCTCGGTTTTGCCAACAGAGCTGATTTCAGGAATGGTATAAATCCCAGTTGGAATATCTTCAATTAAGAAGGTGTCAGCTTTCCCTTTCGCAATTGCTTGGGCCACAAAGCGGCCTTGATCATAAGCGGCGCTGGCTAGGCTTGGGTAACCAATCACATCCCCAACCGCATAGACATGTTCTACCTCGGTTTGATAACCGTGATTGACCGTTAATTGGCCACGTGAATCGGGTTTGAGTCCAACCAATTCTAAATTTAAAGTGTCGGTGTTGCCGGTTCGACCATTAGCATACAGCAAACAATCGGCCTTCATTTTTTTACCCGACTCAAGGTGCACAATGACCCCATCGTCGGTTCCTTCAATTTTACTGTAGGTTTCGTCGTTACGGATCACGACACCGCTATTCCAAAAGTGATAAGACAGCGCGTCAGAGGTTTCGTTATCTAAAAAGGCTAACAAACGGTCACGAGTATTAATGAGGTCCGTTTTCACTTCTAAGCCTCGGAAAATTGAGGCGTATTCACACCCAATCACGCCAGCGCCATAAATAATGATGTGTCGAGGGTCGTGTTTTAGGTTCAGAATGGTATCGCTGTTATAGATGCGCTCATGGGTAAAGTCGACATCTTGGGGTTGGTAAGGGCGTGAACCGGTTGCAATGACAAATTTATCTGCAGTGTATTGTTCTGTTGTGCCATCAACTTGAGCCACTGAAATGCTGTTTGGCCCGGTAAAAGACGCCTGACCAAATAATAAGGTACAACTGTTGCGATCATAAAAGCCTTGGCGTAAGCGAGTTTGCTTATCGATAACAGTTTTGGCGTGATCTAAAATGTTAGAAAAAGAGGCTGTGAGGCTAGTATTGTTTTTACAAAATAATGGGTTGTTATTGAATTCAATGATGCGACTTACCGCATGACGAAGAGCTTTGGAAGGAATGGTGCCCCAATGGGTACATCCTCCGCCAACACTACTTTCTTTTTCAATGATTGCAACGTGTAGACCTGCTTTTGCTAAGCCCATGGCAGCACCTTCACCGCCCGGGCCACTGCCAATGACAATGACATCAAAGTGTGTTGAATCCATCATGCTCTTCCTTTGAAATAGGTTAAATCCTGAAAGCGTTACGGTAATGTTAACCGCTAGAGATGAATAGTAACGCATTCATCTTATTGGTAAATATTAGAGGTAACAGACAGTCGTTAAGATCACATAGATAAGGCGTTTGAGGTTTAATTTTAGAGTTGTGGTACTGAATTCCGATTGAGAGAATAGTCGCTGACGAGATTTATCGGTATATTACTTTTTACCTTGAACTATTGAGAAACATTATGGGCATTCGAGCACAACAAAAAGAAAAAACGCGTCGTTCATTAATTGATGCCGCTTTTGGGCAACTCAGTGCCGACCGAGGTTTTTCTAATTTAAGTCTGCGTGAAGTCTCGCGTGAAGCGGGGATCGCGCCAACCTCTTTTTATCGTCATTTTAAAGATATGGATGAATTGGGATTGGTGATGGTGGATGAAGGCGGGCTATTGTTGCGCCAATTAATGCGTCAAGCTCGGCAACGTATTGTGGCTGAAGGGAGTTTGATTCGAACCTCGGTACAGACTTTTATGGAGTTCATTAAGCAAAGTCCTAACGTTTTTCGCCTGTTGTTGCGTGAGCGTTCCGGGACATCGGCAGAGTTTCGTGCTGCAGTGGCGCGTGAGGTGCAACATTTTGGCGCTGAACTTACCGAATACCTCGTGCGTGCAGGCGTTGAGCAGGAGTTGGCCGCCATTCAAGCAGAAGCGTCGGTGACGATTGTTTTCACTTCCGGCGCGGAGGCTTTAGATTTGGATGAAGAAGCAAGGAATGTGCTGGCTGAACGAATGATTTTACAATTAAGGATGTTAGCCAAAGGCACGACCTTAATGAAAGGGTCGATAAAAAGTAGCCTGTAGGTGGGTTATGATTATCACCAAGCCGCTCATGGAATGACTTCATGAGCGGCTTTGCTGTTTTGTGGCTTAATGGATAATGAGCTAATGAAATGTGATAGTTAAGCTGTTTTGCGTTCCAAAAATACCCCTACTTCCATATGATGAGTAAATGGGAACTGATCGAATAGAGCAAAACGAGTGATATTATGCGTTTGTGCCAAAATAGACAGGTTGTCTTTCAAGGTTTCTGGATTACAAGAGATGTACATGATTCGCTCATAACCTTGCACCATTTTACACGTCCCTTCATCCATGCCTGAGCGTGGTGGATCGACAAAAATGGTATTACAGTTGTAACTGGTTAAATCAATACCGTTATCTTTTAGGCGGCGAAATTCCCGCTTGCCTTCCATTGCATCGGTAAAATCTTCGGCTGACATGCGAATGATTTGTACATTATCAATGTGATTGGCTTGAATGTTGTATTGCGCAGAATCCACCGAGGGTTTTGCCAGTTCAGTCGCCAAGACGCGCTCGAAGTTTTGCGCTAAGGCCAGTGAGAAATTACCGTTACCACAGTACAGCTCTAATAAGTCGCCTTGACTGTCTTGAGTGCAATCTACCGCCCATTCCAACATCTTTTGCGCCACGATGCCATTAGGTTGAGTGAAGCTATTTTCGACTTGTTGGTAAATGTAAGGTTTACCATTAACTTGCAACTTTTCAACCACGTAATCACGGTCCATCACCAGTTTCATTTTACGGGCACGGCCAATTAAATCTAAGTTAAAACCTTCTTCATTGAGTCGTTGTTTTAAGCGTCGTGCTTCTTGTTGCCAAGCGTCATCCAATTGGCGATGGTAAAGGAGAGACACTAAAACTTCACCGCTTAAGGTCGAGAGAAAATCCACTTGGAACAATTTAGTGCGTAATATCGGGCAGCCTTTCATCGCATCCATCAGTAATGGCATTAAATCATTGATTAAGCGGCTTGCGGTTGGAAATTGATCGACGCGATATTTCTGGCGAGTGGCTTGATCGAACATGATGTAGTACATGTCTTCACCTTCATGCCACACGCGAAATTCAGCGCGCATACGATAATGTTGTTCAGGAGATTCAAACACTTCGATTTCTGGCGTAATAAAATCACCAAACATATCGCCTAAGCGGTGCAGCTTGTCTTCTAATTGTTGAGCATAGCTGATGGTGTCATGGGTGAGGTTTGCCATAAATGAAAGCCTTTTATTTGGAACAGAACAGGATAAAACAGGAGCGCAGATTTTATCCATCGAGTATCAGATGTCCAGTTTTGTTGTGCATCTATTGCTTTTTTGAATGAAACAAATAATTTTATCCACTTAACTTAACAATCAGTGGACATCAAAATCTTAGCACTTTACGATGCCAACTGCTGGTGCCAGACATCAATGTTATGGCTGAAAAAGGGAATTTGGTGCAAATCCAGAACTGACGCGCAGCGGTGATAAGAACGAAACTTTCCGGTTAAGAGCCAGACACTACCCAAAAGGTGGGAAGTTGAAAGAAGTAGGTGATAGTAAGGATAACTATCGAGCTTTCAGTCCGAATACCTGCCAGTGAATCAGAGCATTTGCTCATTGTGTTTCTCGCGTTTTAGGACTTTTAAAATAATGAAAACAATTTCTTTCGCAACAGGATTAACCACTGTTGCTAGCTGTGTGTTACTGGCTTTTCCTTCTTATGCTCAATCTTCTGAAGCCACTACCGATGTGATGTTAGTGACGGCTACTAAGCGTACCGAACCTATTACCAACCTCACCAGTCCGGTTATTGAAATTACCAAAGAAGAGATAACCCAATCTCAAGCCAATACTTTGTTTGATGTGTTACGCCAGCTTCCAGGTATCCAGTTGACACAAAATGGTGGGCCAAACCAACCAGCACGTGTGTATGTGCGTGGTAGCGGCAATGTCGTGGTGCTATTTAATGGGGTTCGCTTAGGGAGTGCTACATTAGGTTACTCGGATATTAGTCAGATTCCATTGGCTGGTGTGCAAAAAATTGAATACCTTCGAGGTTCTCGTGCTGCTGTATATGGGGCTGATGCGACGGCGGGGGTGATTAATATTATGACCAATGGAACCAACACAGAAACCACGGGGTCAGTAAAAGCCACGGGTGGTTCGGATGGCTATCAAAGTTATACTGGATCAGTCGCAATGGTACCTAGTGATAAAGCTTGGGTAAATATCACGGCACAGTATCAACATAGTGATGGTTACAATGTTGCTGAGTTTGGTAGTCAGGACCGTGATGGTTATGAAAATAGTAATGTAATCGCTGATTGGGGGGTACAACTTGATAATAATTGGCTGATTCGTATGAATGGTTATTATCATCAAGGTCAAACTGAATACGATTATGACCCGCTTTGGGGTCTCAGCGCAGATCAAAATAAAACCAATAATTACAGTGTTAATGGTCAGGTGATATATACCTCAGAACGTTTTGTTTCCAATTTAACTTACGCTAATAGCGAAGATAAATCGAAAACGCAACATAATGTACCTTCATCTCAAACGGTGACGCAAACTAACCAAGTGACTTGGCGGAATAATTTTCAATGGACTCAAACTAATTCTATTGGTTTTGGTGCGGAATATTTAAATAATGATGTGAGTGATTCAGATACGGTTTATGAAGTGCAAGAACGCGATAATAAAGCGGCTTATTTAACACTGGGTCATAATGGCAGTGTTCTTCAATTGGAAGGCAGTGTTCGTTTTGATGATAACGAACAGTTTGGGGATAAAACGACATGGCAACTCGGAGCGGGTTGGCAGTTTATTCAATCATTAAGGTTAACGGCAAATGTAGGCACAGGATTTAAAGCACCTACATTTAATGAGCTTTATTACCCTGGTTGGTCTAACCCTGATTTAAACCCTGAAGAGTCCACTAATTATGAGGTGGCTTTAGAAGGTGAGCATAATTTATTAAATTGGCGCTTGGCAGGGTTCTATAATGACATTGATAACCGTATTTCATGTCAGTCTACCTATTCGACCTGTGAGAATGATAATGTGGTGATTCAAGGTATTGAGTGGGTTGGTAATTTTCAAACAGGGCCATTATATCACCAAGTGTCTTTGGAATACCTAGATCCAGAAGATAAAGACAGCGGTCAAGATGCGGTTCGTATCGCCCGTCAAAATTACAAATGGCAAGTGGGTTATCAGGCTGACAAGTGGCAAACTAACCTGAGCTATATTTATCAAGGTAAACGTTATGATTCTGGCAATACTCGTCTAGACGCTTATAGCTTAGTGAATCTAGCCGCAAGCTATGATTTGACGCCGAACTGGGTTCTAGCGGCACGTATTGAAAACTTGTTCGATGCTGATTATGAAACAGCGGCAACCTATATCGAACCAGAAAGAACCTACTATGGTTCGATTGCTTATCAGTTCTAAGTTCTTTGCTATAGCCCTTTAGTTTATGCCTCTTCTCTATGAAGGGGCATATTTTTAAAAGTCATCCATTTCCCTTCACTCATTAAGCCGAGTATTATGCCTGCCAATAAGTTTTCATTTATTAAGTGGGTCTCGTGGATACTTCAATTAACTCAGTTCCTAAAGTTTTAGTTTTTGATTCAGGTGTCGGGGGATTATCTGTTTATCAACAAATAGAACAACGCTACCCATATTTTGATTATGTATACTTGTTTGATAATGAAGCTTACCCTTATGGTGAGTTAGCGGAAGCGATATTAATTGAGCGAGTGGTGAGCTTGGTGACGAATATAGTTGCTCAGCAGCAAGTAGATATGGTGGTGATTGCGTGTAATACGGCCAGTACCATTGTCTTGCCCTACTTAAGACAGCAATTGAGTATCCCTGTTGTTGGCGTAGTGCCTGCGATCAAACCTGCAGCTCAATTATCCAAGCAAGCCATTGGATTGATTGCCACCCCTGCGACTATTCAGCGTCCTTATACTCATCAACTCATTGATCAATTTTCGCCAGATACGGAAGTTAAACTTCTCGGTTCAACGCGCCTCGTGACTATCGCTGAAGAAAAACTACGTGGTCAGTCAGCCGATCTCAATGAATTACAGGTGATTCTTCAACCTTTACTTGGAAGTATTGATGTGGCGGTATTAGGCTGTACTCACTTCCCACTCTTGAAACAAGAAATTCAACAAGTATTCGGAGACGGGGTGAGGTTAGTGGATTCAGGAGAAGCGATTGCCAAACGAGTCGGTGGGTTATTAAAAGCGAAGGTGCAGCATGAGTCTGCCACAAAAAGACACGCTATATATAGCAGTGCCACACCTTGGGAAGGCATGGCACTGGATAAAGGCGTAGCGAACTTTGGATTTAGTCCTGTTCAGCCACTCCACTTTCAGGGTGTTTAGGATCATTTGCTACGCGAACTTTTAAGGTACGTTGCATATAATCTTTTTCGTTTAATGCAGAAATAACACTATCAGTATCGGATTCTGCCACAACCACAAAGCCAAAACCACGGCGCTTACCTGTTCGCTTATCTTTCATTAGGCGAACGGCAAACACTTCACCATATTCAGAAAATAATTGACGTACATTCGATTCATTTGCTTTGTACGGTAAGTTGCCGACATAAAGGGTTTGAGTTGAAGCTTTTTCAGAAGAATCTTGAGATTGGTTAGATGAAGATTTAGAAGTAACAACAAAAGTGGCAATCACACCAATCAAAAAGCTTCCCCAAGCGGGAATGATATCTGTTAGAGAAAAGATAACAGCGCCAATGATTGCAATCGTGATAACCGTTACGGTCGATTTATTTGAGTTCATATTTGAATACTATTAGTTGAATAAAAGAAAAGTTAAGAATACGTCTATAAAAAGCAGACTTATTGATCTTACGTTTAATAGCTAATATTTACCAACGAATTGCTGTGATACCGCTCAAATGTTTAAATTATAATCACAAAATAGTGATTTGATTTAAAAAGCAGCAGTTGAAAAATAATTTCAAAAAAACGCTTGCCAATGTGAACGATGTCTCTATAATGCGCCCTCACTGACACGGAGCACGCAGCCAAGCTGCAGCACGGGTTAGAGGTCAAAACCTTATCAATAAGGTTTGCGAAAAAAGTTTTGAAAAAGTGTTTGACACGAACTTTTAAATCGCTAAAATGGCCGCCCTGTTCAACGAGATGCGCTAAGCATTATCGATAAGAACAACGCTCTTTAACAATTTAAACCTATCAATCTGTGTGGGCACTCGTTGATGATAATCAAAAAGATTTATCAATGAACTGAGTGACCAAATCGATTATTAGTTTACTAATGATTGGCACAGTCAATTCATTATCTATCTGTTGGATAGATAATAGCTTTAAAGTTACTTCTTCTTTTTAAGAAGAATAGTTTTGAAGTCAGTATTCGTTGAGCCGGTCGCAAGACCACAAAAACTTTAATTGAAGAGTTTGATCATGGCTCAGATTGAACGCTGGCGGCAGGCCTAACACATGCAAGTCGAGCGGTAACAGGAAATAGCTTGCTATTTCGCTGACGAGCGGCGGACGGGTGAGTAATGCATAGGAAGTTGCCCAGTAGAGGGGGATAACCATTGGAAACGATGGCTAATACCGCATAACCTCTTCGGAGCAAAGCAGGGGACCTTCGGGCCTTGCGCTATTGGATACGCCTATGTGGGATTAGCTAGTTGGTGAGGTAATGGCTCACCAAGGCAACGATCCCTAGCTGGTCTGAGAGGATGATCAGCCACACTGGGACTGAGACACGGCCCAGACTCCTACGGGAGGCAGCAGTGGGGAATATTGCACAATGGGCGAAAGCCTGATGCAGCCATGCCGCGTGTATGAAGAAGGCCTTCGGGTTGTAAAGTACTTTCAGTTGTGAGGAAGGTTTCGTAGTTAATAACTGCGTTGCTTGACGTTAGCAACAGAAGAAGCACCGGCTAACTCCGTGCCAGCAGCCGCGGTAATACGGAGGGTGCGAGCGTTAATCGGAATTACTGGGCGTAAAGCGCATGCAGGTGGTTTGTTAAGTCAGATGTGAAAGCCCGGGGCTCAACCTCGGAAGGTCATTTGAAACTGGCAAACTAGAGTACTGTAGAGGGGGGTAGAATTTCAGGTGTAGCGGTGAAATGCGTAGAGATCTGAAGGAATACCAGTGGCGAAGGCGGCCCCCTGGACAGATACTGACACTCAGATGCGAAAGCGTGGGGAGCAAACAGGATTAGATACCCTGGTAGTCCACGCCGTAAACGATGTCTACTTGGAGGTTGTGGCCTTGAGCCGTGGCTTTCGGAGCTAACGCGTTAAGTAGACCGCCTGGGGAGTACGGTCGCAAGATTAAAACTCAAATGAATTGACGGGGGCCCGCACAAGCGGTGGAGCATGTGGTTTAATTCGATGCAACGCGAAGAACCTTACCTACTCTTGACATCCAGAGAAGCCAGTAGAGATACAGGTGTGCCTTCGGGAGCTCTGAGACAGGTGCTGCATGGCTGTCGTCAGCTCGTGTTGTGAAATGTTGGGTTAAGTCCCGCAACGAGCGCAACCCTTATCCTTGTTTGCCAGCGAGTAATGTCGGGAACTCCAGGGAGACTGCCGGTGATAAACCGGAGGAAGGTGGGGACGACGTCAAGTCATCATGGCCCTTACGAGTAGGGCTACACACGTGCTACAATGGCGCATACAGAGGGCAGCGAACTTGCGAAAGTAAGCGAATCCCAAAAAGTGCGTCGTAGTCCGGATTGGAGTCTGCAACTCGACTCCATGAAGTCGGAATCGCTAGTAATCGTGGATCAGAATGCCACGGTGAATACGTTCCCGGGCCTTGTACACACCGCCCGTCACACCATGGGAGTGGGCTGCAAAAGAAGTAGGTAGTTTAACCTTCGGGAGGACGCTTACCACTTTGTGGTTCATGACTGGGGTGAAGTCGTAACAAGGTAGCCCTAGGGGAACCTGGGGCTGGATCACCTCCTTATACGAAGATTATTTTTGATGAGTACCCACACAGATTGATTAGGTTTATATAGAAAAGAGTTTCATGTTGGGTCTGTAGCTCAGCTGGTTAGAGCGCTCGCCTGATAAGCGGGAGGTCGGTGGTTCAAGTCCACTCAGACCCACCAATCTTTCCTAAAAGATTGGTCAACATGATTTCGATGGGGCTATAGCTCAGCTGGGAGAGCGCCTGCCTTGCACGCAGGAGGTCTGCGGTTCGATCCCGCATAGCTCCACCATCTTTAAGCGCATTTACGAATGCTTTTAAAAATGGTTTCGTAAGAAACTCTTTGCTCTTTAACAATTTGGAAAGCTGACTGATAACGACTTTATGTTGTTATCAAATAAAAGTTCTCAATGTTTATCTTAAAGATAAACACACAACACACATTCAAGTGTCTTGTATTCTAGTTTTTATCTACTTTTTCATAAAAGTAGGCAAAAACATCTATTGAGTCCGGCAACGATATTTAAGATTACCCTCTTAAATATCAACAAACTAAAACCTTATTTAGTTGAACATACATAAGACCCTTTTGGGTTGTATGGTTAAGTGAATAAGCGTACACGGTGGATGCCTAGGCAGTCAGAGGCGATGAAGGACGTATTAACTTGCGATAAGCGTAGATTAGGCAGTAAAAGCCACTTGAGTCTACGATTTCCGAATGGGGAAACCCAGTTGCATAAGCAACTATCATTAACTGAATACATAGGTTAATGAGGCGAACTCGGGGAACTGAAACATCTAAGTACCCGAAGGAAGAGAAATCAACCGAGATTCCGAAAGTAGCGGCGAGCGAAATTGGATTAGCCCTTAAGCTTTTAATGATGCAGGTGAACAAGCTGGAAAGCTTGGCGATACAGGGTGATAGCCCCGTAACCGACACATCATAATCAGTGAAATCGAGTAAGGCGGGACACGTGTTATCCTGTCTGAATATGGGGGGACCATCCTCCAAGGCTAAATACTCCTGACTGACCGATAGTGAACCAGTACCGTGAGGGAAAGGCGAAAAGAACCCCTGTGAGGGGAGTGAAATAGAACCTGAAACCGTGTACGTACAAGCAGTAGGAGCACCTTCGTGGTGTGACTGCGTACCTTTTGTATAATGGGTCAGCGACTTATATTTAGTAGCAAGGTTAACCGTATAGGGGAGCCGTAGGGAAACCGAGTCTTAACTGGGCGTCGAGTTGCTAGGTATAGACCCGAAACCAGGTGATCTAGCCATGGGCAGGTTGAAGATTGAGTAACATCAATTGGAGGACCGAACCGACTAATGTTGAAAAATTAGCGGATGACTTGTGGCTAGGGGTGAAAGGCCAATCAAACCTGGAGATAGCTGGTTCTCCCCGAAAGCTATTTAGGTAGCGCCTCGGACGAATACTACTGGGGGTAGAGCACTGTTAAGGCTAGGGGGTCATCCCGACTTACCAACCCTTTGCAAACTCCGAATACCAGTAAGTACTATCCGGGAGACACACGGCGGGTGCTAACGTCCGTCGTGGAGAGGGAAACAACCCAGACCGCCAGCTAAGGTCCCAAAGTATAGCTAAGTGGGAAACGATGTGGGAAGGCTCAGACAGCCAGGATGTTGGCTTAGAAGCAGCCATCATTTAAAGAAAGCGTAATAGCTCACTGGTCGAGTCGGCCTGCGCGGAAGATGTAACGGGGCTAAGCTATACACCGAAGCTGCGGCAGTACAGTTTACTGTGCTGGGTAGGGGAGCGTTCTGTAAGCCGTTGAAGGTGAACTGAGAAGTTTGCTGGAGGTATCAGAAGTGCGAATGCTGACATGAGTAACGATAAAGGGAGTGAAAAACTCCCTCGCCGGAAGACCAAGGGTTCCTGTCCAACGTTAATCGGGGCAGGGTAAGTCGACCCCTAAGGCGAGGCTGAAAAGCGTAGTCGATGGGAAACGGGTTAATATTCCCGTACTTCTTACAAATGCGATGGGGGGACGGAGAAGGCTAGGTGGGCCTGGCGATGGTTGTCCAGGTTCAAGTGCGTAGGCTGATTTCTTAGGTAAATCCGGGAAATCTTAAGGCCGAGACACGACGTCGAGCTACTACGGTAGTGAAGTCATTGATGCCATGCTTCCAGGAAAAGCCTCTAAGCTTCAGTTTGTAAGAAATCGTACCCCAAACCGACACAGGTGGTCGGGTAGAGAATACCAAGGCGCTTGAGAGAACTCGGGTGAAGGAACTAGGCAAAATGGTACCGTAACTTCGGGAGAAGGTACGCTCCTAGCGGTGATGAGACTTGCTCTCTAAGCTGCCGGGAGTCGCAGATACCAGGTGGCTGCAACTGTTTATTAAAAACACAGCACTGTGCAAAATCGTAAGATGACGTATACGGTGTGACGCCTGCCCGGTGCCGGAAGGTTAATTGATGGGGTTATCTTCGGAGAAGCTCTTGATCGAAGCCCCGGTAAACGGCGGCCGTAACTATAACGGTCCTAAGGTAGCGAAATTCCTTGTCGGGTAAGTTCCGACCTGCACGAATGGCGTAATGATGGCCACGCTGTCTCCACCCGAGACTCAGTGAAATTGAAATCGCTGTGAAGATGCAGTGTACCCGCGGCTAGACGGAAAGACCCCGTGAACCTTTACTACAGCTTGGCACTGAACATTGACCCTACATGTGTAGGATAGGTGGGAGACTTTGAAGCATTCACGCCAGTGGATGTGGAGTCAACCTTGAAATACCACCCTTGTAGTGTTGATGTTCTAACTTAGCCCCATTATCTGGGGTGAGGACAGTGCCTGGTGGGTAGTTTGACTGGGGCGGTCTCCTCCCAAAGAGTAACGGAGGAGCACGAAGGTGGGCTAAACACGGTTGGACATCGTGTGGTTAGTGCAATGGCATAAGCCCGCTTGACTGCGAGAATGACAATTCGAGCAGGTGCGAAAGCAGGTCATAGTGATCCGGTGGTTCTGAATGGAAGGGCCATCGCTCAACGGATAAAAGGTACTCCGGGGATAACAGGCTGATACCGCCCAAGAGTTCATATCGACGGCGGTGTTTGGCACCTCGATGTCGGCTCATCACATCCTGGGGCTGAAGTCGGTCCCAAGGGTATGGCTGTTCGCCATTTAAAGTGGTACGCGAGCTGGGTTTAGAACGTCGTGAGACAGTTCGGTCCCTATCTGCCGTGGGCGTTGGAAGATTGAAGGGGGCTGCTCCTAGTACGAGAGGACCGGAGTGGACGAACCTCTGGTGTTCGGGTTGTCATGCCAATGGCATTGCCCGGTAGCTAAGTTCGGAATCGATAAGTGCTGAAAGCATCTAAGCACGAAGCGAGCCCTGAGATGAGTCTTCCCTGGCACTTTAAGTGTCCTAAAGGGTTGTTCGAGACTAGAACGTTGATAGGTTGGGTGTGTAAGCGCTGCGAGGCGTTGAGCTAACCAATACTAATTGCCCGTGAGGCTTAACCATACAACACCTAAAGGGTTTTGATGGACTTAATAGATATAAGACATGCTTGAATGAGTGTGAGAACGAGTTAGAGATAACAAAGCAGCTTTCCGAATTAAGTTAAACGCTTGAGCGTTTAACAAAAGAATTTGCTTGGCGACCATAGCGCTTTGGACCCACCTGATTCCATGCCGAACTCAGAAGTGAAACGAAGTAGCGCCGATGGTAGTGTGGGGTCTCCCCATGTGAGAGTAGGACATCGCCAGGCTTTAAATTAAGACCTTATGGTCGAATATTATTGGGGTTTTAAACCAGTAATAACAATTTGTTGGAGGGATGGCTGAGTGGTCGAAAGCACCGGTCTTGAAAACCGGCAGTCGTTAATAGCGGCTCTAGGGTTCAAATCCCTATCCCTCCACCACTATCAGAAAAGCCCACTGTTATCAGTGGGCTTTTTTCATTTCTGTTATCCACTCTCAATAAGATGACACTTTCCCTCTTCAAATTGGAGTGTGTTATACCAATCACACTAATATCAATTACATTAATTAAATGGTCAAATCTGTCCAGTCTCTAAAGCAGAGTGAAATCATTCTGTTTTTACTCTCTGAAAAGTGATTCCAAGCAGAACAAATGTTATCAACAATCTCCTTATAACTGTCAAAGCATTTAATTTATTGGCTAATTTATTCTGTCGCAACCAACTTAATATTTGCTCTATCGGGTTTAGCTGGTTTGATAGCTTGATAGCAACTCACTTGATCCATAATGATGACTGAGTGTTTTCCCATTAGGGGGCGGAATAGATAGGATTTAAATGCTCACGCATCGCTTCCATGTTGTTGTTGTTGCGGGGTTGTTCTAGGCCTCGTCCCTTTTTCAGCTCAAATCCTCGTTGTGGTGTTACGTTGACCAAATCGAGCTTCATACTGAAATCATACAAGAACGTTATTTAGAGCAATATGTTCTGGGGTAATCAATGTCATTGCTATTATAACGTTCTATTTCGTATACGTTTTTTGCGGCTTACATTGGATTGATAGCCTGTTGGTACTGAAATGGCCCGTGTTTTAAGGTTTCGTCGTAATAGCGCCAAAATAAAAGGCCTGATTGGCTTTATACCAAAATCAGACCTTAAAATGATGCCATCATAAAGTGACGAGTGTTGAGGGAATCTCTGAGCTTTAGGATTACTTCTCTATAAGTGATAACGCTTTTCTTGAGACCTCTCCTGCCGCTTGTTTCATATTTTGTTTTTCTAATGAATCCGCTAAGAAGGAATAATCAGCAATACTGATTCGTTGGGTTAAGGCAATTTCAAATTCTTTTTGTGCCTGCGACCACTTTTGTTCCCGTAAATAAAATTGACCTAATACACTATTGATTTCTGGATTATCGGGATGTTTTTTGACTAATCCTTCAAGTAATACGATCACTGGGTGATGATCTGGTAAATCCAATTGAGTCAGCAAGGGTAGAATCTCTGGTGATGGTTGTTGCTTTATCGCATCTCGTAAAATCAGATAAGCCTCTGAGTCTCCTTGATGTAAGATTAATTGCTCGACCATTAGGCTAACCAGATGATTATCTTGCTTCAGCTTTTTAGGCAGTTGACTCCAATAAGCTAATAATCCATCCAATCCTTTTTGTTCTGCGATTTCTTTCATCTTTCCAAGTTGTGCTTGGTAAAACAGTTCGTCATATTCATTTTGGCTGATCAGTTTTGCTTTCTTTAGCTTAGGTAATAATTCGTCTAATGCCGACCATAACTCTAATCCAATATAGGTTTTTTTCAGCAAATTCAAAACAATAGTATTATTAGGATAACGTCCTTTTAATTGCTCTAATTGACTGTGTGCATCGGCATATTGCTTATTTCGCACTAACTGACGAATTTTGGTCATTTCAACCGCTAAGGAATACCCTTCTTGTTGTTCTGCAAGAGTAAGATATTTTTTTCGCTTTGCCTCATCTCCCATGCCTTGAGCAGCTTCAGAGGCAATCAAATAACAAAGTAAGGGCATATCATGATGATTCGCCCAGCGTGTTACTTTCTTTTCTGCCCCTTTCCAATCACCTTCTAATAATTTGATGATACCTTCATTAGTATAACGACGAGCTCGTTTGAGTTTACGTACACTGAACCAATTCCAAGTTGCATTGGTTGCTCGCAACCCTTTTTTAATCATGAACTCAAGTAAAAATAAAGCGGCTAACGTGGCAACAATAAAAATCACTAAGGTTGTTACACTCATTTCGGTCGTAGTATTAGCAAATGAAATGAGTACGTAACCTTGTTGTTCGGAATATTGCGTGCCCACAAATAACCCTAAGCCAAGTACAACGAAGATAAATACTAAGCGAAACATTACTTATCTCCTTGTTCTAATGATGAAATTGAACGACGTAAACGATCTGAGATAAGATCTGTGAGTGGTTTATGACTTTCTAATTTGACTGGATACTCGACGGTAATATCTTTACTTTGTAGTTGCGTAATTTCTTGTTGGAATTTTTGAACCTTGATGGATTGTTGGTTAAAGTATTTTTTTGACCATTCCTGAGTAACGGTTAAAGCAGTTTGATAAAGGTCATTATTTTCTGCATACACCCCTTTGACTGCTGTTTCTAATTTAGCTTTTACATTTTCTTTTAAGTAGAAATGCTGAGTCGGGGATAAGAGAGGGGTGGCATTACCATCTCGCGTTCTAAAAGTAATAAAATGGCTGGCAAAGTTTTTTAATGACGTCATTAAATTGCTTTTCCAATCATTAATATCTTCAGAGACAACTTCTGGTTGTTGCTCCTCTTCTTTGGGCAAGAGTGAGTTAGCGAGCGGCAATTGATCGGTTTCTCGCTGTAAACTAATGAGCTTTAAAATTAACCCTTCACGGTCAATAATCGGTAATGATTTGAGTTGCGTAATATCGGCCGCCATGGCTTTACGCAATGGGACTAGGCTGGGATCGTTGAGAGCAGCAATGCGTTGATCCGCTGAAATCATTAATTGTGTCGCTGATTCTACATCATGTTCTAAAAATAACTTTCGGCCAGCCATTTTTACCAGGTAATCCGCTTCCGCTAACAACCAATCATTTGGACGTCGGCCTTTAATATCAGTGATAGCCAGTTGTAAGCTTTTGATGCTTTTTTCTTGTTGTTCAGCTTGAGTTTCAAGTTTGTGCTGTAATGTTGACGTTTCTTTTTTGATTGCGCTTTGATTTTGTTCTAATTGCGATGCTACATGCGCATTAAGTTGTGTTACTTGCGCTTGTAATTGGCTGATGGTTTTTTGGCTTTGGATATATTGATAGCCTTCAAATGCAATCACTGAACCGGCAACAAGCAGCGCAATAATAATGGCGGCAGAAGCGCGTTTGTGGCCTTTGTTTTTTTTGTTATCCGTTGGAGTAGAAGAGCTGACATCATTCGTCATTTCGTTGGCCTTATTATGATTATCGGTCATATCTTTTTCCTGTAACGTAAGTCTTACTCAGGTAATCCAATAACACAGGATTAGCAGCACTGCCTGTATTAATTATATGTGAAAACTCAAAATGTTCCGCTTGCTGATAAATGCGCTGGCTAGGAACATAGAGTGTTAACTGGGTAACCCAAGATAAATATGACTTAGGTACTTGTGACATAAAAAATGCGAGTTGTTCACCACTGGTGATAACGAGGTGAGAAACACCGTGCATTTTCCATTGCTCCCAGGTGTTATGTTTATTGATAGGCAATGGAACGCGACGATATATTTCATTATATTCAACCATCGCACCACGTGCCTGCAAAGTGTGATGAATCAGTTCTCTACCGCCATTGCCTCGTAATATCAAAATACGCTGATTTTTCACCAACTTCAAAGCTGGTAAGTCCAGTAAGTGTTCGCTGTCACTTATTTGGGGTGAAAGGACTTCTTGTTGAGTAAATTGATGGAGTAATTGCGCGGTTTTTTCTCCAATTGCGAAATACCTAAGATGAGACGGGAAAGGTTGATGATGTTGCTGTAACTCCTGCCATGCCCAATGGACTGCATGTTGACTTACCGCGATGACTAAGTCGCACTGAGACAAGGCCGAGACGAGTTGAGGGCTGTCTTGGCCTTGTCTGAGTTCGATTAAAGGATGGTGAATGCTGGGAATATTGTGTTGTTGTAATGAATGACACAATGCTTCTCCATCCTTACCGGGGCGAGTAACGAGTACGGACATTATTCGCTATGTTCAGAATACAGGTTTTCGAGAATTTGTTTGGCTCCATCACCAAGCAGTTGATTGGCTAATTGGATACCAAGTTGCTCTGCATCCTTTCTTAAGCCTTTAATTTCGCCACGAATAATTTTGCTGCCATCGGGTTCACCGACTAAACCGCGTAACCAAATATTCTCACCATCTAACACGGCATAACTGCCAATTGGTACTTGGCATCCACCTTGTAAGGTTAGGTTCATTGCTCGCTCACATAGAACGCGGTCTGAAGTTTCAATGTCATTTAATGGCAACAGAAGTTCACGTAAACGATGATCATCTAAACGACATTCGATACCGACAGCACCTTGGCCAACAGCGGGTAATGATTCTTCAGGTTCGATAAAGCTACGAATACGCTCTTCGAGATTTAATCGTTTTAGACCTGCAGCCGCTAAGACAATCGCATCGAACTCACCTGCATCAAGTTTTCCTAAACGTGTACCTACATTTCCACGCAGTTCTTTAATGATCAGATCTGGGCGGCGTTCTTTTAATTGGCATTGACGACGTAAACTGCAAGTACCGACAATTGAACCATGAGGCAGTTCATCGACATTGTTATAAGTGTTGGAGACAAAGGCATCTCGAGGGTCGCCACGCTCACAAATGGTGACTAAACCTAACCCTTCAGGAAAGTCGACCGGAACATCTTTCATGGAATGAACCGCGAGATCAGCCTGTCCTTCAAGCATTGCAACTTCGAGCTCTTTCACGAATAATCCTTTACCACCTACCTTGGCGAGTGGAGTATCGAGGATTACGTCACCTTTGGTCACCATAGTGACTAATTCGACTTCAAGCCCTGGGTGTGCTTGTTGTAAAGCATCTTTGACGAAATGGGCTTGCCATAATGCTAAAGGGCTTTTACGGGTAGCAATACGGATAGGGGTTGTTGACATAAAGTGACCTTTTATTCTTGGTAATTGAGTGGTTATCCTATCATTCATTGTATAAAAAACTTACTGTACAACAGTAAATTTGTGGGAAATTTAGAAGAATTTGATGGGCTTCATACTGGACTAAAGTCGTAGTTGTCATCGAATTGTATAATGTTTACCCACAGAGAAAAAAATGTTAAATTGATCACGTTTTAATTCTTAAAGTATTATAAATATTATTGCCTTCATTCCAATGTGGTTGGGAAGTCAGTGTGGTTAGGAAGTTATCTTGCAAGCATACACAGCAGTATTAGTCGACAGATTAGATAAACTCAATCAACAACGAGTTGAGAGAGCGTTGTCTATTATGGATAGCCAAAGCCAGCAAGTCTTTCATCTCATCCCGGTTTTATTGCATTTTAATCATCCCGCCTTACCCGGTTTTAATTCTTCAGCACCATTTGGAATCTGCGATTTCTCTTTAAATCAAATTCAGCTCCAAGTGATTCAAGATTTTGATGATAATGTTGAGCTTTGCAGCCTTGTGCAACCCATGACCGCTCCTGCTCAAATTTTAGCGCTTTATACTATGGGCAGTACCTCGTCGGTTGGTCAGAGCTCATCTAGTGATCTTGATATCTGGGTGTGTGTGTCTCCCGAGATGCCTCAAGTAGACAGAACGCATCTGGTGAATAAGTGTTTGCTGATTACGGAATGGGCGAAAAGTCGTGGTGTGGAAGCCAATTTTTTCTTGATGGATGAAACGCGTTTTCGCACCAATCAATCAGAGGAAATGACCGGAGATAACTGCGGTTCTTCTCAGCATTTATTATTACTGGATGAATTTTACCGTTCTGCGGTGCGTTTAGCTGGACAGCGTTTGTTGTGGCAAATTGTCCCTCCAGAAATGGAAGAATGCTATGACGAATATGTCCAAAAATTATGTTCAAGTGGTTATATTGATTGCTCTCAGTGGATCGATTTTGGACAACTGCACCATATTCCAGCTGAAGAGTATTTTGGTTCTAATTTATGGCAACTGTATAAAAGTATTGATTCACCTTATAAGTCGGTACTGAAGGCCATTTTATTAGAGTCTTATTCGTGGGAATACCCACATCCACAATTATTAAGTGTGGATACCAAGCGTCGTTTTTTTGCTTGTGAGCAGAAAGAATATGGCATGGATAGTTATTATCTTATGCTGCAAAAAGTCACCCAATATTTAGAACGTATTGGTGATTCTCGGCGTTTAGAGCTCGTTCGTCGTTGTTTTTATCTTAAAACACACGTGAAATTATCACGTCAACCGGGACCAAATACGGTCAGTTGGCGTTATTCGGCTTTGCAAGAGTTAGTGGCCAGTTGGGGATGGAGCGACGAGGTAATCGAAACCTTGGATAACCGTCGTCACTGGAAAGTCGAGTTGGTAAAAAAAGTGCATCATGAATTATTAGATGCCTTAATGCTTAGCTATCGTAATTTAATTCAATTTGCACGCCGTCATGACATTACTTCTGCGATTAGCCCACAAGATATCAGTATCTTAGCGCGCAAACTTTACGCTGCATTTGAAATTTTACCGGGTAAGGTGACACTCCTTAATACACAAATATCACCAGATCTGCATGAATCGAACCTGACGTTTATTCAAGTGCCAGAAGGACGCATTAATCAAGCCGGTTGGTATCTCTATAAACAATCATTGAACCCTTATGACATTATTGGCCGAGCGCCGCTCGAACATAACCAATATTTAAGTAAGTTGGTCGCATGGGGATTCTTTAATGGCTTGATCACAGAAGCAACCCACTTGGAAGCCGTTGTTCGTGATGCGGATTTAGATATAGATAAGCTCTATCAAATGGTGAGTGATTTACGTAATACGTTCTCATTACGTAAGCGTCAACCTACGATGCAGGCACTCGCCAGTCCATGTGAGGTCAACCAGCTATCTATTTTTATTAATTTAGAAAGTGACCCCACGGCTAAATTATTACCTCAACAATTAAAGGCTGATAGCAAAGCCAATGTCGATGTATTTAGTTTTTCAGAGAAACAACAGTGTTTAGTCTCGAGTGTTGATTTGGTTTATCGCAATTCTTGGCATGAAGTCCGGACGCTGCATTTTTCCGGTGAAACCTCCATTATTGATGCGCTTAAAACTATCCTAGGTAAAATGCATCAAGATGCGCTACCGCCAGAATCTATCGATGTATTTTGCTATAGCGAACACATGAGAGGCATGATGCGTAACATGGTGTACCAGTTACTGGCGGAATGTATCGAATTGCGTTTAAAACCGGTTGAAAATGATAAACGTCGGCGCTTTAAAGTGCTAAAAGTCGCCAATCAAATGTATGGTTTATTCTTTGAGCGCCGTGGTGTCTCGGTCATGAAGCTGGAAAACTCTATTGATTTTTATAGCAGCATTTCAACCAATAAACTGCAAGGTGCACCTTTACTTAAAGTGGGCACGAATCAAGAGTTACCACCACCGGATATCGTTGATGCTTATGCCAGTGAAGGCTTGATACAGTTTTTCTTTGAAGGTGATGATGACGGTTTTAATATTTACGTCTTAGATGAAAATAATCACGTTGAAGTGTATCGACAATTTGATGGTTGCCGTGATGATATGATCCGTACAGTAAACCGTTTTTATACCAATAATATTCAAGAATCAGGTTCAGATTCTCAATGTAACTTTAACCTCCCACAGTATTATCAAATTATTCATCCTGATAATGGAGAAAGTTATGTGGTGCCTTACCGAAGTAATAGCATGAATAGTGCAAGTCATCAGGAAATGAGCGTTAAGTAACGTTAATCGCACTCATTATCTGACCATCTGATTAGTGTGATTGGTATAACGCTTAGTCGCGGGCTTTGGTTGAATGAAAAAAGGGTTTCCAGCGTGGGAAACCCTTTTTAGCATTGATATGAAGCGAATTATTCCACTCGTTCAAATACCGTGGCAATGCCTTGCCCTAAGCCAATACACATCGTTGCTAAACCAAATTCAACATCCTTGGTTTCCATCAAGTTTATTAAGGTGGTTGAAATTCGTGCCCCTGAACAACCTAATGGGTGACCCAATGCAATTGCGCCGCCATTTAGGTTTACTTTTTCATCCATCACATCGAGTAACCCTAAATCTTTGGCGCAAGGTAGAGCTTGCGCAGCAAAGGCTTCGTTCAGTTCGATCATCCCCATATCTTGGATTGATAAGCCTGCACGTTGCAACGCTTTTTGAGTGGCCGGTACCGGGCCGTATCCCATTGTCGAGGGATCGCAACCGGCAACGGCCATGGCACGAATCCGTGCTCGGATGGGTAAGCCAAGCGCTTTTGCTTTATTCTCACTCATGATCAGCATTGCTGAAGCACCGTCAGATAGCGCCGATGAGGTTCCAGCGGTGACGGTTCCATGAGCCGGGTCAAAGACAGGTCGTAATTGAGACAAGCTTTCGACGGTGGTTTCTGGGCGTATCACTTCATCAAAATCAAAAAGTTGTAATGAACCATCGGCATTATGACCTTCTGTGGCTAAGATTTCATTTTTGAAGCGACCTTCTAGGGTTGCGGCGTGTGCTCTTTGGTGGGAGCGAGCACCAAATTCATCTTGTGCTTGGCGAGTGATGCCGTGTAGTTTTCCAAGCATTTCAGCTGTTAACCCCATCATTCCTGCCGCTTTTGCGATATTTTTTGCCAAGCCAGGATGGAAATCAACGCCGTGATTCATAGGGACATGCCCCATGTGCTCGACGCCACCAATCAAACAAATCTCTGCATCGCCCACCATGATGGCACGTGACGCATCATGTAGCGCTTGCATGGAAGAGCCACATAAGCGGTTGACAGTAACGGCACCAACATTTTTAGGAATGCCCGCCAATAATGAAGCATTACGTGCAATATTGAAGCCTTGCTCAAGAGTTTGTTGCACACAGCCCCAATACACATCTTCAATTTGAGTTGGGTCGAGTTTAGGATTGCGCTTTAACAAGCCTTTCATTAAATGAGCGGAAAGATCTTCTGCACGCACATGGCGAAAAGCACCCGCCTTAGAACGACCCATTGGGGTACGAATACAATCTACAATTACTACATTATTCATTTTGATGTTCCTTATCCAACGTCATTAAATGCTTGTGCTTTGGTTTGAATAAAATGTTTCGCCTTTTTCTGCCATTTCGATCAGCAGTTGTGGTACGCGATACATTGGACCTAGCTCAGAAAATTGTGACGCAGTCTGGATGTAGTTGTTCAGACCGATACTATCTAAGTAACGGAAGACGCCACCACGGAAAGGAGGGAATCCAAGTCCATAGATGAGTGCCATATCTGCTTCTTGCGGGGAGGCAATAATGCTTTCTTCTAGACACAACACCACTTCATTGATCATCGGGATCATGGTGCGATTAATAATGTCTTCATCAGAGAAGGTTTTACTATCCGCCGTCACTTCTTTTAATAGCGTTAAAATACTTGGGTCGAAGGTTTTGGTTGGCTTTCCTTTTTTATCTAGAGTGTAAGTGTAAAAACCATGACCATTTTTTTGACCGTATTTTTGGGCGTGATATAAAACATCAATCGCATCTTTACCTTGTTTACCCATGCGCTCAGGAAAGCCTTGTGCCATTACTTCTTGAGCGTGGTGTGCAGTATCAATACCCACGACATCCAGTAAGTAAGCCGGCCCCATCGGCCAACCAAATTGACGTTCCATCACTTTATCGATTTGCGTGAAGTCAGCCCCATCTCGCATTAATAAACTAAAGCCACCAAAATAAGGGAATAGGACTCGGTTGACAAAGAACCCTGGACAATCATTAACCACGATAGGCGATTTACCCATTTGCGCTGCGTAAGCCACGACCTTGTTGATGGTATCTTCGGAAGTGTGTTCACCACGAATAATTTCTACCAGTGGCATTCGGTGTACTGGGTTAAAGAAGTGCATACCACAGAAGTTTTCTGGATGTTTGACTGCTTTTGCCAATTGGTTAATTGGAATGGTGGAAGTATTTGACGCAATGATTGCGCCTTGTTTTGCATGCTGTTCAACCTCGGCTAATACTGCTGCTTTAACTTTAGGATTTTCAACCACAGCTTCCACGATAATATCGGCTTGTTCAATACCGGAGTAATGCAAACTAGGCGTGATGGCTGCTAAGACTTTTGCTAGTTTGAAACCATCAATTTTTCCTCGTTCTAGCTGCTTATTTAGCAATTTTGATGCTTCATTCATGCCGAGATCAAGCGAGGATTGGGCAATGTCTTTCATTAAAACTGGGATGCCTTTGGAGGCTGATTGGTAAGCGATTCCTCCTCCCATGATACCAGCACCTAAAACGGCGGCGCGTTGTGTTTTGGTGGCTTCTTTCGTGGCTTTTTTAGCGATAGCTTTAATGTATTGATCATTTAAAAAGAGGCCGATTAAAGCTTGAGCAGTATCACTTTTGGCTACGTGAGCAAAAGAGTTTCTCTCAATCTCTAATGCACCATCTCGCTCGAAGGTCGCAGCTTCTTCAATGGCTTTGACTGAAGCAATGGGTGCGGGGTAATGTGGGCCTGCTTTGGCGGAAATCATCCCCTTTGCGGTGGTAAAGCTCATTAAGGCTTCAACTTTGCTCAAGGGTAAAGGTGCCATTTTTTGCTGGCGGCGAGCTTGCCAGTCAATATGGCCACTTTGTGCTTGTTGCATGGTGAGTAGCGCTGAGCTTTCAAGTTGGTCGGAGCTTACTATGGCATCTAATAAGCCCAATTTGAGCGCTTCATCGGCTTTTTGTAGTTTGGCGGTAGCGATCATTTCCATGGCATTATCCGCTCCGATTAATCGAGGTAGACGTACTGTCCCTCCAAAACCAGGGATAATGCCGAGTTTAGTTTCTGGTAAACCAATTAATGCCGTGTGATCACCAATACGTAAGTCAGTTGATAAAATCAATTCACAGCCGCCACCTAAGGCAAAGCCTTTAATCACAGATAAAGTTGGAAACGGCAAATCTTCGAGCTTGCAAAAGATATCGTTAGCGTATTTTATCCAGTGTTTTAGCTCTTCAATGGGTTGGGCAAAGAGACCTAAAAATTCTTTGATATTAGCCCCAGCAATGAAGGAGTCTTTATCGGAATTAAGTATTAAACCTGTGACATTAGGTTGAGACTTGATGGCATCAAGCGCTTCATCTAATGCTTTTAGTGCATCAGAGCCGAGGGTATTCACGGAGGCGTTTTCACTGAATGTCAGTTGAACGATACCGTCTTGCAATTCCTTTACGTGTAGGGCCGTATGTTGGTAAATCATTGTCTATCTCCATGACGAACAAAGGTGATTGTTGTAGAGAACTTATTATAATTTTTTCTGGTTTGACCAGATTGTTATAGTCTTGATCGTATAAATGTTAACTTCAATAACAATTCAAACAATTGTTTGAAATATGTGCGCGGGGTCATTTTGTCTATCCATAAACGCTTGATCACATGTTAGACTGAGCAACTTTATTTTGGAGGGTGTGATGAGCGATCAACCGTATTTAATACCGCGAGAGAATGTCGTCTTTGAAGAAGAAATAAAAAAGAGTGTCTTTATCACCCAACTTGCACATACCCCAAGTATTGACAGCGCTAAGCAATTTATCGAACACGTCAAAGCACAACATGCCAGTGCAAGGCATAACTGCTGGGGATTTGTCGCGGGCCGTCCTAATGATTCATTATTATGGGGATTCAGTGATGATGGTGAACCTTCTGGTACTGCGGGTAAACCGATTTTAGCCCAATTATCAGGTTCGGGGGTTGGCGAAATGACGGCGGTGGTAACGCGTTACTCTGGTGGTATTAAGTTAGGAACCGGCGGTTTAGTGAAAGCCTATGGCGGAGGGGTACAGCAAGCTCTCAAGCAACTTCAAACAATTGAGAAAAAGATCATGACTCAATTGCAGCTAAGGTTAGACTATCCATTAATGCCATTAGTACAATCGATTTTAGGGCAATTTCATACTCAACAATTGGATGCTCAATTTGATAGTGAAGTGGTGTTATTGATCGAAGTGGATAAACGGGAAGAGAATCTCTTTACCCAAACATTAATTAATAAAAGTGGTGCGAAAGTGTTGATTCAAGAGATGTCAGTTCGTTCATCAAATAATACAAGGAATGTGGAAGCTTAGCTTCTTAGCACGTATGCAGTTTCGTTCAATTATTCGGATAATAGGCTTATTATTAGCCTTATTTAGTGTATCAATGCTAGCTCCTGCGCTGGTGGCCTTAATTTATCGTGATGGTGCCGGTGTACCTTTCGTGACGACCTTTTTTGTTCTGCTACTTTGTGGTGGGATCTGCTGGTTTCCTAATCGCGATAAAAAGTCGGATTTAAAAGCACGGGATGGCTTCTTGATTGTGGTCCTGTTTTGGACCGTAATCGGTAGTGCGGGGGCATTACCGTTATGGTTATCACCTAATCCTGATGTTTCTGTCACTGACGCCTTCTTTGAGTCTTTTTCAGCCTTAACTACCACAGGGGCGACGACAATTGTCGGACTGGATCACTTGCCCAAAGCGATTTTATTCTATCGCCAGTTCTTACAATGGTTTGGGGGGATGGGGATTATTGTCCTGGCCGTTGCTATTTTACCAATTCTTGGCATCGGTGGAATGCAGTTATACCGTGCAGAAATTCCAGGGCCGGTAAAAGATAGCAAAATGACACCACGTATTGCCGAGACAGCGAAAGTGCTGTGGTACATTTACCTCAGCCTTACCATTGCTTGTGCATTGGCTTTTTGGTTGGCGGGCATGAGTGTGTTTGATGCGATTTGTCATAGCTTTTCAACCATAGCGATCGGTGGGTTTTCCACTCATGATGCCAGTATGGGGTATTTTAATAGTCCAGTGATCAACATGATTACCGTCGTCTTCTTATTGATCTCTGCCTGTAATTTCTCGCTGCACTTTGCCGTTTTTGCTTCAGGTGGTGTTCATCCTAAGTACTATTGGCGCGATCCGGAATTTAGAGCATTTATTACGATTCAGGTATTACTCTTTTTATTGTGTTTCTTTATTTTACTGTCTCATAATAATGACTTAACTACCTTTGAAACGTTCGACCAAGTGTTGTTCCAAACGGTTTCCATTTCAACAACGGCCGGTTTTACGACCACCGGTTTTTCTCAATGGCCATTATTTTTACCGGTCTTATTGTTATTTTCTTCTTTTATAGGCGGGTGTGCAGGCTCGACCGGCGGCGGCTTAAAAGTGATTCGTGTTTTGTTATTGACTCTACAGGGTGGGCGAGAGCTAAAGCGGTTAGTTCACCCTAGAGCGGTTTTTCCAATCAAGATTGGCGATAAAGCTCTACCTCAACGTGTCGTGGATGCGGTTTGGGGGTTCTTCTCTGCTTACGCACTCGTTTTTGTGCTTTGTATGTTAGGTTTGATTGCGACAGGTATGGATGAGCTCAGCGCTTTTTCTGCGATAGCCGCCACTTTAAATAACTTGGGGCCAGGACTTGGAGATGTGTCCGTTCATTTTGCTAACGTGAATGATGCTGCTAAGTGGGTATTAATTATTTCCATGTTATTTGGGCGACTAGAAGTCTTTACCTTACTTATTTTATTTACACCGACATTTTGGAAAAGTTAAATGCACGAAAAAAAATACCTCATCTTGTATTCCACCCAAGAAGGGCAGACCTACAAAATTGCCCAATATATGGCTCAAGAATTAGGGGAAAGTCATTGTAACCTCATTAATCTACACGAAGCGCATACTGTCGACTTTGGTTTGTATCATACCCTTATTATTGGGGCCTCTATTCGTTACGGACGTTTTAATAAGAAACTCTATCGTTTTATTGACCGTCATCTAGCACAATTAAACGCTGCTGATGCCTACTTCTATAGTGTCAATCTGACAGCTCGTAAAGAAGGCAAGGATACACCAGAAGGTAGTGTCTATATTCAGACGTTCTTGAAGAAATCTCCATGGAAACCGAAAAAGATTGGTGTTTTTGCTGGGGCACTATTATATCCACGTTATTCTTGGTTTGATCGAATGATGATTCAATTGATTATGAGAATGACCAAAGGTGAAACGGATACAAGTAAAGAAGTGGAATACACAAATTGGGAAAAAGTGACTCAATTTACAAAAAGCATCGAGAAATCGCTGTAAAAAGTAGCAAAAATAAAAGCTTTAGTGTCTTTTTTGAACGAACGGTAAATAAAAACAAAAAAACGTAAAAAATGGCTTGCCAAGCTAAGTTAACTCTCTATAATGCGACCTCACTGACACGGAGCACGCAGCCAAGCTGCAGCACGGGTTAGAGGTCAAAACCTTCTCAAAAAGGTTTGCGAAAAAAAGTTGTAAGAAAGTGTTTGACACTAACTTTTAAAGCGCTAGAATGGCCGCCCTGTTCAACGAGATGCACTAAGCATTATCGATAAGAACAACGCTCTTTAACAATTTAAACCTATCAATCTGTGTGGGCACTCGTTGATGATAATCAAAAAGATTTATCAATGAACTGAGTGACCAAACGGCTATTAAAAGAGTCAGCCTTGAGCTGGTTTGATTTCACTTTTTAAAGTGAAAATAAATAATAGCGGCACAGTCAATTCATTATCTATCTGTTGGATAGATAATAGCTTTAAAGTTACTTCTTCTTTTTAAGAAGAATAGTTTTGAAGTCAGTATTCGTTGAGCCGGTCGTCTCTTTATTTAAGAGCGGCCACAAAAACTTTAATTGAAGAGTTTGATCATGGCTCAGATTGAACGCTGGCGGCAGGCCTAACACATGCAAGTCGAGCGGTAACAGGAAATAGCTTGCTATTTCGCTGACGAGCGGCGGACGGGTGAGTAATGCATAGGAAGTTGCCCAGTAGAGGGGGATAACCATTGGAAACGATGGCTAATACCGCATAACCTCTTCGGAGCAAAGCAGGGGACCTTCGGGCCTTGCGCTATTGGATACGCCTATGTGGGATTAGCTAGTTGGTGAGGTAATGGCTCACCAAGGCAACGATCCCTAGCTGGTCTGAGAGGATGATCAGCCACACTGGGACTGAGACACGGCCCAGACTCCTACGGGAGGCAGCAGTGGGGAATATTGCACAATGGGCGAAAGCCTGATGCAGCCATGCCGCGTGTATGAAGAAGGCCTTCGGGTTGTAAAGTACTTTCAGTTGTGAGGAAGGTTTCGTAGTTAATAACTGCGTTGCTTGACGTTAGCAACAGAAGAAGCACCGGCTAACTCCGTGCCAGCAGCCGCGGTAATACGGAGGGTGCGAGCGTTAATCGGAATTACTGGGCGTAAAGCGCATGCAGGTGGTTTGTTAAGTCAGATGTGAAAGCCCGGGGCTCAACCTCGGAAGGTCATTTGAAACTGGCAAACTAGAGTACTGTAGAGGGGGGTAGAATTTCAGGTGTAGCGGTGAAATGCGTAGAGATCTGAAGGAATACCAGTGGCGAAGGCGGCCCCCTGGACAGATACTGACACTCAGATGCGAAAGCGTGGGGAGCAAACAGGATTAGATACCCTGGTAGTCCACGCCGTAAACGATGTCTACTTGGAGGTTGTGGCCTTGAGCCGTGGCTTTCGGAGCTAACGCGTTAAGTAGACCGCCTGGGGAGTACGGTCGCAAGATTAAAACTCAAATGAATTGACGGGGGCCCGCACAAGCGGTGGAGCATGTGGTTTAATTCGATGCAACGCGAAGAACCTTACCTACTCTTGACATCCAGAGAAGCCAGTAGAGATACAGGTGTGCCTTCGGGAGCTCTGAGACAGGTGCTGCATGGCTGTCGTCAGCTCGTGTTGTGAAATGTTGGGTTAAGTCCCGCAACGAGCGCAACCCTTATCCTTGTTTGCCAGCGAGTAATGTCGGGAACTCCAGGGAGACTGCCGGTGATAAACCGGAGGAAGGTGGGGACGACGTCAAGTCATCATGGCCCTTACGAGTAGGGCTACACACGTGCTACAATGGCGCATACAGAGGGCAGCGAACTTGCGAAAGTAAGCGAATCCCAAAAAGTGCGTCGTAGTCCGGATTGGAGTCTGCAACTCGACTCCATGAAGTCGGAATCGCTAGTAATCGTGGATCAGAATGCCACGGTGAATACGTTCCCGGGCCTTGTACACACCGCCCGTCACACCATGGGAGTGGGCTGCAAAAGAAGTAGGTAGTTTAACCTTCGGGAGGACGCTTACCACTTTGTGGTTCATGACTGGGGTGAAGTCGTAACAAGGTAGCCCTAGGGGAACCTGGGGCTGGATCACCTCCTTATACGAAGATTATTTTTGATGAGTACCCACACAGATTGATTAGGTTTACTTAGATTAAAGTAGAGTTTTAATGAATGACTTCGGTTATTGATTAAAGCTTTATGCTTTATGCTCTTTAACAATTTGGAAAGCTGACTGATAGCTTAATTTGTTTTTACTTTTGAAAAAGTAAAATAAAACAGCTCAAGGCTGTAATTAAGTTATCAAATAAAAGTTCTCAATGTTTATCTTTAAGATAAACACACAACACACATTCAAGTGTCTTGTATTCTAGTTTTTATCTACTTTTTCATAAAAGTAGGCAAAAACATCTATTGAGTCCGGCAACGATATTTAAGATTACCCTCTTAAATATCAACAAACTAAAACCTTATTTAGTTGAACATACATAAAGACCCTTTTGGGTTGTATGGTTAAGTGAATAAGCGTACACGGTGGATGCCTAGGCAGTCAGAGGCGATGAAGGACGTATTAACTTGCGATAAGCGTAGATTAGGCAGTAAAAGCCACTTGAGTCTACGATTTCCGAATGGGGAAACCCAGTTGCATAAGCAACTATCATTAACTGAATACATAGGTTAATGAGGCGAACTCGGGGAACTGAAACATCTAAGTACCCGAAGGAAGAGAAATCAACCGAGATTCCGAAAGTAGCGGCGAGCGAAATTGGATTAGCCCTTAAGCTTTTAATGATGCAGGTGAACAAGCTGGAAAGCTTGGCGATACAGGGTGATAGCCCCGTAACCGACACATCATAATCAGTGAAATCGAGTAAGGCGGGACACGTGTTATCCTGTCTGAATATGGGGGGACCATCCTCCAAGGCTAAATACTCCTGACTGACCGATAGTGAACCAGTACCGTGAGGGAAAGGCGAAAAGAACCCCTGTGAGGGGAGTGAAATAGAACCTGAAACCGTGTACGTACAAGCAGTAGGAGCACCTTCGTGGTGTGACTGCGTACCTTTTGTATAATGGGTCAGCGACTTATATTTAGTAGCAAGGTTAACCGTATAGGGGAGCCGTAGGGAAACCGAGTCTTAACTGGGCGTCGAGTTGCTAGGTATAGACCCGAAACCAGGTGATCTAGCCATGGGCAGGTTGAAGATTGAGTAACATCAATTGGAGGACCGAACCGACTAATGTTGAAAAATTAGCGGATGACTTGTGGCTAGGGGTGAAAGGCCAATCAAACCTGGAGATAGCTGGTTCTCCCCGAAAGCTATTTAGGTAGCGCCTCGGACGAATACTACTGGGGGTAGAGCACTGTTAAGGCTAGGGGGTCATCCCGACTTACCAACCCTTTGCAAACTCCGAATACCAGTAAGTACTATCCGGGAGACACACGGCGGGTGCTAACGTCCGTCGTGGAGAGGGAAACAACCCAGACCGCCAGCTAAGGTCCCAAAGTATAGCTAAGTGGGAAACGATGTGGGAAGGCTCAGACAGCCAGGATGTTGGCTTAGAAGCAGCCATCATTTAAAGAAAGCGTAATAGCTCACTGGTCGAGTCGGCCTGCGCGGAAGATGTAACGGGGCTAAGCTATACACCGAAGCTGCGGCAGTACAGTTTACTGTGCTGGGTAGGGGAGCGTTCTGTAAGCCGTTGAAGGTGAACTGAGAAGTTTGCTGGAGGTATCAGAAGTGCGAATGCTGACATGAGTAACGATAAAGGGAGTGAAAAACTCCCTCGCCGGAAGACCAAGGGTTCCTGTCCAACGTTAATCGGGGCAGGGTAAGTCGACCCCTAAGGCGAGGCTGAAAAGCGTAGTCGATGGGAAACGGGTTAATATTCCCGTACTTCTTACAAATGCGATGGGGGGACGGAGAAGGCTAGGTGGGCCTGGCGATGGTTGTCCAGGTTCAAGTGCGTAGGCTGATTTCTTAGGTAAATCCGGGAAATCTTAAGGCCGAGACACGACGTCGAGCTACTACGGTAGTGAAGTCATTGATGCCATGCTTCCAGGAAAAGCCTCTAAGCTTCAGTTTGTAAGAAATCGTACCCCAAACCGACACAGGTGGTCGGGTAGAGAATACCAAGGCGCTTGAGAGAACTCGGGTGAAGGAACTAGGCAAAATGGTACCGTAACTTCGGGAGAAGGTACGCTCCTAGCGGTGATGAGACTTGCTCTCTAAGCTGCCGGGAGTCGCAGATACCAGGTGGCTGCAACTGTTTATTAAAAACACAGCACTGTGCAAAATCGTAAGATGACGTATACGGTGTGACGCCTGCCCGGTGCCGGAAGGTTAATTGATGGGGTTATCTTCGGAGAAGCTCTTGATCGAAGCCCCGGTAAACGGCGGCCGTAACTATAACGGTCCTAAGGTAGCGAAATTCCTTGTCGGGTAAGTTCCGACCTGCACGAATGGCGTAATGATGGCCACGCTGTCTCCACCCGAGACTCAGTGAAATTGAAATCGCTGTGAAGATGCAGTGTACCCGCGGCTAGACGGAAAGACCCCGTGAACCTTTACTACAGCTTGGCACTGAACATTGACCCTACATGTGTAGGATAGGTGGGAGACTTTGAAGCATTCACGCCAGTGGATGTGGAGTCAACCTTGAAATACCACCCTTGTAGTGTTGATGTTCTAACTTAGCCCCATTATCTGGGGTGAGGACAGTGCCTGGTGGGTAGTTTGACTGGGGCGGTCTCCTCCCAAAGAGTAACGGAGGAGCACGAAGGTGGGCTAAACACGGTTGGACATCGTGTGGTTAGTGCAATGGCATAAGCCCGCTTGACTGCGAGAATGACAATTCGAGCAGGTGCGAAAGCAGGTCATAGTGATCCGGTGGTTCTGAATGGAAGGGCCATCGCTCAACGGATAAAAGGTACTCCGGGGATAACAGGCTGATACCGCCCAAGAGTTCATATCGACGGCGGTGTTTGGCACCTCGATGTCGGCTCATCACATCCTGGGGCTGAAGTCGGTCCCAAGGGTATGGCTGTTCGCCATTTAAAGTGGTACGCGAGCTGGGTTTAGAACGTCGTGAGACAGTTCGGTCCCTATCTGCCGTGGGCGTTGGAAGATTGAAGGGGGCTGCTCCTAGTACGAGAGGACCGGAGTGGACGAACCTCTGGTGTTCGGGTTGTCATGCCAATGGCATTGCCCGGTAGCTAAGTTCGGAATCGATAAGTGCTGAAAGCATCTAAGCACGAAGCGAGCCCTGAGATGAGTCTTCCCTGGCACTTTAAGTGTCCTAAAGGGTTGTTCGAGACTAGAACGTTGATAGGTTGGGTGTGTAAGCGCTGCGAGGCGTTGAGCTAACCAATACTAATTGCCCGTGAGGCTTAACCATACAACACCTAAAGGGTTTTGATGGACTTAATAGATATAAGACATGCTTGAATGAGTGTGAGAACGAGTTAGAGATAACAAAGCAGCTTTCCGAATTAAGTTAAACGCTTGAGCGTTTAACAAAAGAATTTGCTTGGCGACCATAGCGCTTTGGACCCACCTGATTCCATGCCGAACTCAGAAGTGAAACGAAGTAGCGCCGATGGTAGTGTGGGGTCTCCCCATGTGAGAGTAGGACATCGCCAGGCTTTAATTTTTTATTTTAGTTTTCAAAAAACTAAAATAAACAAATATTTATACTGAATAGACACTGTGGAGTGGTAGTTCAGTTGGTTAGAATACCGGCCTGTCACGCCGGGGGTCGCGGGTTCGAGTCCCGTCCACTCCGCCACTTACATATCTTGAATAAAGAGTAAGAAGCCCGATTCGTAAGAGTCGGGCTTTTTTACGTCTGTAGAAAATGAAATATCCAATATGAATATAGATAATCTCAATGGTACTAATTCCAATTGTAGTAATTATCTGATCATTCTTGCTTGTTAAAAGGCTCGATAACCTGGGTTTAACTTTTCGTTTTTAAAAAAGTTAATTGTAAACCAACGAGTTATCAAAAATTTCAGCCTTGCTATTAAGCCTTTTTCTTATGTCATTTCTGACCTTCTAATTCCTGTGATGAGCATAAATTAAGAAAAGTCTCGTCAATTTTATCTATTCTTATATTAAATATAGAGTCAGTCTTTTATCTGTGTACATCAGTTTATCCTCCATTATGAGCTGTGAGAGAGATTAAAACTTAGATTGTAGTGACAAAGATCATCATGATAGATAAAGTACGATATATTTGATTACATTTTAATTTAAGGCGAGTGGATTGTGGGTCAATTAGTGATTTTAGGCTATATAGCATTAGGCGGGGCATTTGGTGCATGTTCTAGGTATTTAGTGTCTGAACTGTGTGTCTATTTATTAGGTAAAGGATTTCCTTACGGCACATTAGCAGTAAACGTTGTGGGTTCAGCCATTATGGGGTTACTGATGGCAGCTTTGCAAAATGAAATGATATCGGCAAGCCCATGGAGGTTTATCATTGGGTTAGGCTTTTTAGGCGCACTGACAACCTTTTCAACATTCTCTATGGATAACGTGCTACTGATGCAGCAAGGTGCATTTTTTAAAATGGGTCTAAACGTATTCTTGAACGTATTCTTGAGTATTTCTGCCGCTTGGGTTGGTTTTCATCTTCTGATTAAAAATTAATCTTAGCTTACCTTATTGTCATACGTTAATTAATTGTTATAATCATATTCACTTGTCGGAGTGCCATAAGGCTGAGACCGCATTGCGGGATCCGTTGAACCTGATCAGGCTAATACCTGCGAAGGGAACGAGAGAAGAGTAATCTTTACATCAATTACCCCTCTATATATGTAGCTGTATTTCACAGTGACATTCTTGTGCATCAAATCCGTCAAGCATTTCCCTATATAGGGTCTAACTCATACAGTTAAAGGAAAATGCTATGTCGTCAAGTCGTAAACAAGCCAGAATGGCTGCTAAAAACTTTATTGATTCATTATCGGTTCAACCTTATCCCAACTCACAGAAAGTCTATATTGAAGGCAGTCGCCCTGATTTACGAGTACCTATGCGTCAGATTAGCCTTGCGGATAGTTTGATTGGTGGTTCAAAAGATAAACCGGTATTTGAGCCAAATGAGCCAATTCAAGTTTATGATACCTCTGGTGTTTACACCGATCCTAATTATGAAATTAACCTCTACGAAGGACTGCCTAAGCTCAGAGAACGCTGGATAGAGGAGCGTCACGATACTGAATATTTAAAAGCTGTATCGTCATCATTTACTCAACAACGTTTAAATGATGAAACGCTTGATGATCTACGTTACGGCAATTTACCTCACGTTCGTAAAGCCAAAACTGGACAATGTGTCACCCAGTTACATTATGCTCGTAAAGGTATCATTACCCCTGAAATGGAATTTATTGCTATTCGTGAGAATATGGGGCGTCAAAAATTTGCTGATGAGCAACTGAATCAGCAGCACCTAGGACAAAACTTCGGTGCGCATTTACCTAAAGAAATTACGCCTGAATTTGTGCGCCGAGAAGTGGCCGAAGGACGGGCGATCATTCCTGCCAATATTAATCATCCTGAATCGGAACCAATGATCATTGGGCGTAACTTTTTAATCAAAGTGAATGCCAATATTGGTAACTCATCGGTGTCATCTTCTATTGAAGAAGAAGTCGAAAAGTTAGTGTGGTCAACTCGATGGGGGGGCGACACGGTTATGGATTTATCAACAGGGCGAAATATTCATGAAACCCGTGAATGGATCTTGCGTAATAGCCCTGTTCCGATTGGCACCGTTCCTATGTATCAAGCTTTAGAGAAAGTGAATGGCATTGCTGAGAATCTAACTTGGGAAGTGATGCGAGATACATTAATTGAACAAGCTGAACAAGGGGTGGATTACTTTACCATTCATGCCGGTTTGTTGTTGCGCTATGTGCCTTTAACCGCTAAACGTGTAACTGGTATTGTTTCTCGTGGGGGGTCTATTATTGCCAAATGGTGCCTGGCTCACCATCAAGAAAGCTTTTTATATACTCATTTTCGTGAGATTTGTGAAATCTGTGCTCAATACGATGTAGCACTTTCACTTGGAGATGGTCTGCGCCCGGGCTCTATTGCTGATGCCAATGACGAAGCTCAGTTTGCTGAGTTACGCACCTTAGGTGAACTGACTAAAGTGGCTTGGGAGTACGATGTACAAGTTATGATTGAAGGCCCAGGGCATGTGCCAATGCATATGATCAAAGAGAATATGGATGAGCAATTGAAACATTGCCATGAAGCGCCTTTTTATACTCTTGGCCCTTTAACCACCGATATTGCACCGGGATACGATCATATTACCTCTGGTATTGGTGCGGCGATGATAGGTTGGTTTGGTTGTGCGATGTTGTGCTACGTCACCCCCAAAGAGCATTTAGGTTTGCCGAATAAAGAGGATGTTAAAACCGGCCTGATTACTTATAAATTAGCAGCGCATGCTGGGGATTTAGCTAAAGGCCATCCAGGGGCGCAAATTCGCGATAATGCTTTGTCGAAAGCTCGATTTGAATTCCGTTGGCATGATCAATTTAACCTTTCTCTCGATCCTGAAACAGCTTTAGCTTTTCACGATGAAACCTTGCCACAAGAATCTGGCAAGGTGGCTCACTTTTGCTCGATGTGTGGCCCCAAGTTTTGCTCAATGAAAATTTCTCAAGAAGTGCGTGAGTATGCTAAAGACACGGAACAAGTTGCTGCTGATCAGGCCATTGAAATAAAAATGTTGGATGATCCCTTAGAAGGGATGAAACAAAAATCGGCTGAATTTTTAGCATCCGGTTCTGAGTTATATCATCCTGCGGTTACCGGCATTGATGAAGAGACATCTCATTCAGGTGAGCAACAGGAGGCTGTGCATGAATCGAATTGAGTTGTGTGTCGAGGCTCATGATTTGTTGGCAACGCAATTACAAGCTTGTTTTCTCGCAGCACAAGAAGTGGGGTTAGCACCTCTTTCTCTAACAATTGCACACAATATTGATAGCAATCTTTTTGCCTGTCAGGTGGTAACGGAAGATAACCGTTATTATATTCAACCTCAGTTTACCGGTGATACTTCCATCACAGGAGAGTTTGATATCGCCATTCGTTATGGGGTAAAGCCAGCAAACTGTGAAGGTGACGATTCTAAGGTTGCTCATCTTTATATTGGGGTGGCGGGCAGTGATAAATACCTCGATATTTGTCGCTTTGCTGATGGGAGAACAGTAAAAGTGGCACAAAAGCAAGGTATCGATAAAGCGAATTATCTACGTCATTATTGCTGGTTTCTTACTGCTATCGCACAAGGTTTCCCAGTCGAAGATGCGTTAGTGATTGCCAGATTGGCTTTAAAACACATCGATGTTTCACGTGAAACATGGCCGAGTGACCCATTATCTTTTCAGGAGCTCTCAACGCTAGAACCGCAAATGAATGGTCTTTTTCCTAACATTCAGCGTGAAGAAATGAAGTTATATCCAGTTGTGAGTTCCCTTGCTTGGCTAGAAACCTTATTACAGCGAGGCATTAAAACTCTGCAATTACGGATCAAAGAGGGCTCTGAAAAGGATATTGAGCTGGCAATCACAAAGGCCATCTTGCTTGGACGACAGTTCAAGGCGCAATTGTTCATTAATGATTATTGGCAATTAGCGATTAAGCATGGTGCTTATGGTGTCCATTTGGGGCAAGAAGATCTCATTGATGCTGATTTGCAAGCCATCAATCAGGCTGGCTTACGTTTAGGGATATCCACCCATGGTTATTATGAATTGCTAAGAGCTACGCAATATAAGCCTTCATATATTGCACTGGGACACATCTTTGCTACTACCACTAAACAGATGCCATCTAAGCCTCAAGGAGTGACTAAGTTAGGGTTATATCAACAATGCGTTGGTTCCCGTTATCCGACTGTCGCTATTGGGGGTATCGATCTCGATAATGCACAACAAGTATGGCAAACCGGTGTCAGTAGTTTGGCGGTGGTTCGTGCTATTACCTTGGCAGATGATATACAATTGGCGATAGATTCTTTCTATCAAGTTATGACGCCGGAGCGAGTGGAACCACAACTCGTACTGAGCGAATAACTTTCAGCTTAGGTAATAAGGACACACAATGAACGACCAACAATTTCAACGCTATCAAAGACAAATCATGGTGCTAGAAGTATCAGAAAAGGGGCAGCAAGCCTTGATGGCAAGTAAAGTTTTGTTGGTCGGTTGTGGCGGTTTAGGTTCGGCTGCTTCTCTGTATTTGGCGGCAGCTGGAGTTGGTAGTTTGGTGGTTGCTGATGGTGATGCGGTGGAGACCTCCAATTTGCAGCGCCAAGTAGTGTACCGTGACAGTGATTTAGGAAAAAACAAAGCGCAAGCAATGGCAGAGCAACTGAAGCAATTAAATCCAAATTGCAAAGTGCGCAGTGTGAGTACTTTCTTACAAGATGCGCAATTGAATTTAGAAGTGATGCTGGCCGATGTTGTACTCGATTGCAGCGATAATTTTCCGACTCGTCAAGCGGTTAATCAAGCTTGTCAACAAAGTAAAACCACATTGATTTCTGGCTCAGCCATTGGTTGGGTAGGTCAATTGATGAGTTTTGACTTTAAAAAACAACCTTCTCCTTGTTACCACTGTGCTGTGCCATATCAAGATAATAGTGCTGGTTTAAAATGTTCTGAATCCGGAGTGATAGGTCCTGTGGTGGGAACGCTAGGTAACTTACAAGCGCTTGAAGCCATTAAATATCTCACTGGTAATGAAAAATTTAAGCCAGCAGTGTTTAATTTATTTGATGGACAAAATTTGGCTTGGCAACGATTTAATATTGCCAAAGCGCCAAATTGTCCAGTGTGTGGAAGCTAAATGACAAAGCTTCAACACAGGGAAGAATCTAAGGAGATGCACCATGCAAGTCACGGTGAATCAACAAGTCACAAGTATTACCAATGATCAGATTATTTTAGAGCAATTTTTATTAAGCTTAGCAATTGAAGAGCAGAAAATTGCGGTTGCCATCAATCAAGACATTATTCCTAAATCGGCTTGGCCTAGCACGACCTTAAAGCAAGGTGATGATGTGGCCATATTCACTATGATTGCAGGGGGATAATGGAATGAATCATTTAAGCTCCGATCCATTGGTCATTGGTGATAAAACATTTCAATCCCGTTTGTTTACCGGAACAGGGAAATTTGCCAATTCAAAGTTAATGTTGGAGTCGTTACAGGCGTCCGGTTCACAGCTTACGACCTTGGCATTAAAGCGCATCGATTTACAGCATCAAAACGATGATATTCTTCGTCCCTTACAACAGTCTAATATTCAGTTATTGCCCAATACCTCTGGAGCGAAAACGGCGAAAGAGGCCATATTTGCCGCTCAATTAGCTCGCGAGTTGTTAGAAACCAATTGGGTGAAATTGGAAATTCATCCTGACCCTAGATATTTGATGCCCGATCCTATTGAAACCTTAACAGCGGCAGAAAAACTGGTAGAGCTGGGGTTTATCGTCTTACCTTATTGTCATGCCGATCCTGTTTTATGTAAACGCTTAGAGGAAGTGGGTTGCGCAGCGGTGATGCCATTGGGAGCTCCGATTGGTTCAAATAAAGGTTTAGCCTCACAAGATTTTTTAAAAATCATCATCGAACAAGCTAATGTCCCTGTGGTGGTGGATGCGGGGATTGGCGCGCCTTCTCACGCGGCTTATGCTATGGAATTAGGCGCTGATGCCGTATTAGTGAATACCGCTATGGCTTCCTCACCTCATCCTATGCAGATGGCGGCCGCCTTTAAACAAGCGGTACAAGCAGGGCGTCTTGCTCATCTAGCAGGTCTTGGCGTTCGTCACTCACAGGCAAGTGCTACCAGTCCATTAACGTCATTTTTGGAGTGATGAGTGATGACTTTTAGCCAAATATTTAACACATTAAATTGGGATGATGTCGCCTTATCCATTCATAGCAAAACTGCTCAGGATGTGGAGTTGGCCTTATCTAAAGAACGCTTAGATTTGGATGACTTTGCGGCGTTGATTTCGAGTGCAGCGGAACCTTATATCGAATCGATGGCGCAAAAATCCTATGCGCTTACCCGTCAAAGATTTGGTCATAATATTGGACTGTATATTCCGTTATACCTCTCTAATTTGTGTGCTAACGCTTGTACTTATTGTGGCTTCTCGATGGAAAACAAAATAAAGCGACGGACGTTAAACCGCATGGAGATTGAGGACGAAGTTCAAGCCATTAAAGCTATGAAGTTTGATAGCATTTTATTGGTGACCGGCGAACATGAAACTAAAGTGGGCATGAATTATTTTCGCGCCATGTTACCAACTATTAAGTCGCAATTTTCTTATTTAGCAATGGAAGTGCAGCCGCTTGATCAGGCCGAGTATGCTGAGCTCAAAACTTTGGGATTGGATGCGGTGATGGTGTATCAAGAAACCTATCATCCTCGTACTTATGCCAAGCATCATCTGAGAGGCAATAAGCAGGATTTTTATTACCGTTTAGAAACACCGGATCGTGTTGCAGCAGCGGGTATCGACAAAATTGGTATTGGAGCTTTGATAGGGCTTGAAGATTGGCGTACCGATTGCTTCTTTACTGCCACCCATTTGAAGTACTTAGAAAAACAGTATTGGCAAACTCGTTATTCAATTTCATTCCCTCGACTTCGACCTTGCGCTGGTGCGATGCAACCTAAGTCAGTAATGACCGACAAACAACTGGTCCAGTTAATTTGTGCGTTTCGGTTATTAAGTCCTGAAGTGGAATTGTCATTATCGACTCGTGAACAAGCGAGCTTTAGAGATAATGTTCTACCATTAGGAATCACTCATATTTCGGCTGCGTCAAAAACTCAACCAGGTGGATACGCCAATGGGGAAGTGGAATTAGAACAGTTCGAAATCAGTGACGAGCGAACTGCTGAACAGGTTGTTCAGGGCTTGAAGCAAAAAGGTTATGAAGCTGTTTGGACGGATTGGCACCCAGCGTATTCAGGATGAAGACAATGCTCTCATATGTTTAACTGAGTGTTTCACGTGAAACAAAGCCCGTATGGTTTCCACTATACGGGCTTTTTTATTGCACAAAAAAGCAATTTTAAATGGCTTGAGTGGCTTGTTGTAGCCAGTGTTTAACCTTGCCTTCTACTAAAGGACTGACCTCATTCCAGACTTTCTGGTGGTAATCATTAAGCCAAGCTTTCTCTGCTGTTGTTAATAATGAAGCGTCTATCGCACGCACATCAATGGGGCAGCGAGTCAGCGATTCAAAACCAAGAACCGAAAAGTCTCCTTGGGTGGCTTGTTCTGTCACCAACTCTAAGTTTTCAATACGAATACCAAATTCGTTAGCACGGTAATAACCAGGTTCGTTAGATAAAACCATACCCGCTTGTAAAGCAACGCCGTTATAAGCAGGAGAAATACGTTGAGGGCCTTCATGGACACTTAAGAAATGGCCAACACCATGCCCAGTGCCATGATCGTAATTATAGCCTTGCGCCCATAAATATTGGCGAGCTAATACATCTAACTGACTGCCTGTGGTGCCAGTAGGAAAACGTGCGGTGGCTAAGGCGATGTGTCCTTTTAGAACCAAAGTAAATTGTTGTTTCATGAAAGCGCTGGGTTCACCAATGGCAACCGTACGAGTAATGTCGGTTGTACCATCTGGATATTGACCACCAGAATCAACTAAATACAAACTGTTCATTTCTAATGTGCCAAATTCCGCTTGGTCTGCATGATTGTAATGGCACATGGCGGCATTGCTACCTGCTGCGGAGATAGTATCAAAACTTAAATCAGCTAAGCTGGTATCTTGACGGCGACAGTCATGTAATTTTTCGGCTAATTCATCTTCATTATGCAAACGGCCAGCGGCAACTTCTTCATCTATCCAACAAAGGAATTTGGCCATTGCCGCACCATCACGAACATGACAATTGATCATCCCTTGCGCTTCGACCGAATTTTTTACCGCTTTCGGTAGGAGACAAGGATCGCTATCAGCAACAATGATCGCGCCAGCAGCCGTTAATTGTTGGCTAAACCAAGCATTACTTGAATTCAGATCCACTAAGACCTTTTTGCCTTGTAGAGAATGTAATGAGCTTGCTAATTGGTCTGTGTCTAAGACTGAAACCTGCTCACCAACGTGTTGAGTAAATGCCGTTGGGATGCGCTGCGGATTTAAAAATAACTCTACGCTGGCATCTTGATGCAAGATTGCATGGCATAACACCGCGGGCAGACGTGGTACATCAAGGCCGCGCATATTGAGTAACCAACAAATAGAATCAATCTGAGTGAGTAACACCGCATCGGCATTTTTTTGACTGATAATTTGTGCGATCTCATGACGTTTATCGGTAGAAGACTGGCCGACGGTTTCCAATGGCATAAGACGGATAGGTGATTCGAATGGTTGCGGACGATCTTGCCAGAGAAGATCAATTGGATTCTGGTCGATCGTGACGATCGAGATCGTTTCTGACAAACAATCTTGAGCGCTGTCAAACCAAGTTGCCGAATGCATACGGGTATCAATCGCAAGACGGCTGCCTTCATTTAGGTTGTTTTTAATCCATTGTAATGGTGGTTCTTGAATCAGGTGGTGATAACTGAAAATATGGCTTGGAACTTGTTTTGTTACTTGCACCGTATAGCGGCCATCGACAAACATTGCGGCTTGGTCTTGAGTGATCACTGCAGCACCAGCTGAACCTGCAAAGCCGGTGATCCAAGCTAAACGTTCATTATGCTCTGGAATGTATTCACCTAAAAATTCATCTTCGTGAGGAATGATAATGGCATCGAACTGGTTTTGAATTAGCCATTCACGAAGCTGTTGAATTCGTTGAGAAATGTCTTTTTGCATCTGAATCATCCTTATTGATTTATTGGTTTGCTAGTGACAAACCAGGCGCATTAATAGGAGCGCTTTGGCTAGATAGTATCACTCTGACTAAATACTGTAATCGTGTTAGCAGTAAAAACTTAAAATTGCTGGAGCGTTGGCGTAAAACTTTGTAAAGGTTTGCTGAAAGAGTGAGAGTTATCTCTTTTATATGATATTAAATGGCGATACTAAACAAATACACTTAAAGGTATTGGTATTTTTTGTTTTATAAAATAAAATTCAAGCGTATATTTACAAGTGCCTTTCAAGTGGTTTATACCTTAGCCACATCCCTCTAACAATCACTGGAAAATATAATAATTTATGTCTCTGACTACTTATGAAATGGCTCGTATATTAGAGCAATTGGATGAAAGTCCAGAAAAAGTCATGTTTGGAAAGTTATTAACGGAATTAGGTAACCAAAGCCAAGAACGCATTCGCAGTGCGGCAAAGCAAGTACCTTTGGATGTACTACGAGATATTATTTATCAATTCCAAGTTATCGCCGATTCTCGTAAGGGCGAACAAGTACAGTTGCTGGCTGAAAAACTGAAAGCGCAAGGTTTATCAGTTGAAGATTTACAACGTTATATGGAAAAAAATAAATAACTTCCGTTGTGTTACTCTTTTTTAATCATGATTTATTATTCCATTTTATTTGCTGAACGATTAATCCGCTCAATATTAATATCAATCCAATAATGGTGGACGGATAAATAATCTCGCCAAGAATTTGAGATAATAAAATCAATGAGATAAAAGGGGATAGAAAGATTAAATTACTCACTTTAGCGGTATTACTGGTTTTTTTTAATGCCGTTAACCAGAGTACGAAAGTAATACCCATCTCAAATAAACCAACATAGCTGACCGCTATCCATCCTTTCATGCTTATGGTTGCCCATTGGATGCCTTCATACCAGACTAAGGTAGCGGAAAAAGGCAGGGAGACCATAAAGCCTAACAACACCACGATGATCGGATCGGCTTTATTTTTGGCATTTAATATCCAATAACTTGCCCACAGCAGGGTGGAGAGTAAAGCCAAGCCGACACCGAGTGGACTCTCAAAAGACAGGGCCAAGAGATCGCCTTTGGTTGCAATCACTAATACCCCCAAATAACCCAATGCACAGGCAAGCCAGTCTTGCTTACGAATTTTTTGCCCAAGAAATACCGCTGCCATTAAGGTTAGTGTAATGGCCCAACTGTAATTGAGAGGCTGAGCTTGAGAGGCGGGTAATAAATCGTAGGCTTTAAATAGAATGAGATAATAAGCAAACGGATTAATTAACCCGAGCAAAAGAAAGTATAACGGGTTACTTAAAAAGATGGTGGTTAATTGACGAAGTGTGCCTTTTAACGCACAAATCACAGACAGCACAAGCACCGAAACGACACTGGCGACAAACAGCATTTGTCCTGGGGTAAATTCACTTAACGTTATTTTAAAAGCGGTCGCAACGGTTGACCATAATAGCACCGCAGCTAAGCCAAATAACAAAGCACTGCGCTCTGTATTCGCCGGTGTTTTCATATTGATGACGTCCTTTCTGTCTTCCTGACTGGACATTTATCCAGTATTTTATATGATCTCAATAATCGAAAAAATAAACTGAGTAAGGGCAGATATGCAATGGATTATCAATCATAGTGAGTTAGTGTGGTCATTTCTAATTGTGATTGTCATCCTGATGGGCGGCGCACAGTTTTGGATAAGAAGTCGATACCAACATCAGCTCACTTTATTACAGCAACAACACACCTCCGAGCTCCAACGCTATAGTGAAAATATTCATCAGCTACAAACACAAAATCAGCAGCTACAACAAGAGCTAGATCAGCTCGATATAGAACGAGACAAATCTGAGTTTGAAGCGAGAAATAACTTTGGTCAATTGATGGCGGCCAATGAAAGGTTGAAGCATTTTGAGCAATTACAGCAAGAACGTCATCAACTGCAAACTCGACAAGAACAATTGATGGCCGACTATCATGAACTGCAATCACAACTGCGAGAACAACAAGCCAAGCATGATGAAGAAAAACGCTCTAACCAAGAAAAATTACGCCTGTTGGAACAAGCTGAGCAGCGATTAAAAGTGGAATTTGAGAGCCTAGCGAATCAGTTATTTGAAACGAAAGTTAAAAGTGTTGATGAGCAAAATAAACAAAGCTTAGCGGGGTTATTAAATCCACTAAAAGAACAATTACAGGGCTTTAAACAACAGGTGTCAGACAGTTATTACGCGGAAGCGAAAGAAAGACACACCTTAGTTCATGAAATCAAACAATTGCAGCGATTGAATGAACAGATGGCACAAGATGCAGTGAATTTAACCCAAGCATTAAAAGGGGATAATAAGCAGCAAGGAAATTGGGGCGAGGTGGTGTTAGCCAACGTCTTGCAAGATTCTGGCTTACGAGAAGGCCATGAGTATCAAACTCAGGTCAGCTTGAATCATGAGTCAGGTAAGCGCTATCAACCGGATGTGATTGTGAACCTGCCAGAGGAAAAACAAGTCGTCGTCGATTCAAAAATGACGTTAGTGGCATTTGAGCGTTATTTTAATGCCGAGAATGATGAGCAAAAAGCCAAGGCGTTAAATGATCATTTAATCTCAGTCAGAAATCACATCAAACAATTGAGCCAAAAAGACTATCACCGTTTAAACGGGATCACATCATTGGATTATGTCTTGATGTTCATTCCGATAGAGCCTGCGTTTCAATTAGCTGTGGAGCGAGATCCGAGCTTAATTCGTGATGCGATGGAGCAGAATATCATTGTAGTGAGTCCTACTACCTTATTGGTGGCCTTACGTACGATTAATAACTTATGGCGCAATGAACGACAAAATCAAAATGCAAAATTGATTGCGGAACGGGCCAGTAAGCTTTACGACAAAATGCGTTTGTTCATTGATGATATGGAAGGCATTGGGCAATCTCTTACTCGCGCCCAAAATGCCTATCAAGGGGCGATGAATAAATTGTCGACTGGACGCGGAAATTTGATCCGCCAAGCGGAAAGTTTTAAAAGCCTTGGGGTCGAAGTGAAAAAGAATATCCGTCATGAAATTACACAAAATGACTTAGACAACAACAGACAAGCGGTTGAGGATAAAGTAAACTAACCGCAAATTAATGAGCTCACATCAGCGCCGAAGTTGGAGTAATGGAAAAGATGACGGACAAGCTAGCACAAGCAGACCAAACGAAATCACAAGATGATACAACCCATTTTGGTTTTTCTACCGTAGCAAAAGAAAAGAAAGTAGAAAAAGTCGCTGAGGTGTTTCATTCCGTAGCCGCCAAATATGACATCATGAATGATTTAATGTCGGGTGGGATACATCGATTATGGAAGCGTTTTACGATTGATTGCAGTGGCGTTCGTCCGGGGCATAAAGTGCTGGATCTGGCTGGTGGTACCGGGGACTTAACCGCAAAATTCTCACGAATCGTTGGTGATAATGGCGAAGTGATTTTAGCCGATATCAACAATTCTATGTTGAATGTGGGCCGTGATAAATTACGTGATATTGGTATTGTGGGTAACGTACATTATGTACAAGCCAATGCTGAAGAACTGCCTTTCCCTGATGATTACTTTGATTGCATTACCATCAGCTTCGGTTTGCGTAACGTAACCGATAAAGATAAAGCCTTGCGTTCGATGTTCCGAGTGCTTAAGCCCGGCGGTCGCTTGTTGGTATTAGAGTTTTCTAAGCCTCGCTTTGATGTGTTGTCTAAAGTGTATGATTTATATTCTTTCCATCTTTTACCTCGTATTGGTGAAGTAGTCGCGAATGATGCCGATAGCTATCGTTATTTAGCGGAGTCTATTCGTATGCATCCCGACCAAGAAACCTTAAAAGGCATGATGGAAGAAGCGGGTTTTGAACAAACGAAATACTTTGACCTAACGGGTGGGATTGTTGCCCTTCATCGTGGATATAAGTTCTAAGGAAGCCCTATGCCATTTGAGCCATTAGTGACAGGTGCGATTGAAACGGTACTGAATCGTTTGATCCAAGATAACCCCTCTCATCAACAACAAGTATTGCGCTTAAAAGGTAAAGTGATCGCGGTTCATGTTCAAGAACTCGAGCGCCAGCTTATCTTCGTGTTCAGTCATCAAGTGGATGTGTTAAGTCGCTATGAAGGTGAGGCCGATTGTTACCTCAGTTTGAAGTTATCGGTCTTACCTGAACTCAAAGATCAATCCAATATTACCCGCCTGATAAAACAAGACAAATTGGTGCTAGAAGGCGATATCCAACTAGCACAAAAGTTTTCTCAACTGATAGCCGATATTAAACCTGACCCTGAAGAATGGTTGTCTCGTGTAACCGGTGATGTGGTTGCTCATACGGTAGTGCAAGGTGCTCATCAACCGCTGCAATGGTTGAAAACAGGCTGTCAGCAACAACAGAAAAAGATCGCAACCATACTAACAGAAGAATGGAAAATCGCACCTAACCCGTTAGAAGTGGCTTATTTTTGCGATCAAGTTGATGAATTAGCCGGGCAACTCGGTATGCTAGAGCAAAGAATTGATCAACTGGTAGGTAAGGCATGACATTTCGTGAATTGAAGCGTTTATATAAAATTATTCAAATTCAATTGGAATATGGCCTCGATGAGTTGTTGCCAGAACATGAACTAACCAAGTTACCACGGCTTGGCCTAAAAAGTTTGTTTTGGATTCGCAAAAAACATCAAGAGAAAGAGGTTGGGGATCGTCTTCGATTGGCGCTACAAGAGTTGGGGCCGGTGTGGATCAAGTTTGGACAGATGATGTCGACTCGCCGTGATCTCTTCCCTGATTATATCGCCGATCCGTTAGCCTTATTGCAAGATAAAGTCTCACCATTTGATGGTCACTTAGCCAAAGCACAAATAGAAAAATCCCTCGGCGGGCCTGTTGAGCAATGGTTTGATGATTTTGATATTGAGCCACTCGCCTCCGCTTCAATCGCTCAAGTGCATACCGCTAAAGTAAAAGATACAGGGCAAGAAGTGGTCTTGAAAGTGATTCGTCCTGATATTCGCCCAGTGATTGAGGCTGATTTAAAACTGATGCATCGCTTAGCCCGTATGGTGGCGAGATTTATGCCAGACGCTCGCCGTTTAAAACCGGTCGAAGTGGTGAAAGAATACGAGCGTACCTTGCTTAGTGAGCTGGATTTACGTATGGAAGCGGCCAATGCGTTGCAGTTGCGTCGTAATTTTTCTGGCAGTAAAGATCTCTATGTACCTGATGTGTACATGGATTTTAGTTCGGAACACTTGATGGTGTCGGAGCGAATTTATGGTATCCAAGTGTCTGATCGAGAAGGATTGGCCAACAATGGAACCAACATGAAACGCTTAGCGGAAAAGGGCGTGAGCGTCTTCTTTACCCAAGTATTTCGAGATAGTTTTTTTCATGCAGACATGCACCCTGGTAATGTGTTTGTTGCTTGGGATTCGCCAGAGGATCCACTATGGATTGGCTTAGATTGCGGTATTGTTGGCACCTTAAACAATGAAGATAAGCGCTATTTAGCTGAAAACTTTTTGGCTTTCTTTAATCGTGACTATCGTCGAGTAGCTGAGTTGCATGTGGATTCTGGTTGGGTTCCCGCTGATACCAATATCATTGATTTTGAATCCGCCATTCGTACCGTATGCGAACCGATCTTTGCTAAGCCATTGTGCGAAATTTCATTTGGTCATGTTCTGCTAAACTTATTTAACACCGCTCGCCGATTTAATATGGAAGTTCAGCCTCAACTAGTGCTTTTGCAAAAGACACTACTGTATGTTGAAGGCTTAGGTCGACAGTTATATCCTCAACTGGATTTATGGGAAACCGCAAAACCATTTTTAGAAAACTGGATGATGGAACAAGTCGGGCCTAAAGCGGTATTGAATGCAATCAAAGATAAAGCGCCACTGTGGGTTGAAAAGTTACCGGAACTTCCCGAATTATTGTATGAGACTTTAAAACGCGGCCGTGACTTAGATCAAAATGTAGCACGTTACTTTGCCCTATATTCGGCGGGAAAACGTAAGCAAAGCACTGGTAAATTTTTATTTGGTGTAGGGGCGACATTAATCGTATCCTCTACCATATTACAGTTAAGCGCTACCGGATGGCATCATCAATTGTCTTGTGGCTTTGCCCTAATTGGCTGTGTTTTTTGGTTAGCGAGTTGGCGCACTTATCGTAATTAAACTATAAACCTGACACACTATGATGTGTTTATTTTTATTTGACCCGAGGTAAGAAAATGGGCGGAATCAGTATTTGGCAACTTTTAATTATCGCAGTGATTGTAGTGCTGTTATTTGGTACGAAAAAATTACGTGGTATCGGTGGTGATTTAGGCTCTGCGGTTAAAGGCTTTAAAGAAGCGATGGGTGATGACAAAGATAAGCCTGCAACGAAAGATGCTGACTTTGATGCGAAATCACTAAATCAAAATAACGTAGATTCCAGTGTAGAAACAGCGGAAACTAAAAAAGACAAAGAGCAGGGCTAATCGGTGTTTGATATCGGTTTTTGGGAGCTGGTATTAATATCGGTTGTCGCGCTGGTGGTGCTAGGTCCGGAACGTTTACCGGTGGCGATACGCAGTGTGAGCAAATTTGTTCGCACGGCGAAAACCATGGCCAACACGGTAAAAGATGAATTATCACAAGAGCTTAAAATTCAAGAGCTGCAAGATAATTTACGTAAGGCTGAGCAAATGGGGATGAAAAACCTGTCACCTGAGCTGCAATCCTCTATCGATGCATTAAAGAAAGCGGCTCAAGATGTCCAGCGCCCGTATGCTAAAGATGCTACGGAAAACGAGCAACAAGAGGCTTCACCAGCGGAGCAAATGCCAGCCTCTTCTGATGAGGTGGTCAATGAGAATACCATCATGAAGCCGGAGTCCCCATCAGAGTCGTTGTCATCATCAACAGATAAAAAAGCATAATCCCTGTCATTTATTACTCATTAACGTTGTTATGACGTTAATGAGTTTCGTGCTACCAAGAGGTTTTCATGTCTAGCCAAGAAGAAACGCAACCTCTCATTACTCATTTGATTGAGTTGAGAAATCGGATTTTAAAAGCGTTGGTGTCGGTTTTAGCGGTATTTATTTGTTTGGTTTGGTTCTCGAGTAATATTTATGAGTTTGTTTCAGCCCCTTTGATTGATCGTTTGCCAGAAGGGGCAACTATGATCGCAACCGATGTGGCCTCACCATTTTTTACGCCATTAAAATTAACCTTAGTGGCATCGGTATTTGTGGCAGTTCCATTGGTGCTATACCAAATTTGGGCTTTTGTCGCGCCAGGGCTTTATAAGCATGAGCGTCGTTTGATTGCCCCTTTGCTTTTTTCCAGCTCCTTGTTGTTTTATTGTGGCGTTGCTTTTGCTTATTTTGTGGTGTTTCCGTTGATCTTTAGCTTTTTTACGGCGATATCTTTAGGTGGCGTGCAATTTGCGACTGATATTTCAAGCTATCTCGATTTTGTGCTTTCTTTATTCATGGCCTTTGGCATTGCCTTTGAAGTACCGGTTGCAATTATTTTGTTGTGCTGGACGGGGGCAACGGATGCGAAATCGCTTGCGGAGAAACGCCCTTATATTATCGTGATCGCTTTTGTGGTTGGAATGCTACTGACTCCGCCAGATATGGTATCGCAAACATTACTTGCAGTACCCATGTGTATTTTGTTTGAAATTGGCCTGTTCTTTTCTCGTTTTTATGCCAAACGAGGTGAGGAAGAAGAATCATCAGACAGCGAAGCTTAACAGAGTAATGAACGAAAAAACGCAGCTCAATATTGGAGCTGCGTTTTTTTATGGGCGGTGATGACTAGGTTATTTAAGATTAAAAAGGGCTTGAGTATTGCGCGCGGTGATGTCGCTAATCGTCGATAATGGCAGCGCTTTTAAATCAGCAATTTTCTGTGCCACTAATTTCATGAACGAGGGCTCATTGCGTTTACCACGGTGCGGAGTTGGCGCAAGGTAAGGGCAATCCGTTTCTAGAATCACAAAATTAAGATCCAATTCAGGGATGACATCATCCATGCCACCATTTTTGAACGTCGAGACACCGCCGATTCCTAAAGAAAAGCCCAGTTGATTAATCGCTTTGGCTTCTGCCACCGTTCCGCCAAAGCAATGAAATACCCCTTTTAAACGACCATCTTGTTCTTGCGATAAAATGGATAAGGTTTGCTCAATAGAATCTCGCGTATGGATAACGACCGGTAAATTAAGCTCTTTGGCCCATTGGAGCTGAGTGCGAAAGGCGAACTCTTGTTCTGCTTGGAAGGTTTTATCCCAATATAAGTCGATACCGATTTCTCCTACCGCAATGAAGTGGTGTTGAGCAAACCAAGATTTTATAGTGGCAAGATCTTGCTCAATATTGCCATTCACATAACAAGGGTGTAACCCCATCATCGAGTGACAAATATCAGGATAGCGAGCCTCGGTGGCCAGCATAGGTTCAATGGAGTTTAGGTCGATATTTGGCAGTAAAATTTTGGATATCCCTACCTCTTGAGCACGTTGAATGACATCGTCTAAGTCATGTTCGAAATCTTTAGCGTATATATGGGCGTGGCTATCTATCATGAAAAACTCGGTTTAGTAAAAGTATTATTGAACCAGTATAAATGACTCGTTTAATAAGATCATGGCATGAATTTACTCAGAGAGTCATGATTGTACTTTCATGCGTGAGTGACAGTGATATGATGACGTTATCACAATCAGAATGTTGTCAAAAAGGAGAATCAAGGTGTCGGTATCTATTCAAGGTCAATTTCCTGGTCGTCGTTTGCGCCGTATTCGTAAGCATGATTTTAGTCGTCGTTTAGTGGCTGAGAATCAGGTGTCAGTCAATGATTTGATTTATCCAATGTTTGTCTTGATGGGCAAAAACCGTCGTGAAGCGGTTGAGTCAATGCCGGGTGTTGAGCGCTTATCGATTGATTTATTGCTCGAAGAGGCAGATTACTTAGCCAAGCTGGGAGTGCCTGCGATTGCGTTATTCCCTGTGGTGAATCAAGATGTGAAATCCTTATGTGCTACAGAAGCTTATAACCCAGAAGGTTTAGTGCAACGTGCTGTGCGTGCGTTAAAGGAACATGTTCCTAGCATTGGAGTGATTACCGATGTGGCTTTAGACCCGTATACCACTCATGGTCAAGACGGTATCATAGATAAAGATGGCTATGTATTGAATGAAGAAACCACCGAAGTTCTGGTGAAGCAAGCCCTTTCTCATGCCGCGGCAGGAGCCGATGTCGTCGCACCGTCTGATATGATGGATGGACGCATTGGTAAAATTCGTGAGGCGTTAGAAAAAGCAGGTCATATTCATACTCAAATCATGGCTTACTCAGCAAAATACGCATCAAATTACTATGGTCCATTCCGTGATGCTGTCGGTTCAACAGCAAATTTAAAAGGTGCAGATAAGAAAAATTATCAAATGGATCCAGCCAATAGTGATGAAGCGATTCATGAAGTGGCAATGGACATCAATGAAGGGGCTGACATGGTGATGGTGAAACCGGGAATGCCGTACCTAGATGTCGTTCTTCGCGTTAAAACGGAATTGCAAGTCCCTACCTTTGCTTATCAAGTCTCTGGTGAGTATGCGATGCATAAAGCGGCTATTTTGAACGGTTGGTTAAAAGAAAAAGAAACCGTGATGGAATCATTACTGTGCTTTAAGCGTGCCGGTGCTGATGGTATTTTGACTTACTTTGCCAAAGACGTTGCCGAGTGGTTAGCGCAAGATAATATTTCGCAAGACAAAACCGAAAAGTCATCCTGATAAACTCTTGATGGCAACCTAATAGGAAACGGGCGCTGATGATCTCAGCGCCCGTTTTTAGTTATCCGCAGTTGAGGTTGGTTACTTATTATCAGAGTGATTTATTATCCGCAGTTGAGATTTATAACTCAACGATGGATAAGTTATAAAGAACTCAGCGTCAGCGGCCAACCAATATCAGATTGACGGTTCGCTTCAATTTCTAATTCGGCTTGCGTTAATGGGTTATGTTGCAGCCACTGAGCATCCATTTTTAAGGTTAACTGATCACCCTCTGCCTGTAATTCGAACTCAGGCTGAAGGTGGGCACTGCGACGATGAGTCAATAATACTGACAGTCGTAGTAACCTAAGTAGTCGCTTACAGCTTTGCCCAGATAAAGCATGTTGCTCAGGTAGCGACGATAATTGATCACGATAGCGTCTTACCAGCTCGGCTAAAAAATGTTTTTGAGCCAGAGTAAACCCTGGGAGATCTAAGTTTTGTAATAAATAAGCGCCGTGTTGACCACCTTTTTTAAAATCAATACTTAAGCCAATTTCGTGTAATTCGGCCGCCGATTGTAGAAGAAATTCGGCTTGAGCTTCTGGAATCCAATCTTGATGCCCACATTGTTCCAGTAATTGTTTTGCCACTTGTGCCACTTGAGCACCATATTGACGGTCGACTTGATAACGTTGCTGGACACTGGTGATGGTTCTTTGGCGAATGTTCGATTGGCGCATTTCACCAATCATTTCATACACTAAACCTTCACGTAGTGCGCCACCTGCTAAGGTCATTGAGTCAATGTGTAAACTTTCAAAAATAGCAATTAAAATGGATAAACCACTTGGGAAGACTAATGCTCTCTCTAAAGTGAGGCCTTCGATTTCAAGCTCTTCCAAATGGCTCGCCATCATGGCTTGTTTTTGTAAGCGTTTGAGCTTAGCTAGGGTGATGATTTCATCCATTCCTTGTGCAAGCATGATTTCTTGGAGCGCTTGCACGGTGCCACTTGCACCCACACAGACATCCCAACCTAGCTCGGTATAACGTTCTAAGATGGGAGAGAGTGTAGCTTTTGCTGCGAGGATAGCGTTTTCAAAATTAGTATGCGTAAGCTGGCGGTCATGGAAATAGTTATCCAACCAGGTTACGCAGCCCATCGATAAACTTACTAGAGCCTTGGCTTCAAATTCTCGGCCAATGATCAGTTCAGTACTGGCTCCGCCGATATCAACCACTAAGCGATGGCCTAAACCACCTGAAGTATGTGCCACCCCTTTATAAATGGTGGCAGCTTCTTCTTCACCGGAAATGATATCGACGGGATGCCCTAGAATTTGATTGGCTTTTTTGACAAACACATCCACATTGGTTGCTGAGCGTAATGCCGCGGTGCCAACAATACGAATATTGCCAGCCGGAATATCTTGTAAGCGCTCAGCAAATAAGCTTAAACAGTCCCAACCTCGCTGCATGGCTTCTTGGCTTAAATAATTATTTTGATCTAAGCCATTAGCTAAACGTACTTTACGCTTTATCTTTGCCATGGTTTGTACGCTGCCTTCAATATGACGGACCACCAACATATGAAAACTGTTGGAGCCAAGATCAATGGCGGCGTAAAGAGGTGAAGAAACTGTATCGCTCATAAGCCAATCATTTCCTTTATTTAGTATTACTTGGTTGACGCGGACGACGGTTATTGGTGCGTGGACCGTTATTGCGAGAACCATTATTACGATTATTACCACGGTTACCGCCAGTATTGGTTCTGCGGTTTGTTTGTGGACGTTTTTGTAAGCGTAATGCTGGCGGTAAATCTGTTAACAAAGCACTGGCGTCATATTCTGACATGGGAATCGAGTGCTCGATATACTCTTCAATCGCCGGTAAGTTAATGGCATATTGTTCACAGGCAAAACTGATGGATTTACCACTAGCACCTGCGCGGCCAGTACGACCGATACGGTGTACATAGTCTTCACAATCATCAGGAAGATCAAAGTTAAAGACATGAGTCACGGCTGGGATGTGTAAACCACGCGCTGCAACATCGGTTGCCACAAGGAAATCAACATCGCCACGAGTGAATTCTTCTAAAATACGCTCACGTTTTTTCTGCGCAACATCGCCGGTAAGTAAGCCGACGCGGTGTCCATCTGCGGCAAGACTACCCCAAACGGCTTCACATTTATGCTTAGTATTGGCAAAAATAATTGCACGTTCAGGCCACTCTTCTTCAATTAATGTCTGAAGAAGCGCCATTTTGTGTTCATTTGAAGGGTAGAATAATTCTTCTTCAATGCGATGGCCGGTTTTTTGTGCGGCTTCTACTACGACATGCTCAGGATTGTGCATGTGTTCAAACGCGAGTTCCTGGACTCGGTAAGATAAAGTAGCAGAGAAAAGCATGTTAAGACGATCGCTAGGCTGTGGCATGCGACGGAATAAGAAACGAATGTCTTTAATAAATCCAAGATCAAACATGCGGTCGGCTTCATCGAGTACAACTGCTTGGATATTATTGAGGTTAAAGACTTTTTGTTTATAGAAGTCGATAATACGACCACAAGTGCCAATTAAAATATCGACACCATCTTGCAGCTTGTTTAATTGCTTATCGTAGCTTTCACCACCGTAAGCGAGTGCCGCTTTCAAGCCCGTACTCTCGATTAAGCCTTCCGCATCATGATAGATTTGAATAGCCAATTCGCGAGTGGGTGCCATGATAATCGCACGTGGTTGTGTTTTTGCTCGGCCTTCAGGTTCGGCAGTTTTGAGCAAATGGTTAAAGGTCGCAGTTAAAAACGCAAGGGTTTTACCCGTGCCCGTTTGGGCTTGGCCTGCAATGTCTTGGCCGGTGAGCAGTACCGGCAACGCCAAGGCTTGGATAGGGGTACAATATTCGAACCCTTTTTTCTCCAATCCTTCAATGACTTGGGGTAATAAATCCAAGTCGGCGAATTTTTGCTCTGTGATGTGTGTCTTTTTCATTGCTATAGAATATCAGCTTAAGCTTGCAATACGAAAGTAAATCCATTCCAATAGGGAATCTATTTGCTGGTTATCATCCAACCAGATCATAAAAATATACATTGGAGTGGAAGATGAGTGACAAGATTATGCAGCTTTCTGATGAAGGTTTTGAGAATGATGTAATCAAAGCTGCGGGTCCAGTTTTAGTTGATTTCTGGGCAGAGTGGTGCGGTCCTTGCAAAATGATTGCCCCAATTCTTGATGAAATTGCTGATGAATATGAAGGTAAACTGACGATTGGTAAACTGAATATTGATCAGAACTCTGGCACACCACCAAAGTTTGGCATCCGCGGTATTCCAACATTACTGTTGTTCAAAGACGGTGGTGTTGCAGCAACAAAAGTGGGCGCGTTATCGAAAACTCAATTAAAAGAGTTTTTGGATGCAAACTTATAATTGCAGATAAGATGACAAACTTAACCGCGTATGACTTGTTTATATGCGGTTTTGTTTTTATAAAGCTAGACTCGTTTTAACTTTAGTGATAATTTATCGCACGTTAATTACACAAATGTTCATTTCTTGGCCGTTCCTATAGGCCATACATTTCATATAAACAACCAACAGAATCCTATTTTGACAAAAAAAGCATCCACCACTATGAACCTAACAGAACTGAAAAACAGACCTGTATCTGAGCTTGTTGCGCTTGGTGAAAGCCTAGGTTTGGAAAACTTAGCCCGTTTACGAAAACAAGATATCATTTTTTCCATCCTAAAAGCGCATGCGAAAGGTGGTGAAGATATTTTTGGCGATGGCGTATTAGAAATCTTACAAGATGGTTTTGGCTTCCTTCGTTCATCCGATAGCTCGTACTTAGCGGGTCCTGATGATATTTATGTATCACCAAGCCAGATTCGTCGTTTTAACTTACGTACCGGTGATTCGGTGGCAGGTAAAATTCGACCACCAAAAGACGGTGAACGTTATTTTGCCCTCCTAAAAGTTAATACCGTTAACGATGACCGTCCAGACAACGCCCGCAACAAAATCCTTTTTGAAAACCTCACACCAATTCATCCTAATGATCGCATCGTCATGGAACGTGGTAATGGTTCTACGGAAGACATTACTGCGCGCGTATTGGATTTGGCATCGCCGATTGGTAAAGGTCAACGTGGTTTGATTGTTGCTCCGCCAAAAGCGGGTAAAACCATGTTGCTGCAAAATATTGCACAAAGCATTACTCACAATCACCCTGAATGTGAAGTGATGGTGTTGTTGATTGATGAGCGTCCAGAAGAAGTGACAGAAATGCAACGCTTGGTGAAAGGCGAAGTGGTTGCTTCTACATTTGATGAGCCAGCATCACGTCACGTTCAAGTGGCTGAAATGGTAATCGAAAAAGCTAAACGTTTGGTTGAACACAAAAAAGACGTTGTGATCTTGTTGGATTCAATTACTCGTCTCGCTCGTGCTTATAACACCGTAGTACCGTCATCGGGTAAAATTCTTACAGGTGGTGTGGATGCGAATGCACTACATCGTCCTAAGCGTTTCTTTGGTGCCGCGCGTAATGTGGAAGAAGGTGGCAGCTTAACCATCATCGCCACAGCGTTGGTTGATACTGGCTCTAAGATGGACGAAGTGATCTACGAAGAGTTTAAAGGGACAGGTAACATGGAACTACACTTAAACCGTAAGATTGCGGAAAAACGTGTTTTCCCTGCTATCGACTTTAACCGTTCAGGTACTCGTCGTGAAGAGTTGTTAACTAAAGCCGATGAGCTGCAAAAAATGTGGATCCTACGTAAGATTGTTCACCCTATGAGTGAAACTGATGCGATGGAATTCTTGATTGATAAGCTCGCGATGACCAAAACGAATAATGAGTTTTTTGATGCGATGCGTCGTCAATAAGACCGCTTAGCTTGATGAAGATGAATTAATTGAATCACCGCTCACATTGGGCGGTGATTTTTATTGTCGAATGCAATATTCAGCGACATTATAGATGGCTTCTGAATTAGGAAGTGCAATCTATGAAACACGGATGGTTAATGATGAGTTGGTGGTTATTGCTTGGACTTTTTAGTCACAGCAGTGCAGCGACCGTCATGACTCAAGAAGAGGCCTCCTCTTGGATGGTCAACCCACAAGTCCAAGTGTCCACCGAACAACTGTATCAATTGGCTTTACAAGATAAGATCGCTGATCTTCAAACAGCACTCCAAGCAATTCCTTTGCCTAAGCAAGAAGTCACCCGTTACCTCTTATTAAAAAGAATTGAAAGTGACCACTTGGCCTTATCACCAAGCTTGTTGGTATTTCTCCAATCTCAGCAGCAACAGCAACCGGTTTATCAATTAATAGAGTCGTATGAGGATTACTCTACCTCTTACCCTGCCTTTAATACTGCTTTAGTTGCCAATCGTGTACTGTCTGCATGGCAGCAAGAGCAACACAATATTGATCTTATCATGGCGGTAGAAAGTGGAGAGTTGCAATTAAAAGATTGGCTGCAAGGGGATGAGTTTCAACGTCAACAAAAAGAGCAATTATTTTTGCAAGAAGTGGATCGTTTTTCTGAGGCGGCGTTGCAACAATTAGTTCAGCAAATTGATGGCTCTAGCGTGGTGCAATGGTTGCCGTCCACGGCGATTGTGATCAAATTGGCGCAGCGGACCCAAGATGAAAAGTTATACGATGTCTTGTGGAAAATGAAAGCCAATGATTCTAGCGTGGAGGAAGTGCAGCGCTTAGGCCAAGTTGCAGATAGTTTTTCTCTGCAACAAGTGATGAATGCAACTAAAAACCCGGTATTAAAACCGCTCGCAATACAACAACTCGTCAAGGTGCAGCCTATGACGCCATCGATACAAGCATTTTTAATCGAGAAATTGAATCAAAATAGTGATGGCTTAATGGTGGCAAGAGCACTATCGGAAAGTGAGCATCACGATTGGTTGGTTTCTCTTGTACAAGAGGGACAAGTGAGTCACGGACAAAATCTACTACAATCCATGCAAGCTTATCTCAGCATTTCTGCTCAGTAAGCGCTTCGATATTATTGAGTAATGAGAAGGATTTCGCTTTTATTAGCGAGGCCATGTATATTGTATGGCTTGTGTATATAATCGCCATCACAGCAAGCATCCATTAGGAAGGTTATGAGCTTTAGAGATTTACGTGACTTTATTGAACGCTTAGAAAGGAATGGCTTACTTAAGCGAATTTCACATCCTGTTGATCCACATTATGAGATGACCGAAATCAGTGACCGTACTTTACGCGCTGGTGGCCCTGCCTTATTGTTTGAACATCCTATCGGTTATGACATGCCGGTGTTAACCAATCTATTCGGGACACCTGAACGAGTGGCTTTGGGCATGGGGCGTGAGCGAGTGGAGGAATTGCGTGAAGTCGGTAAATTACTGGCCTTTTTAAAAGAACCTGAGCCGCCTAAAGGCTTTAAAGATGCTTTGGGGAAATTACCTCTATTTAAGCAAGTCTTAAACATGCCAGTGAAGAGACTACGTTCAGCCGCTTGTCAAAAAATCGTTTGGCAAGGCGATGAGGTCGATTTAGATCGTATTCCAGTGATGAGCTGTTGGCCTGGTGATGTAGCTCCGCTTTTAACTTGGGGCTTAACGATAACCAAAGGACCAAATAAAAAACGCCAAAACCTAGGGATTTATCGTCAACAAAAGATCGCTAAAAATAAGGTGATTATGCGTTGGCTTGCTCATCGTGGTGGTGCTTTGGATTTGCGAGATTGGATGGAAACCCACCCCGGAGAGCCTTTTCCAGTGTCTGTGGCATTTGGGGCCGATCCGGCAACCATTCTTGGGGCGGTCACACCAATACCGGATACCTTATCAGAGTACGCTTTTGCTGGCTTATTGCGTGGTAGTAAAACTGAAGTCGTAAAATCCATCAGTAATGATCTTGATATCCCTGCGAGCGCGGAATTAGTTTTAGAAGGCTATATTGACCCGCAGGAATTTGCCGATGAAGGGCCATATGGTGATCACACTGGCTATTATAACGAACCAGAACAACACCACGTTTTTACCATCACCCATATTACTATGCGTGAGCAAGCCATTTATCACAGTACGTATACTGGCCGTCCACCGGATGAGCCTGCGGTGCTTGGTGTGGCATTAAATGAAGTGTTCGTGCCTATTTTACAAAAGCAATTTCCTGAAATTACCGACTTTTATCTCCCGCCGGAAGGTTGCTCCTATCGCATGGCGGTAGTGACAATGAAAAAACAATATCCGGGTCATGCCAAAAGGGTGATGATGGGAGTGTGGTCTTTTCTACGTCAATTTATGTACACCAAATTTGTTTTAGTGTGTGATGAAGACGTGGATGCAAGAGATTGGTCAAGTGTTTCAAAAGCCATGGTGCAACACATGGAACCGGAACGAGATACGTTATTTATTGATCATACGCCAATCGACTCTTTGGATTTTGCTTCGCCAGTGGCGGGGCTCGGTTCCAAAATGGGGCTTGATATAACCAAGAAATGGCCAGAGGAAATTGCATTATCACAACCACAATTGCAATCAGAAGCAAATAAGGCTCCTTTATTAGCGTTGGATCGAGATGAATTAACGTCTGAGTTTCCTGAGATCCTTGATGTGAACTTTCCCATTGCAGCAGAGTCTCAACAAATTGTTTTCGTGAAGATCACCAAGCAACAACCCAAACAAGGCCTTGATCTCATCGCGCGTTTGAGAGCTCATTTCATTGACAGAGTTAACGTGAAGTACATCGTTGTGTGTGACGGTGATGTTGATATTAAGGATTGGAATGATGTGATTTGGGCGATCACCACTCGTATTGACCCTTCGCGCGATAGTTTATTGTTGAGCGATGAACAAGGCTCAACCTTAGGGCTTGATGCCACAAATAAATTACCACAAGAAATCACTCGAGAATGGGGAACACCAATTATCAAAGATCCTCAGCTGGTGGCAAAAATCGACCATATTTGGGATAGCTTGAATATCTTGCCATCTAAATGAAGCATAAAGTATGGATAAAGCCAGATGATATTGTATTTGAAGTCGATTCACTTCAAACCCTATTGTCTGCAGCACAGGAACAAGGAGTAAGTTTGCCGTACCGATGTAAATTAGGTGCTTGCATGACTTGTCTTTGTAAAAAAATAGAAGGGGAAGTGGAATATCGCCTTGAACCTATGTTGACTCAACAAGAGCAGCAACAGGGATGGATATTGCCTTGCCAAGCATACGCAAAAAGTCACTTAGTGTTAATGCTGGAAGAGTGACAAGAGGGAATCATGACCATTGAATGTAAAGTAAAATCTATTGAGCCATTAGCAAGTAACACCTTTCGAATCTTGCTGCATCCACAATCTCCCGTTTCTTTTAAAGCAGGGCAGTATTTAATGGTGGTGATGGGGGAAAAGGACAAACGCCCATTTTCAATCGCAAGCAGTCCGTGTCGCCATTTAGGTGAACTTGAATTACATATCGGGGCGGCGGAACATAATGCCTATGCCATTGAAGTAGTTGAAGCAATGAATCAGGCATTTGCAGATGGCAGTAGTATTCAAATTGATGCTCCACATGGAGAGGCATGGTTACAAGAAGATAATCAGCAACCTTTGTTATTGATTGCTGGAGGTACTGGCTTTAGTTATGTGCGTTCAATACTTGATCATTGCATTAGCCAAAAAAACACTCAACCCATTTATTTGTATTGGGGCGCTAAAGACAGTTCTCAGCTTTATGCCATGGAGGAGCTGCACGCGATAGCCAAGCAACATAATCATGTGCATTTTGTTCCGGTCATTGAGTCAGAAGAAAACAACTGGGCAGGAAAGATCGGCAATGTATTAGAAGCGATCGAGCAAGATTTTGAGTCTTTAGCTGAATTTGACATCTATATTGCTGGCCGATTTGAAATGGCAGGAGCAGCGAGAGAACGATTTACTCAATATAAACAAGCTAATCGTCAAAGAATGTATGCTGATGCCTATGCATTTCTATAATAACTCATCGATTCGATGACTATTTATACAAAAAAGAGGCCTTGTGCCTCTTTTTTAATCGAACAAAAAGAAAATCAAAAAAAACTGAAAAAAGATCTTGCCAATGTGATTTGGATCTCTATAATGCGCCCTCACTGACACGGAGCACGCAGCCAAGCTGCAGCACGGGTTAGAGGTCAAAGCCTTCTCAAAAAGGTTAGCGAAAACAGCCTCGGCTAGTTTGATTTCACTTTCGAAAGTGAAAGAAATAAAAGTTTTAAAAAAGTGTTTGACACGAGCTTTTAAATCGCTAAAATGGCCGCCCTGTTCAACGAGATGCACTAAGCATTATCGATAAGAACAACGCTCTTTAACAATTTAAACCTATCAATCTGTGTGGGCACTCGTTGATGATAATCAAAAAGCTTCTCTCTTTTAACGAAGAAGAAAAGCAAAAATGATTTCAATGAACCGAGTGACCAAATCGATTATTAGTTTACTAATGATTGGCACAGTCAATTCATTATCTATCTGTTGGATAGATAATAGCTTTAAAGTTACTTCTTCTTTTAAGAAGAATAGTTTTGAAGTCAGTATTCGTTGAGTCACAAAATCTTAAATTGAAGAGTTTGATCATGGCTCAGATTGAACGCTGGCGGCAGGCCTAACACATGCAAGTCGAGCGGTAACAGGAAGTAGCTTGCTACTTCGCTGACGAGCGGCGGACGGGTGAGTAATGCATAGGAAGTTGCCCAGTAGAGGGGGATAACCATTGGAAACGATGGCTAATACCGCATAACCTCTTCGGAGCAAAGCAGGGGACCTTCGGGCCTTGCGCTATTGGATACGCCTATGTGGGATTAGCTAGTTGGTGAGGTAATGGCTCACCAAGGCGACGATCCCTAGCTGGTCTGAGAGGATGATCAGCCACACTGGGACTGAGACACGGCCCAGACTCCTACGGGAGGCAGCAGTGGGGAATATTGCACAATGGGCGAAAGCCTGATGCAGCCATGCCGCGTGTATGAAGAAGGCCTTCGGGTTGTAAAGTACTTTCAGTTGTGAGGAAGGTTTCGTAGTTAATAACTGCGTTGCTTGACGTTAGCAACAGAAGAAGCACCGGCTAACTCCGTGCCAGCAGCCGCGGTAATACGGAGGGTGCGAGCGTTAATCGGAATTACTGGGCGTAAAGCGCATGCAGGTGGTTTGTTAAGTCAGATGTGAAAGCCCGGGGCTCAACCTCGGAAGGTCATTTGAAACTGGCAAACTAGAGTACTGTAGAGGGGGGTAGAATTTCAGGTGTAGCGGTGAAATGCGTAGAGATCTGAAGGAATACCAGTGGCGAAGGCGGCCCCCTGGACAGATACTGACACTCAGATGCGAAAGCGTGGGGAGCAAACAGGATTAGATACCCTGGTAGTCCACGCCGTAAACGATGTCTACTTGGAGGTTGTGGCCTTGAGCCGTGGCTTTCGGAGCTAACGCGTTAAGTAGACCGCCTGGGGAGTACGGTCGCAAGATTAAAACTCAAATGAATTGACGGGGGCCCGCACAAGCGGTGGAGCATGTGGTTTAATTCGATGCAACGCGAAGAACCTTACCTACTCTTGACATCCAGAGAAGCCAGTAGAGATACAGGTGTGCCTTCGGGAGCTCTGAGACAGGTGCTGCATGGCTGTCGTCAGCTCGTGTTGTGAAATGTTGGGTTAAGTCCCGCAACGAGCGCAACCCTTATCCTTGTTTGCCAGCGAGTAATGTCGGGAACTCCAGGGAGACTGCCGGTGATAAACCGGAGGAAGGTGGGGACGACGTCAAGTCATCATGGCCCTTACGAGTAGGGCTACACACGTGCTACAATGGCGCATACAGAGGGCAGCGAACTTGCGAAAGTAAGCGAATCCCAAAAAGTGCGTCGTAGTCCGGATTGGAGTCTGCAACTCGACTCCATGAAGTCGGAATCGCTAGTAATCGTGGATCAGAATGCCACGGTGAATACGTTCCCGGGCCTTGTACACACCGCCCGTCACACCATGGGAGTGGGCTGCAAAAGAAGTAGGTAGTTTAACCTTCGGGAGGACGCTTACCACTTTGTGGTTCATGACTGGGGTGAAGTCGTAACAAGGTAGCCCTAGGGGAACCTGGGGCTGGATCACCTCCTTATACGAAGATTATTTTTGATGAGTACCCACACAGATTGATTAGGTTTATATAGAAAAGAGTTCAGAAAGCATCCCATTGCTTTCAAATCCTGTGTCCCGTTCGTCTAGAGGCCTAGGACACCGCCCTTTCACGGCGGTAACAGGGGTTCGACTCCCCTACGGGATACCACTTCCTTCTCTTAAGAGATAGAAGATATGGGTCGTTAGCTCAGTTGGTAGAGCAGTTGACTTTTAATCAATTGGTCGCAGGTTCGAATCCTGCACGACCCACCATTCCTCCATAGGAATGCTTATTTTAGATAAGAAAATTTATGGGCGATTAGCTCAGTTGGGAGAGCACCTGCCTTACAAGCAGGGGGTCACTGGTTCGAGCCCGGTATCGCCCACCACTCTTTAAATACTTTTACGATGTCACGCATCCGGTTTTATAAATTGGATGGGGCTATTTGTCGCTGAAAGTCTTTAAAAAGTGGTTTCAATAGAAACTCTTTGCTCTTTAACAATTTGGAAAGCTGACTGATAACGACTTTATGTTGTTATCAAATAAAAGTTCTCAATGTTTATCTTTAAGATAAACACACAACACACATTCAAGTGTCTTGTATTCAAACAAACAATGTATTGTTTGTTCTATTGAGTCCGGCAACGATATTTAAGATTACCCTCTTAAATATCAACAAACTAAAACCTTATTTAGTTGACATACATAAAGACCCTTTTGGGTTGTATGGTTAAGTGAATAAGCGTACACGGTGGATGCCTAGGCAGTCAGAGGCGATGAAGGACGTATTAACTTGCGATAAGCGTAGATTAGGCAGTAAAAGCCACTTGAGTCTACGATTTCCGAATGGGGAAACCCAGTTGCATAAGCAACTATCATTAACTGAATACATAGGTTAATGAGGCGAACTCGGGGAACTGAAACATCTAAGTACCCGAAGGAAGAGAAATCAACCGAGATTCCGAAAGTAGCGGCGAGCGAAATTGGATTAGCCCTTAAGCTTTTAATGATGCAGGTGAACAAGCTGGAAAGCTTGGCGATACAGGGTGATAGCCCCGTAACCGACACATCATAATCAGTGAAATCGAGTAAGGCGGGACACGTGTTATCCTGTCTGAATATGGGGGGACCATCCTCCAAGGCTAAATACTCCTGACTGACCGATAGTGAACCAGTACCGTGAGGGAAAGGCGAAAAGAACCCCTGTGAGGGGAGTGAAATAGAACCTGAAACCGTGTACGTACAAGCAGTAGGAGCACCTTCGTGGTGTGACTGCGTACCTTTTGTATAATGGGTCAGCGACTTATATTTAGTAGCAAGGTTAACCGTATAGGGGAGCCGTAGGGAAACCGAGTCTTAACTGGGCGTCGAGTTGCTAGGTATAGACCCGAAACCAGGTGATCTAGCCATGGGCAGGTTGAAGATTGAGTAACATCAATTGGAGGACCGAACCGACTAATGTTGAAAAATTAGCGGATGACTTGTGGCTAGGGGTGAAAGGCCAATCAAACCTGGAGATAGCTGGTTCTCCCCGAAAGCTATTTAGGTAGCGCCTCGGACGAATACTACTGGGGGTAGAGCACTGTTAAGGCTAGGGGGTCATCCCGACTTACCAACCCTTTGCAAACTCCGAATACCAGTAAGTACTATCCGGGAGACACACGGCGGGTGCTAACGTCCGTCGTGGAGAGGGAAACAACCCAGACCGCCAGCTAAGGTCCCAAAGTATAGCTAAGTGGGAAACGATGTGGGAAGGCTCAGACAGCCAGGATGTTGGCTTAGAAGCAGCCATCATTTAAAGAAAGCGTAATAGCTCACTGGTCGAGTCGGCCTGCGCGGAAGATGTAACGGGGCTAAGCTATACACCGAAGCTGCGGCAGTACAGTTTACTGTGCTGGGTAGGGGAGCGTTCTGTAAGCCGTTGAAGGTGAACTGAGAAGTTTGCTGGAGGTATCAGAAGTGCGAATGCTGACATGAGTAACGATAAAGGGAGTGAAAAACTCCCTCGCCGGAAGACCAAGGGTTCCTGTCCAACGTTAATCGGGGCAGGGTAAGTCGACCCCTAAGGCGAGGCTGAAAAGCGTAGTCGATGGGAAACGGGTTAATATTCCCGTACTTCTTACAAATGCGATGGGGGGACGGAGAAGGCTAGGTGGGCCTGGCGATGGTTGTCCAGGTTCAAGTGCGTAGGCTGATTTCTTAGGTAAATCCGGGAAATCTTAAGGCCGAGACACGACGTCGAGCTACTACGGTAGTGAAGTCATTGATGCCATGCTTCCAGGAAAAGCCTCTAAGCTTCAGTTTGTAAGAAATCGTACCCCAAACCGACACAGGTGGTCGGGTAGAGAATACCAAGGCGCTTGAGAGAACTCGGGTGAAGGAACTAGGCAAAATGGTACCGTAACTTCGGGAGAAGGTACGCTCCTAGCGGTGATGAGACTTGCTCTCTAAGCTGCCGGGAGTCGCAGATACCAGGTGGCTGCAACTGTTTATTAAAAACACAGCACTGTGCAAAATCGTAAGATGACGTATACGGTGTGACGCCTGCCCGGTGCCGGAAGGTTAATTGATGGGGTTATCTTCGGAGAAGCTCTTGATCGAAGCCCCGGTAAACGGCGGCCGTAACTATAACGGTCCTAAGGTAGCGAAATTCCTTGTCGGGTAAGTTCCGACCTGCACGAATGGCGTAATGATGGCCACGCTGTCTCCACCCGAGACTCAGTGAAATTGAAATCGCTGTGAAGATGCAGTGTACCCGCGGCTAGACGGAAAGACCCCGTGAACCTTTACTACAGCTTGGCACTGAACATTGACCCTACATGTGTAGGATAGGTGGGAGACTTTGAAGCATTCACGCCAGTGGATGTGGAGTCAACCTTGAAATACCACCCTTGTAGTGTTGATGTTCTAACTTAGCCCCATTATCTGGGGTGAGGACAGTGCCTGGTGGGTAGTTTGACTGGGGCGGTCTCCTCCCAAAGAGTAACGGAGGAGCACGAAGGTGGGCTAAACACGGTTGGACATCGTGTGGTTAGTGCAATGGCATAAGCCCGCTTGACTGCGAGAATGACAATTCGAGCAGGTGCGAAAGCAGGTCATAGTGATCCGGTGGTTCTGAATGGAAGGGCCATCGCTCAACGGATAAAAGGTACTCCGGGGATAACAGGCTGATACCGCCCAAGAGTTCATATCGACGGCGGTGTTTGGCACCTCGATGTCGGCTCATCACATCCTGGGGCTGAAGTCGGTCCCAAGGGTATGGCTGTTCGCCATTTAAAGTGGTACGCGAGCTGGGTTTAGAACGTCGTGAGACAGTTCGGTCCCTATCTGCCGTGGGCGTTGGAAGATTGAAGGGGGCTGCTCCTAGTACGAGAGGACCGGAGTGGACGAACCTCTGGTGTTCGGGTTGTCATGCCAATGGCATTGCCCGGTAGCTAAGTTCGGAATCGATAAGTGCTGAAAGCATCTAAGCACGAAGCGAGCCCTGAGATGAGTCTTCCCTGGCACTTTAAGTGTCCTAAAGGGTTGTTCGAGACTAGAACGTTGATAGGTTGGGTGTGTAAGCGCTGCGAGGCGTTGAGCTAACCAATACTAATTGCCCGTGAGGCTTAACCATACAACACCTAAAGGGTTTTGATGGACTTAATAGATATAAGACATGCTTGAATGAGTGTGAGAACGAGTTAGAGATAACAAAGCAGCTTTCCGAATTAAGTTAAACGCTTGAGCGTTTAACAAAAGAATTTGCTTGGCGACCATAGCGCTTTGGACCCACCTGATTCCATGCCGAACTCAGAAGTGAAACGAAGTAGCGCCGATGGTAGTGTGGGGTCTCCCCATGTGAGAGTAGGACATCGCCAGGCTTTAATTTTGAGTAATAGCCCGTAACGCTACGGGCTTTTATTTTCACTCAAAACGAGTGGAGTCAAAATAATGTTTTTAAATGAAAATATTATCTTGACTTTCAAAATTGGAAGTGTATTATACGCATCCTGCTTAGGTGAGATGAGAATCAAGCCATTGAAAGCAAAGCTCTTTAACAATTTAAACCTATCAATCTGTGTGGGCACTCGTTGATGATAATCAAAAAGATTTATCAATGAACTGAGTGACCAAACGGCTATTAAAAGAGTCAGCCTTGAGCTGGTTTGATTTCACTTTTTAAAGTGAAAATAAATAATAGCGGCACAGTCAATTCATTATCTATCTGTTGGATAGATAATAGCTTTAAAGTTACTTCTTCTTTTTAAGAAGAATAGTTTTGAAGTCAGTATTCGTTGAGCCGGTCGTCTCTTTATTTAAGAGCGGCCACAAAAACTTTAATTGAAGAGTTTGATCATGGCTCAGATTGAACGCTGGCGGCAGGCCTAACACATGCAAGTCGAGCGGTAACAGGAAATAGCTTGCTATTTCGCTGACGAGCGGCGGACGGGTGAGTAATGCATAGGAAGTTGCCCAGTAGAGGGGGATAACCATTGGAAACGATGGCTAATACCGCATAACCTCTTCGGAGCAAAGCAGGGGACCTTCGGGCCTTGCGCTATTGGATACGCCTATGTGGGATTAGCTAGTTGGTGAGGTAATGGCTCACCAAGGCAACGATCCCTAGCTGGTCTGAGAGGATGATCAGCCACACTGGGACTGAGACACGGCCCAGACTCCTACGGGAGGCAGCAGTGGGGAATATTGCACAATGGGCGAAAGCCTGATGCAGCCATGCCGCGTGTATGAAGAAGGCCTTCGGGTTGTAAAGTACTTTCAGTTGTGAGGAAGGTTTCGTAGTTAATAACTGCGTTGCTTGACGTTAGCAACAGAAGAAGCACCGGCTAACTCCGTGCCAGCAGCCGCGGTAATACGGAGGGTGCGAGCGTTAATCGGAATTACTGGGCGTAAAGCGCATGCAGGTGGTTTGTTAAGTCAGATGTGAAAGCCCGGGGCTCAACCTCGGAAGGTCATTTGAAACTGGCAAACTAGAGTACTGTAGAGGGGGGTAGAATTTCAGGTGTAGCGGTGAAATGCGTAGAGATCTGAAGGAATACCAGTGGCGAAGGCGGCCCCCTGGACAGATACTGACACTCAGATGCGAAAGCGTGGGGAGCAAACAGGATTAGATACCCTGGTAGTCCACGCCGTAAACGATGTCTACTTGGAGGTTGTGGCCTTGAGCCGTGGCTTTCGGAGCTAACGCGTTAAGTAGACCGCCTGGGGAGTACGGTCGCAAGATTAAAACTCAAATGAATTGACGGGGGCCCGCACAAGCGGTGGAGCATGTGGTTTAATTCGATGCAACGCGAAGAACCTTACCTACTCTTGACATCCAGAGAAGCCAGTAGAGATACAGGTGTGCCTTCGGGAGCTCTGAGACAGGTGCTGCATGGCTGTCGTCAGCTCGTGTTGTGAAATGTTGGGTTAAGTCCCGCAACGAGCGCAACCCTTATCCTTGTTTGCCAGCGAGTAATGTCGGGAACTCCAGGGAGACTGCCGGTGATAAACCGGAGGAAGGTGGGGACGACGTCAAGTCATCATGGCCCTTACGAGTAGGGCTACACACGTGCTACAATGGCGCATACAGAGGGCAGCGAACTTGCGAAAGTAAGCGAATCCCAAAAAGTGCGTCGTAGTCCGGATTGGAGTCTGCAACTCGACTCCATGAAGTCGGAATCGCTAGTAATCGTGGATCAGAATGCCACGGTGAATACGTTCCCGGGCCTTGTACACACCGCCCGTCACACCATGGGAGTGGGCTGCAAAAGAAGTAGGTAGTTTAACCTTCGGGAGGACGCTTACCACTTTGTGGTTCATGACTGGGGTGAAGTCGTAACAAGGTAGCCCTAGGGGAACCTGGGGCTGGATCACCTCCTTATACGAAGATTATTTTTGATGAGTACCCACACAGATTGATTAGGTTTATATAGAAAAGAGTTCAGAAAGCATCCCATTGCTTTCAAATCCTGTGTCCCGTTCGTCTAGAGGCCTAGGACACCGCCCTTTCACGGCGGTAACAGGGGTTCGACTCCCCTACGGGATACCACTTCCTTCTCTTAAGAGATAGAAGATATGGGTCGTTAGCTCAGTTGGTAGAGCAGTTGACTTTTAATCAATTGGTCGCAGGTTCGAATCCTGCACGACCCACCATTCCTCCATAGGAATGCTTATTTTAGATAAGAAAATTTATGGGCGATTAGCTCAGTTGGGAGAGCACCTGCCTTACAAGCAGGGGGTCACTGGTTCGAGCCCGGTATCGCCCACCACTCTTTAAATACTTTTACGATGTCACGCATCCGGTTTTATAAATTGGATGGGGCTATTTGTCGCTGAAAGTCTTTAAAAAGTGGTTTCAATAGAAACTCTTTGCTCTTTAACAATTTGGAAAGCTGACTGATAACGACTTTATGTTGTTATCAAATAAAAGTTCTCAATGTTTATCTTTAAGATAAACACACAACACACATTCAAGTGTCTTGTATTCAAACAAACAATGTATTGTTTGTTCTATTGAGTCCGGCAACGATATTTAAGATTACCCTCTTAAATATCAACAAACTAAAACCTTATTTAGTTGACATACATAAAGACCCTTTTGGGTTGTATGGTTAAGTGAATAAGCGTACACGGTGGATGCCTAGGCAGTCAGAGGCGATGAAGGACGTATTAACTTGCGATAAGCGTAGATTAGGCAGTAAAAGCCACTTGAGTCTACGATTTCCGAATGGGGAAACCCAGTTGCATAAGCAACTATCATTAACTGAATACATAGGTTAATGAGGCGAACTCGGGGAACTGAAACATCTAAGTACCCGAAGGAAGAGAAATCAACCGAGATTCCGAAAGTAGCGGCGAGCGAAATTGGATTAGCCCTTAAGCTTTTAATGATGCAGGTGAACAAGCTGGAAAGCTTGGCGATACAGGGTGATAGCCCCGTAACCGACACATCATAATCAGTGAAATCGAGTAAGGCGGGACACGTGTTATCCTGTCTGAATATGGGGGGACCATCCTCCAAGGCTAAATACTCCTGACTGACCGATAGTGAACCAGTACCGTGAGGGAAAGGCGAAAAGAACCCCTGTGAGGGGAGTGAAATAGAACCTGAAACCGTGTACGTACAAGCAGTAGGAGCACCTTCGTGGTGTGACTGCGTACCTTTTGTATAATGGGTCAGCGACTTATATTTAGTAGCAAGGTTAACCGTATAGGGGAGCCGTAGGGAAACCGAGTCTTAACTGGGCGTCGAGTTGCTAGGTATAGACCCGAAACCAGGTGATCTAGCCATGGGCAGGTTGAAGATTGAGTAACATCAATTGGAGGACCGAACCGACTAATGTTGAAAAATTAGCGGATGACTTGTGGCTAGGGGTGAAAGGCCAATCAAACCTGGAGATAGCTGGTTCTCCCCGAAAGCTATTTAGGTAGCGCCTCGGACGAATACTACTGGGGGTAGAGCACTGTTAAGGCTAGGGGGTCATCCCGACTTACCAACCCTTTGCAAACTCCGAATACCAGTAAGTACTATCCGGGAGACACACGGCGGGTGCTAACGTCCGTCGTGGAGAGGGAAACAACCCAGACCGCCAGCTAAGGTCCCAAAGTATAGCTAAGTGGGAAACGATGTGGGAAGGCTCAGACAGCCAGGATGTTGGCTTAGAAGCAGCCATCATTTAAAGAAAGCGTAATAGCTCACTGGTCGAGTCGGCCTGCGCGGAAGATGTAACGGGGCTAAGCTATACACCGAAGCTGCGGCAGTACAGTTTACTGTGCTGGGTAGGGGAGCGTTCTGTAAGCCGTTGAAGGTGAACTGAGAAGTTTGCTGGAGGTATCAGAAGTGCGAATGCTGACATGAGTAACGATAAAGGGAGTGAAAAACTCCCTCGCCGGAAGACCAAGGGTTCCTGTCCAACGTTAATCGGGGCAGGGTAAGTCGACCCCTAAGGCGAGGCTGAAAAGCGTAGTCGATGGGAAACGGGTTAATATTCCCGTACTTCTTACAAATGCGATGGGGGGACGGAGAAGGCTAGGTGGGCCTGGCGATGGTTGTCCAGGTTCAAGTGCGTAGGCTGATTTCTTAGGTAAATCCGGGAAATCTTAAGGCCGAGACACGACGTCGAGCTACTACGGTAGTGAAGTCATTGATGCCATGCTTCCAGGAAAAGCCTCTAAGCTTCAGTTTGTAAGAAATCGTACCCCAAACCGACACAGGTGGTCGGGTAGAGAATACCAAGGCGCTTGAGAGAACTCGGGTGAAGGAACTAGGCAAAATGGTACCGTAACTTCGGGAGAAGGTACGCTCCTAGCGGTGATGAGACTTGCTCTCTAAGCTGCCGGGAGTCGCAGATACCAGGTGGCTGCAACTGTTTATTAAAAACACAGCACTGTGCAAAATCGTAAGATGACGTATACGGTGTGACGCCTGCCCGGTGCCGGAAGGTTAATTGATGGGGTTATCTTCGGAGAAGCTCTTGATCGAAGCCCCGGTAAACGGCGGCCGTAACTATAACGGTCCTAAGGTAGCGAAATTCCTTGTCGGGTAAGTTCCGACCTGCACGAATGGCGTAATGATGGCCACGCTGTCTCCACCCGAGACTCAGTGAAATTGAAATCGCTGTGAAGATGCAGTGTACCCGCGGCTAGACGGAAAGACCCCGTGAACCTTTACTACAGCTTGGCACTGAACATTGACCCTACATGTGTAGGATAGGTGGGAGACTTTGAAGCATTCACGCCAGTGGATGTGGAGTCAACCTTGAAATACCACCCTTGTAGTGTTGATGTTCTAACTTAGCCCCATTATCTGGGGTGAGGACAGTGCCTGGTGGGTAGTTTGACTGGGGCGGTCTCCTCCCAAAGAGTAACGGAGGAGCACGAAGGTGGGCTAAACACGGTTGGACATCGTGTGGTTAGTGCAATGGCATAAGCCCGCTTGACTGCGAGAATGACAATTCGAGCAGGTGCGAAAGCAGGTCATAGTGATCCGGTGGTTCTGAATGGAAGGGCCATCGCTCAACGGATAAAAGGTACTCCGGGGATAACAGGCTGATACCGCCCAAGAGTTCATATCGACGGCGGTGTTTGGCACCTCGATGTCGGCTCATCACATCCTGGGGCTGAAGTCGGTCCCAAGGGTATGGCTGTTCGCCATTTAAAGTGGTACGCGAGCTGGGTTTAGAACGTCGTGAGACAGTTCGGTCCCTATCTGCCGTGGGCGTTGGAAGATTGAAGGGGGCTGCTCCTAGTACGAGAGGACCGGAGTGGACGAACCTCTGGTGTTCGGGTTGTCATGCCAATGGCATTGCCCGGTAGCTAAGTTCGGAATCGATAAGTGCTGAAAGCATCTAAGCACGAAGCGAGCCCTGAGATGAGTCTTCCCTGGCACTTTAAGTGTCCTAAAGGGTTGTTCGAGACTAGAACGTTGATAGGTTGGGTGTGTAAGCGCTGCGAGGCGTTGAGCTAACCAATACTAATTGCCCGTGAGGCTTAACCATACAACACCTAAAGGGTTTTGATGGACTTAATAGATATAAGACATGCTTGAATGAGTGTGAGAACGAGTTAGAGATAACAAAGCAGCTTTCCGAATTAAGTTAAACGCTTGAGCGTTTAACAAAAGAATTTGCTTGGCGACCATAGCGCTTTGGACCCACCTGATTCCATGCCGAACTCAGAAGTGAAACGAAGTAGCGCCGATGGTAGTGTGGGGTCTCCCCATGTGAGAGTAGGACATCGCCAGGCTTGATTTTGAAAGAGCCCGTGTAACACGGGCTTTTTTATGTTCGAAGCAAAATTATTGCTGAGAATATATGCTGATATAGCTCAGCCCGGTAGAGCGCACCCTTGGTAAGGGTGAGGTCCCCAGTTCGAGTCTGGGTATCAGCACCAGCATTTAGACGTTGACTGTTATCGTCACAAGATTTACTTAGCAACCATAGCGCTTTGGACCCACCTGATTCCATGCCGAACTCAGAAGTGAAACGAAGTAGCGCCGATGGTAGTGTGGGGTCTCCCCATGTGAGAGTAGGACATTGCTAGGTTCTTATTATAAAGCCTTCCATTAGTGGAAGGCTTTTTTCGTTTCTGAATCAAATTTTATTTAATAAACTTTGTTTGAGCGATTTGCCACAATGCTTTAATGAGAGGATTATTGAGTTGGCTTTCATGACAGCATACTCCTAATTGAAAGGGGGAGATGGGCTCAACATTCAATCGCTGTACCTTATCTTTCACTGGGCTATTATTGATCACCACATCTGGTGCAATTCCGACTCCCAATCCTAATGCAACCATACTGACAATCGCTTCATGTCCCCCCGATGTTTGGCTATAAATAGTAGGCTTAAACTTCATTTTCTTAAACCAGGCATTACTTCTTTCCCGTGCTGTACCTGTGATTGGGATGATAAAAGGTATGTGTTCCCATTGGGGCTGTTCTTTTTGTAACTCAGTACTGAAGCTACTCGGTCCAGTAGGAGCAATCACCGATAAGGGAATATCTCCTATCGGTTGGAAACACAGCCTAGCAGGAAGATGGCTTGGCATAGCACAGACGACAATATCTGCCTCATCGACTAAAAGCCGTTCAATGGCAAGCGCTGGATCGCCTGTAGAGAGTTTGAGTTCAACTTTTGGATAAGATAGCCTGAAGTCTCTGAGTAATTGTGGAAGGTGGCTAAAGCTAGCCGTTACCGAACAAAATAGGCGGATCTCTCCACTGAGCTCTTGGTTATCATCTTGAATGTCGATACAAAATTGTTGCCATTGATTGGAGATTTGGCTGGCAACATCGAGTAATTTCTTACCAGCTTCGGTGAGTTCTACCCGTCGATTATCTCGTACAAACAAGGGTTTTCCTATTTGTTGTTCTAATTTTTGGATTTGTCGACTTAATGCCGAAGGACTAATGTGCATCGCTGTGGCGGATTGGGCAAAGCTTTGGCTACTGCACAAATGTAAAAATAGCTGTAAGGTTTTGATATTCATGAACACGCCTAATTGATAAAAAATCATGTTGCATAAATTGCAATGAATAATTGTAAATATAGCACTTTTCGCAATCATTGCTCTGATTTAGTATGAATTTATTGAGTCTGAAGACTCTCAATGGATAACGATAAAATAGGATATTTTCAATATGGCTAACAACTACTTCAATACTCTTAATCTACGTGAGCAACTTGATCAACTTGGTCGTTGTCGTTTTATGGACCGTGAAGAATTTGCTCAAGAAGCAGATTACCTAAAAGGCAAGAAGATCGTAATCGTTGGCTGTGGTGCACAAGGTTTGAACCAAGGTCTCAACATGCGTGACTCTGGTTTGAATGTGGCGTATGCCCTTCGCCAAGCAGCGATTGATGAGCAACGTCAATCATTTAAAAATGCTAAAGATAATGGCTTTGAAGTAGCTAGTTATGAAGAACTTATCCCGCAAGCGGACCTTGTGGTGAACCTGACTCCCGATAAGCAACACACCAATGTGGTTGAGACTGTGATGCCTCTAATGAAGCAAGGTGCAGCACTAGGTTACTCGCATGGCTTCAATATTGTAGAAGAAGGTATGCAGATCCGTAAAGACATCACGGTTGTGATGGTGGCACCTAAGTGTCCAGGTACGGAAGTACGTGAAGAATACAAGCGTGGTTTTGGTGTACCAACACTGATTGCAGTGCACCCAGAAAACGATCCTCAAGGTGAAGGTTTAGAAATTGCTAAAGCTTGGGCGGCCGCAACCGGTGGTCATCGCGCTGGGGTGCTAGAGTCTTCTTTTGTCGCAGAAGTTAAATCGGATCTAATGGGTGAGCAAACTATCCTATGCGGTATGCTGCAAGCGGGCTCTATCGTGTGTTATGAGAAGATGGTTACAGAAGGTATTGACCCAGGTTATGCCGGTAAACTGCTGCAGTACGGCTGGGAAACCATTACGGAAGCCTTGAAGTTTGGTGGCGTGACCCACATGATGGATCGTTTATCAAACCCAGCCAAAGTGAAAGCATTTGAATTATCAGAAGAGCTTAAAGAGCTAATGCGTCCGCTTTATAACAAGCACATGGATGACATTATTTGTGGTGAGTTCTCTCGCACTATGATGGCAGATTGGGCCAATGACGATAAAAACCTATTAGGCTGGCGTGAAGAAACGGGCCAAACTGCATTTGAAAACTACCCTGAAACAGACGTAGAGATTTCAGAACAAGAATATTTCGATAATGGCATTCTTATGATTGCGATGGTGCGCGCTGGGGTTGAGTTAGCGTTTGAAGCGATGACGGCCTCTGGCATCATCGATGAATCGGCTTATTATGAATCACTACATGAATTGCCATTGATTGCCAATACGGTTGCTCGTAAACGTCTTTATGAAATGAATGTGGTCATTTCAGATACTGCTGAATACGGTAACTACCTTTTTGCGAATGTCGCAACACCATTATTGCGTGAGAAATTCATGCCGAAAGTGGGTACAGATGTGATTGGTAAAGGGCTAGGTGAAACCAGCAACCAAGTGGATAATGCGCAGTTAATTGAAATTAATGATGCACTACGTAACCATCCTGTTGAATGGATTGGCCAGGAGCTACGTGGTTACATGAAGGATATGAAACGTATCGCAGTCGGTGGCTAAATTGGATTATGATAGCGAGAGACTCGTTATCGCCTAGATGCATTAAAAAATAAAAAGGCTTGCCCAATGAAGTGACCCCTTAAAGTTGGACATTTCTGTTATGCGGCTTCTAAGGCCTGATTTCGGTATTCTACCGGAGTTAGGCCTTTTAATTTCACCTTAATCCGATCGTTATTGTAATAATCAATATATTCATCAATGCATGCCATAAGTTGCTCAGCACTGTCAAAGTGGTAACCATGGTACATTTCTGTTTTTAAAAGTGCGAAGAAGTTTTCAGCCACAGCATTATCAAGACAGTTTCCTTTTCTCGACATACTCTGATTTATTCTTTTCTCTTTTAGCTTGTTACGATAATCACGGTGTTGGTATTGCCACCCTTGGTCACTATGTAAAGTTAACGAGGACGCTTGACTTAACTTACTCGTCGCTTTTTCTAGCATCTCGGTCACGAGATGTAATTTAGGTGAGCTCGCTACAGTATGACTAACGACTTCTTGATTAAATAAATCGATGATAGGAGATAAATAGACTTTTTCACCTGCCACTTTAAATTCCGTCACATCGGTCACCCATTTTTCATTTGGTTTCGTCGATTTAAAGTCTCGCTTCAGAATATTCGGGGCAATACGCCCAATCGCACCTTTATAAGAACGATATTTCTTCGGTCTTACGGTCGATTTTAGCCCTAGTTTTGCCATTAAGCGCTGAACCGTTTTATGATTTAAGTAGATGCCTTCTCTACGTAAAGCATAATGAATGCGTCGATAACCATATCGACCTTTATGCTTATGAAATATTCTTTCAATACTCGCTATCTCATTCGCGTAAGGCTCGGGAGTGCTCAACACTTGGCATTGGTAGTAATACACACTCTTGGGCAATCCAATGGATTGCAATAAATGCTGGATTTTGTGTTGGTGTTTTAGAGCTTGAACAGTCAACGCTTTTTCTTTGCTGCTTGACGTTTTAACTTGTCCAGCTCCTCTAACTTTTTTAGAACAGCATTCTCCGCTCTCAAATAAGCCAGTTCCTCTCTGAGTTCATCAAGTGACATGTCTTCATCAGGTTTAGTCGGACGCTTATTTGATTGAGTTTTCATAGATGGTCTGCCTTTAGGTCGGGAATGTAAGCCTTGGAATCCCGACTGATTATAAAGCTTTAACCAAACAGAAATAGTCCCGTTAGAAGAAAAATTGAATTCAGCACTCGCTTGGCTTATAGACCAGTTATTTTCCCACATTGATTTTAATACCGAGAATTTAAAATCTGCGGAATTTTCATAATCAAGAGGTAAAAATGAAGATGAACCATGGATCCTGTAAACAGAAGTCCAATAACGAATTTGGTTCGCAGGAATAGATAACTCTTTTGCAAGAGATGTCGATGATTCGCCATCAAGGCAACGCTGAGCAATGCACAGCTTTAATTCTCTGATGTACTTAGACATAAAATAACCCCCAATGTTGGTGTCCAACTATTGGGGGTCAGTTCACAATCAGTGGCAAGCCTTATTCTTTTATCGAAACTCGAAACTCGAAACTCGAAACTCGAAACTATTCTTTTTCGTTTAACTTCGCTTCAATATCAGCAAGCTTAGTTTCTAATTCATTGAGCTTTTGGCGGGTGCGTAATAGCACTTGGGTTTGTACATCAAACTCTTCACGAGAGACGACATCTAATTTACTTAATTGACCTTGTAGGACTTGGCGAACCTTTTGGTCAACATCCGCACCGAGATCCTTCACTGGTTGTGGCATTGAGTCATGAATTTGTTTTGCAATTTGCTCAATTTTTTTTGCGTCAAACATGTTGCTACTCCTAAATAATCTTGTCCACATTCTAAGTAAAGATAGGCAAAAAGTCTTGTTATTGGTTCCACAAATAAACGAAAGGCTGCCGAAGTAGGCAGCCTTTATGGTTAGTAAATATTGATTAACGATTAACTGTGTTGAGTTGGATCTTCAAGCGGTGGAATTGTCTCATCAAACTCAGGTAAAGGTTTATGCTCGCTGGCTAGGTAGCTATAGATGACCGGCAGTACAAACAATGTAAATACAGTCCCGATGGCTAAGCCTGCGACGATGACAATACCAATACTAAAGCGTTGAGCAGCACCGGCTCCTGTTGCATAAAGCAGTGGGATCAAACCGGCAATCATCGCCGCCGTTGTCATTAGGATTGGACGAAGACGAACTTTCGCTGATTCCATAACCGCATCCATTTTCGATTTGCCATGCAATAGCTGTTCTTCTTTTGCAACTTCACAAATCAAAATACCATGTTTAGTAATCAAACCCACTAAGGTGATCAAACCGACCTGTGAGTAGATATTCATGGTCGCAGCCCCCCAAGCTAAGGCAATTAACGCCCCACAAATAGCCAGTGGTACTGATACCATGATGACTAATGGATCGCGAACTGACTCGAACTGAATTGCCAGTACTAAGAAGATAACAGCTAAAGCTAAGCCAAAGGTTGCATAAAGGGCGTTACCTTCCGTCACATATTGACGAGCTTCCCCTAAGTATTCATGGCTATAACCTAATGGCAGTTTTTCTGCGGCCATGTTTTCAAACCAGTCTACGGCTTGACCCATTGAAGCAGTTGGTGCCGGAACAGCGCCAATCGTTGCTGAGTTTAGCTGGTTTAAGTGTGGTAGCGACAATGGTTGTGCAATTACATCAATTTTGACTAAACCACTTAATGGAATCGCATCACCATTAGAAGCACGAACATAATAGCCGTTCATTGATTCTGGGTTAAGGCGGTCTTTACGTTCAACCTGTGGGATCACTTCATACGAACGACCATCAAGATTAATACGGTTAACATAGCCATCTGACATCATCGTCCCAATGGTGGCTGCAATATCTTGCATTGTCACCCCATAGGCACCGGCTTTGTCTTTGTCGATGTTGATTTTCATGGTGGCAGAGTCAAAGTTTAAATCCAAAGTGGAATAAACAAACAATGGGCTCTTACCAACTTCCGATAGAATATCACTCGCAATTTGGAATAAGCTTTCAAAACTGCTTGGCGTTGTGATAACAAACTGCATCGGTAAACCAGAACCAGCTCCTGGTAACTCTGGCATTTGGAATGCAGAGACATTCATTCCTGGAATATCTTTCATCAACTTACCGACACGGTCAGTGACTTCAGATTGGCTGGCTTCACGTTGGCTCCATGGTTTCATCGAAGCAATACCAAAAGCTTGGTTCGATGCTGGTACACCAGAGAAGGCCTGCGCATATTGGATTTCTGGTTGATCAACGAGAATGTTGTTCACCTCATCCATCGTATTTTGTAGGTAATCGAGGTTAGAGTTTGAGGCTCCTGTACCCATCAATACCACCACGCCTTTATCTTCAGAGGGTGCCAATTCACTTGGGATGAATTTGAACAATAACGGCAAGCTCGCCATAACGATCACCGCAAAAGCGATAAATACAGGACGGTGTTGCATTACTGCATGGAGTGCACGCTCATAACGATTAGTCATGCGATCAAGCAAGCCATGTACCGTCAATTCAAATCGGCTAGGCTTAGTATGTGCTTTGAGCATTTTTGAACACATCACAGGAGAGAGTGTTAAGGCGATAATCCCTGACACAAATACCGCCCCTGCTAGTGTTAAGGCAAACTCTTTAAATAAGGATCCGGTAATCCCACCCATCAAGGCGATAGGAGCATATACCGCACCTAAAGTTAAGGTCATGGCAATAACTGGGGTCGCGATTTCACGGGTACCAATAATTGCTGCCCTAAATGGGGGTTCGCCTAACTTAATATGACGGTCCACGTTTTCCAAAACGACGATCGCGTCATCTACCACAAGTCCGATGGCTAATACCATGGCCAGTAGCGTCATTAAGTTCCATGAAAAGCCCATCGCCTGCATAGCAACCGCTACACCAATCAATGACAATGGAATGGTAATGATAGGGATCAATACCGCACGGAAAGAACCTAAGAATAAAGTGATAACGACTAATACAATTAAGGCCGCTTCTAAAATCGTATGGATAACTTCATTAATTGATTCGTTAATTGCGACCGTTGAATCATAAAGGACTCGCATTTCAATATTGCTTGGTAAGTTCTTTTGTAATTCAGGCAGCATCGCCAGAATATCGTGTGCAATGTTGATGGGGTTAGCGGTCGGTGCAGCGTCAATTGCAGCCACTACCGCCTCTGAACCATTAGAGGTTGCACGATAACTATCATGGCTCTTAGCGAGAGTGACTTTGGCAATATCGCTTAAGCGCACTACTTGGCCTTTATCTGATTTAACTACTAGACGTTCTAGTTCATCAGTACTTTCTACTTGAGTATTTGCGCTACCATTATAAATCACAAATTCGCCAGTCGATTGACCGGTGGCAGATTGGTAGTTGTTGGCATCTAAAATTCCCATGACTTCAGTTGCCGTGAGATCAAAGGCTGCCATTTTCGCAGGATCTAACCAAATACGTAGTGCGTATTGCTGACCACCGTATAAGTTGACTTTAGAAACCCCGTTGACTGTAAAGAGCTGTGGGTTAATCACACGTTGCAAGTAGTCAGTAATTTGACTAGAAACTAACTCACTAGAGGTAAAACCAATATACAGCACTGAGGTTGTTGAACCTGTCGACATGGTTACGGTTGGATCTTCAGCTTCTTTTGGTAGCTGCGAACGAACCGAGTTGGTCTGAGCCAAAATATCGGCTAATGCCCCATTGGGATCGGTATTAAGCTTCATGGTCACTGTAATAGTGGAAGAGCCTAAGACCGATGAGGAGGTCATATAGTCAATATTATCGGCCTGAGCGATAGCTTGTTCGAGAGGCTGAGTAATAAAGCCTTGAATTAAGTTTGCATCCGCACCGTAGTAACTGGTGGTGACCGTTACTACCGTGTTGGTCATTTCAGGGTATTCACGAACGGACATTTTGAAGATCGCTTGGAAACCAAGCAAAGCAATCAAAAGACTGATCGATACCGCCAAAACTGGACGTTTTATAAAAACATCAGTAAAGCGCATTATTTTAACCTCCGCTTACAGCATTGGGGTTTGAGCTGGTGGAGTGGTTGCATCACTCTCAACAATTTTGACTTTCGAGCCATTACTTAAACGTACTTGACCGGAAGTGACGATGGTTTGATTAGGCTTTAACCCTTCGATGATATGGGCAATGCTGCCTTTACGTTCACCAACTTTCACGATCGTTTGTATCGCACGTTGTACGCCCTCTTGCTCTTCAAGAACATAGACACTATCGCCGTAAAGGGTATAAGTAATCGCCGTTTGCGGTACGATAATTTGCTCTTTTAGTGACGGCAAGATAATGCTCGCACGTGCAAACATCCCGCTGCGTAGTTTGCCTTCGCTATTTGGAATCTGTGCTTGCACTTGAATCAAACCACTTTGAGCATTGACTGCAGGTGCAATCGCGGTGATTGAGCCTTCAAAGGTTTTATCAGGGTAAGAATCCACAACAATATTCACTTGTTGATCGACGTAAATCTTGCTGATATCGGTTTGTGGCACAGTAAAACGTAAACGCATTACACTCATGTCTTCCAAACGAACGACATCATGACCGGTTTCTAAAAATTGGCCGAGGAACACGTTACGTAGACCCACGGTGCCGGCAAAAGGAGCAGTAACCGTTCGACGTTCAATCGATGCTTTTAAGCTGGCAATATCTGCTGATAATGACAAGTAATTAGCTTGTGCTTCATCGTAAGCTTCTTTTGAAATCGAGCCTTTCGCGTAAAGATCTTTGTAACGAATGTATTTAGCTTTGGCGGCAGGCAGTTTCGCTTGAGAGCTTTGAAGTTGAGCTTTTTCAACTTTAGAGTCCACTTCAACTAACACATCGCCTTCTTTAACTTGAATTCCTGAATCGAAATTAATGCGATCAATTTGCCCACTGGCTTGCGCCGTTAAGGTTACGCCTTGAATAGGTTCAATAAAACCAATGGCATTAATGGTTGGGGTCCAAGTCTCTGGCGACAAGGTTGTGACGGTTACTGGGAACTCAGGCTCTGGCATATTCGCCATGTACTCTGCGATCTTAGTTTGTTTGAACATGTTAAAGCCGATCACACTACCAAATAGTAGTATCGCGACGACTAACATAATGAAAGTCCACTTTTTCATTCTGATAAAAGCTCCAAGTTAATGTTGAATAACCGCATCCCAACTGGCTTCAATAGCCGCATCAAGGGTTGCTTGTGTAATGGTGTAACTGCCAACGACGTGTTTTTTTGCAATGGATAAGCTCACGTCTAGGCTTAAACTGGCGAGAATATAATTATCTAAGGGTTTAAATATGCCTTGTGCTTTTCCTTCATTGAACATAGCGTCAATTTTGTAAAATAATTGACGTTCAATGTCGTTACCACAGGTCGGCTTTACGGGTAATGATTCGTATTGGAGACGGTTTAGAATAATGTCGACTTCATTTTTCGTGGTCGCCATATTCGATACATTTCTCCAAATTAATATGAATCTCTCTTTTAAAGGCATGTGGTCTTCCACGCCTTGTTGTACTATATCGGCTACTTGTTGAAGGACGTGTAAGCGAATGGCTTCGACAAGATCATCCTTATCTTGGAAATAGCGATAAATCGTACCTGCAGCAATACCTGCTTCTTGAGCAAGTTTGTGCATCGACATCCCTTGAAAACCGGTTCTGGCAAGCATTTGCTCAGCGGTATTTAAGATCAGCTGTCGTTTATCTACAATAGAATTATCGGTTGGATTGGTCATAAATCAAACACATGAATGAACGTTCATTCATTATATTCTTAACTTTTGATATCGCCACTAAAATTATAAAATTGAATTATTTTGTTACATCTAGGCTGATTGCTAACAAATGAAACACGACTGAGAGCAAAATGAGATTAAACCCTAGACAAGACGAAGCAGTAAAATACGTGTCAGGCCCATGCTTGGTCCTCGCCGGTGCCGGGTCGGGCAAAACGCGAGTGATCACTAATAAGATTGCCTATTTGGTACAACAATGTGGCTATCAAGCAAGACATATCGCCGCGGTGACCTTTACCAATAAAGCCGCTCGAGAAATGAAAGAACGGGTAGGACAAACTCTGGGCAAGGCCGAGTCGCGTGGCTTAATGGTATCGACCTTTCACACTTTAGGTCTGAATATTATTCGTCGTGAATATAAAACATTAGGTCTGAAATCGGGTTTTTCATTGTTTGATGACCAAGACCAGCTAGCGTTATTAAAAGAATTAACCGAAACCCAATTAGATGGTGATAAAGATCTGTTACGTCAGTTAATGAGCAGCATTTCCAACTGGAAAAATGACATGCTGACGCCCGATCAGGTCAAAGCACAAGCCCGTTCAGAGCAAGAGCAATTATTTGCCTTTTGCTTTGAAATGTACCTCAAGCAAATGAAGGCTTACAACGCACTTGATTTTGATGATTTGATTGCCATGCCGGTATTGCTGCTGAAAACGCACCAAGAAGTGAGAGAGCGTTGGCAAGCGAAAATTCGCTATTTGCTGGTGGATGAATATCAAGATACCAACACCAGTCAATATGAATTAGTTCGCCTGCTGGTGGGAGAAAGAGCGCGTTTAACTGTTGTAGGAGATGATGACCAGTCGATTTATTCTTGGCGTGGGGCTCGACCGCAAAACCTAGTGTTATTGAATCAAGATTTCCCACAATTAAAAATCATTAAGCTTGAGCAAAATTATCGTTCGACTAGCCGTATTTTACGTTGTGCCAATATTTTGATTGCCAACAACCCACATGTGTTTGAAAAAACATTATTTTCTGAAATTCCTGATGGCGAAAAGCTCAAGTTATTGACCGCCAAAAATGAAGAGCATGAAGCGGAGCGGGTTACTGGTGAAATCATCGCGCATAAATTTTTAAATCGTACTCAATATAAAGATTATGCCATTTTGTATCGCGGTAATCATCAGTCACGACTGATTGAAAAATCGTTAATGCAAAACCGAGTGCCGTATAAAATTTCAGGGGGAACATCATTTTTTGCCCGTGCAGAAATTAAAGACATCATGGCTTATTTACGTGTCTTGGTGAATCCGGATGATGACAATGCGTTTTTACGAATCGTGAATACTCCCAAACGTGAAATTGGCCCTGTGACGTTAGAAAAACTGGGCAGTTATGCCAACATGCGCGGTAAGAGTTTATTTGCGGCCAGTTTTGAGTTGGGACTTGAACATCATCTATCAGGGAGAGGCTTGGAAGCATTGCGTCGATTTACCTCTTGGATTGTGGAAATTGCAGACAATGCAGAACGAGGTAACACCGTGGAAGCGGTACGCTCATTAGTGCGTGATATTAATTACGAAGATTGGTTATATGAAACTTCATCGAGCCCGAAAGCGGCTGAAATGAGGATGAAAAACGTTTCAGATTTATATACATGGATTACCTCCGATTTAGAAGGTGACAATTACGACCAAGAAGTCAAAACCTTAAAAGAGGTGGTACAACGCTTAACGCTACGGGACATGATGGAGCGAGGTGAAGGAGAAGATGACGCTGACCAAGTGCAGTTGATGACTTTGCATGCCTCGAAAGGCTTGGAGTTTCCTTATGTGTATTTGATGGGGGCAGAAGAAGGAATTTTGCCACATCAAACCAGTATCGATGAAGATAATGTGGATGAAGAGCGTCGCCTTATGTATGTTGGGATTACTCGAGCACAAAGAGAACTAACATTTACGATGTGTCGTGAGCGTCGTCAATACGGGGAAATCTTAAAGCCGACTCAGAGCCGTTTTTTAGATGAATTACCCTTTGATGATGTGGAGTGGGAATTACACAAGAAACCGCAAACTGCCGAAGAACGCATGGAAAAAGGGCAAGCTCACATTGCCAATTTAAGAGCGATGTTTAAAAAGTAAGACTGCGCTGGTTTCGATTACTAATCAACCTCAGGTTAAATAAGAAAGCCTTGCGACTTGATGTGATGGTCAAGGCAAGGCTTTTGTCTATTTGGTTTGCTTTTTAATGGCAAACGCTACAGAGCGATATTGACTATAGCCCGGCAGCCATGTATTCAATGGCTGCTTTGATTTCATCATCAGAACAATCCATACAAGTGCCTTTTGCGGGCATGGCATTAAACCCTTCAATAGCATGCTTAATTAATGTGGCTTCACCTTGTGCTATACGTGGCGCCCAATCGCCAGCGTCGTCCTTTTTCGGCGCACCACTGACACCTGTACCATGACAAGCAATACAGAAGGTACTATAGACGGCAGCACCATCACGAGGACCTGAAGGGGTTTCTACCACGGGTTCATTGCCAGCTAAATACACATCACCAACCGGTTTAATACGATCAGCAATGGCTGCTCGTTCGCTATCACTAATTCCTGAAGCAAAAGTAAAGGAAGAAAAGGTTAATGTTGCGGTCAGAATAATTAAAGTTTGGCGATTCATATCCATAAACTCACTCTATGCTCAGGTTGCAATAATATGATGCGTTTGCTCATCGTGAGCAAATCTAGTTATAAATTTGTAAACAGAACGTGATTGTATCTTTTTAATATCTCTCTATAAACTATAAGATCGCTGTGACATGGAGTGCGTCACATCCTAAAACGGTTTATTTATGCTTTAATTGCTGAAAAACACATCAAACAGTAAAAAAAGATGAAAAAGTACTAGACGACCTAGTACGATATCCGTATTATTCCTCTCCGCCGATAGGGCATGCGCCCGTAGCTCAGCTGGATAGAGCGTTGCCCTCCGGAGGCAAAGGTCGAAGGTTCGAATCCTTTCGGGCGTGCCATTCGGACAGCTTTGAGAGTATCGGTAAAAAACATTGGTGGCTATAGCTCAGTTGGTAGAGTCCCGGATTGTGATTCCGGTTGTCGCGAGTTCAAGCCTCGTTAGCCACCCCATATTTTAGGTACGAGTTTATATCCCTAGTTATTAGGAAGATTAAAACTGGCACCTCTAGGAACTAGTAAACTAGAGACTAGGAACTTACATCGGTGAATCGCGTAACTTAGTAGCGCATCTCCGGCTTTTGGAAATAAGCGGACCAGAGGGTGAGCCTCAGTTTGTTTAACTAAAAGCGAATACAAAATTCGGTGAATAGCGCAGCTTGGTAGCGCATCTCCGGCTTTTAGGAATAAGTGGACCCGAGGGTGACCCTCAGTTTGTTTAACTAAAAGCGAATACAAAACTCGGTGAATAGCGCAGCTTGGTAGCGCATCTGGTTTGGGACCAGAGGGTCGGGGGTTCGAATCCCTCTTCACCGACCACTTTATATAAGCCCTGAAAGCTCAGGGCTTATCATATTTGTGGTGGCTATAGCTCAGTTGGTAGAGTCCCGGATTGTGATTCCGGTTGTCGCGAGTTCAAGCCTCGTTAGCCACCCCATATTTTAGGTACGAGTTTATATTCCTAGTTACTAGGAAGATTAAAACTGGCACCTCTAGGAACTAGTAAACTAGGGACTAGGAACTTACATCGGTGAATAGCGCAGCTTAGTAGCGCATCTCCGGCTTTTAGGAATAAGTGGACCAGAGGGTGACCCTCAGTTTGTTTAACTAAAAGCGAATACAAAACTCGGTGAATAGCGCAGCTTGGTAGCGCATCTGGTTTGGGACCAGAGGGTCGGGGGTTCGAATCCCTCTTCACCGACCACCTTAAAAAAAGGCTCTGCAGCAATGCAGAGCCTTTTTTGCATCTAATCCCCGATAATTCGTGGGTTCGCCTGATATACAAATCTTGGCTCTTCACCAACCACAATAAAAGGTTTGCAGCAATGCAGAGCCTTTTTTGCATCTAATCCCCGACAATTCGTGGGTTCGCCTGATATATGAATCTTGGCTCTTCACCGCCCACAATAAAAGGTTTGCAGCAATGCGGAGCCTTTTTTGCATCTAATGCCCGATAATTCGTGGGTTCGCCTGATATACAAATCTTGGCTCTTCACCAACCACAATAAAAGGTTTGCAGCAATGCGGAGCCTTTTTTGCATCTAATCCCCGACAATTCGTGGGTTCGTCTGATATACAAATCTTGGCTCTTCACCAACCACAATAAAAGGTTTGCAGCAATGAGGAGCCTTTTTGGCATCTAATGCCCGACAATTCGTGGGTTCGCCTGATATACAAATCTTGGCTCTTCACCGACCACAATAAAAGGTTTGCAGCAATGCGGAGCCTTTTTTGCTTTTATCATAAGAAATGCGCAATTCCTTTCGTTGTATAAATAAAGTCTCTTCAATGTCTGATCATTTAATTTGTGTGATGAGTATAAATTTTAACTTTGTGATCGATGACATATCCTTTTAAGACAATTCTTTTGATTTGTATATTTATTGAACGACATTGTCTATGGTTCGTTGGCGTTTTGTTAATAAATGTGCTTTTCATGGCTTTTCTTACCATTTTATATGCTGTTTTGTTGCTTTTTGATGAATTATTTGCCAGATTTGAGTGAATATTTTGCATCCCCTCGTGTGTTCACGGGGACATTGCAGCGAATGGATTCGTTTTTTACAGACAAGGCAGAAAGCTGTCAAAGCAGTAGAGGTCTGGTAATGCCACTTTTAGAAGTTAAAGATCTACGGATTGAATATCCGTCACGTCACGGTGTCCACACCGCAGTTAAATCCCTTTCTTTTTGCATTGAACGAGGTGAAATCGTTGGTGTAGTGGGAGAATCGGGAGCCGGTAAATCTACCGTTGGTAACGCTGTTATTGATTTATTAAGCCCCCCAGGTCGCATTGCTGGTGGCGATGTGTATTTGGATGGCGATAGGATTTCCGGTTTAAATTCGGAACAAATGCGCTCGGTACGTGGTTCAAAGATTGGATTTATTTTCCAAGATCCCATGACCTCCTTAAATCCTCTTTTTACGGTTGAGCATCAATTAACTGAGACCATTCATGCGAACATGAAAGTGTCGGAACAAGAAGCTTACACTCGTGCGTTAAATCTCATGAAACAAGTTGGGATACCACAACCTGAAAATCGCCTGAAGCAGTACCCACACCAATTTTCAGGCGGAATGCGTCAACGGGTGGTGATTGCTATCGCCCTAGCGGGTGAGCCGGATTTAATCATTGCAGATGAACCGACAACGGCACTTGATGTTTCTATCCAAGATCAGATTTTGAATCTAATTCGCGATTTATGTATCAAGAATAATGTTGGCTGCATGCTCGTGACTCACGATATGGGGGTGGTGTCTAACGTAACCGATAAAGTCGCTGTGATGTATCGTGGCGATTTGGTGGAGTTTGGGCCAACAGCAAAAGTGCTGGGAACTCCTGAACACCCTTATACACACAGTCTAATTTCAGCGGTCCCGCGTTCAGATAAAAAATTCGACCGTTTTCCATTAGTGAGTTATATCGAAGAAGCCCATGAGATGGAGCCGCTCGATATCAAAAACCATTGGTTAGGACAAAGCCAAGATCAGCGTGACTATACAGGACCGTTATTGAATGTTGAAAACGTGAGCTTGCGTTTTACCACCAAAGATTCCTTTTTTGAGTCACGTCGAGAATACGTTCAGGCATCTAACAATGTCAGTTTTGAAGTACATGAAGGGGAAACTTTTGGATTAGTTGGAGAATCGGGTTCTGGTAAGTCGACCATTGCACGAGTCATTGCCGGCTTATACGCACCAAATGAGGGCAAAGTCACCTTCGAAGGGATTGATTTGACGGCAATTAAATCTGAACGCGAACGTCGTCCATTCCGCCGTCAGATGCAAATGGTGTTCCAAAACCCTTATACCTCAATGAATCCGCGCATGAAAATTTTCGATATCATCGCCGAACCTATTCGTTTTCATAAATTGACGCGCGATGAGAATGAAACGCGCAAGATCGTCCATGATCTACTTGATCACGTTGGGCTGGGGCGTATGGCTGGATTGAAGTATCCGCATGAATTTTCTGGTGGCCAGCGTCAGCGTATCTCGATTGCTCGTGCATTAGCGACTCGTCCGCGTTTATTAATTTGTGATGAACCGACATCGGCTTTGGATGTATCAGTTCAGGCACAGATCTTGAATCTGTTAAAAGACTTACAAGATGAATTGAATCTGACCATGTTATTTATCAGTCATGATTTACCGGTGATTCGCCAAATGTGCGATCGCATTGGGGTCATGAAAATGGGACAACTATTGGAAGTGTCGCCAACGGAACAATTATTTACTGCTCCGCAACATGAATACAGTCAGCAATTAATTTCTTTAATGCCAGAATTTACAGGTTTAAGAGAAGAGATAAAAACCGCTTAAGGCTTGATAATTAAGGCTTTGGCGGGTTTTAGTTGGTGAAATACCACACAGATGTATAAAAACACAATATTACACTCTAAATAAAAACAAGGGATGTCCTCCCGCATGAAGGAGTTATGCAAATGAAAATGATGAAGACCAAATTGGCACTTGCTTTGGCAGCAACAGGTTTGAGTTTTAACGCATTAGCGGCCGATATTACCGTGGCGTATGATGCTGATCCGGTATCGCTTGATCCACAAGAGCAATTGTCTGGCGGTACACTTCAACTTTCTCACATGGTCTTTGACCCATTGGTTCGTTACACCCAATCTCTCGAGTTTGAACCACGTCTTGCGACAAAATGGGAACGTATTGATGGTCACACAATGCGCTTTCATCTACGCCAAGGGGTGAAGTTTCACTCTGGCAATACCATGACTGCGGATGATGTTATTTGGACTTTCCAGCGTTTACAAAAATCTCCTGACTTCAAAGGTATCTTCACGCCATTCACCGATATGGTAAAAGTGGATGATTATACGATCGACATTAAGACTGAAGAAGGTTTCCCGCTGGTTCTACAGACCGCTACTTACATTTTCCCGATGGACAGTAAGTTTTATTCTGAGTCGCCAGATAAAGGTGAGATTGTGAAGCATGGTAATTCATTTGCTTCTACCCATGAGTCAGGTACAGGGCCATTTATCGTTTCTGATCGTGAGCAAGGGGTAAAAGTCGACTTTACTCGTTTTAAAGATTATTGGGATAAAGACAGCAAAGGTAACGTTGATAATCTCACTCTTAAACCGATCAAAGAAAATGCAACCCGAGTTGCTGCCTTGCTTTCTGGTGGTGTTGACATGATTGCTCCTGTTGCTCCTAATGACCAACAACGTGTTAAAGATGCTAAAGGTTTTGAGCTCGTTACCCTACCTGGCACACGTATTATTACCTTCCAACTTAACCAAGATAGTAACCCTGCACTAAAAGATGCGCGCGTGCGTCAAGCGATCGTGTATGCCATCAACAATGAAGGTATTGCAAAACGTATCATGAAAGGCTTCGCTACGGCGGCAGGCCAGCAGAGTCCAGAAGGTTATGCTGGCTATAACCCAGAGTTAAAACCGCGCTATGATTTGAAAAAAGCGCAAGAACTGATGAAAGAAGCGGGTTATGAAAAAGGGTTAAGTTTGACCATGATTGCGCCAAATAACCGTTATGTGAACGATGCGCAGATTGCACAAGCAACGGCGGCAATGCTGTCAAAAATTGGTATTAAAGTTGATCTAAAAACCATGCCAAAAGCGCAATATTGGCCTGAGTTTGATAAATGCTCAGCCGATATCTTGATGGTAGGGTGGCACTCAGATACGGAAGATTCAGCGAACTTGACTGAATTTTTAACCATGACTCGTAACGAACAAACGGGTAAAGGCCAGTATAACTGTGGTCATTATTCTAACCCTGAAGTCGATAAACTGATTACCGAAGCCAACGTGAATACCGATCCGGCCTCTCGTGCACAACAATTACAGAAAGTCGAAGCGATTCTATATCAGGATGCTGCTTTCGTTCCACTGCATTGGGAAAACCTAGCATGGGCTGCTAAATCTAACGTTCATATTGCACCGATCGTGAACGGCATGAACTTCCCATACTTTGGTGATTTAGTGGTGGATGAAAAATAAACGAATTTAAGATCTTGAATTCGTATTAATGAGTCAATAACAGACCGTATACTCTGGAATCTGGGTATGCGGTCCTATAAAAATAAGCGGGTTACTTTTAAGAAATACGGAGCTAACCTGCATTTATGGATGATTTTAAGGGGCAAGGAATGTTTACGTTTCTGGTCAAGCGCCTGTTTCAGGCACTGATAGTGATGTTTGTGATCAGTTTGGTTGCGTTTTCCATACAGGATAACCTAGGTGACCCGTTGCGTGAGCTCGTCGGACAATCTGTCTCGCAAGCAGAACGTGATGCACTTCGTGATGAGATGGGGCTGAACGATCCGTTTGTGGTGAAATATCACCGTTTTGTGGTCAATGCATTGCATGGCGATCTTGGCACATCTTACTTTTTTAAAAAGCCGGCAGCAGACGTTATTTTAGATAAGTTGCCAGCAACATTAGAACTGGTGTTTGGTGCATCAGTGATCATTATTTTCTTATCGATACCGCTTGGGGTGTATTCGGCCATTAATCCGAAGAGCCTACTGACGAAAGCTATTATGGCGATGAGCAGTATTGGGATTTCGATTCCGGTCTTTCTGACTGCCATTATGTTGATGTATGTGTTTTCCATTGAGCTAGGTTGGTTACCATCTTATGGGCGAGGTGATACCAGTGATATTTTAGGCTGGGATTCAGGCTTATTTACTCTCGATGGTTTGGCGCATTTAGTGCTACCTTGTATTTCACTTGCCTCGATCATGTTGCCATTATTTGTTCGCTTAGTCCGTTCAGAAATGTTGGAAGTATTGAGTTCTGAATACATTAAATTTTGTAAAGCCAAAGGGTTGGCCATGAACAAAATTTATTATCAACATGCATTAAAAAATACCATGCTACCAGTGCTGACGGTGGGTGGGGTACAAATCGGTACTATGGTGGCCTACACCATTTTGACAGAAACTGTCTTCCAATGGCCAGGAACTGGCTTTCTTTTCCTTGAAGCGATTAACCGTGTCGATACGCCGTTAATTACCGCTTACGTTATCTTCGTTGGTTTGATTTTCGTGGTCACCAATACCATCGTTGATTTGCTATATGGCTTGGTTAACCCAACCGTCAATATCACAGGAAAAGGAGCATAATCATGAATCAGCAAACCTCATCTATTGTTCCTACTCGTTGGGAGCGTTTTAAGCAGTCGGATATTTTATATTATTTCTTACGTGATAAAGTCGCGATGGTTAGCTTTGCGGTGTTTATGGTATTCTTTGTCGCGGCGGTGTTATCACCTTGGATCGCTCCAACCAACCCGTATGATTTAACTTCAATTGATATCATGAACTCAGAGCTTCCTCCATCGTGGATGGCCGGAGGGGAAAGTGCATTTTGGCTAGGAACGGACGATCAAGGACGTGATATTTTTTCGACCATTTTGTATGGGTCTCGTTTGTCGCTAATGATAGGTTTTTGTGCGGTGGCGGTACAATTATTCCTTGGCATCATTATTGGTTTGTCTGCCGGTTATTTTGGTGGACGTATTGATAGCTTTTTAATGCGTTTTGCAGATGTTCAGCTGTCCTTTTCAACTATGATGGTGGCGATCATTGTATCGGCTATTTTCAAAGCCAGTTTTGGCGGAGAGTTTTACAGTGAATATGCGGTCTTGATGTTGATTGTGATTATTGGGGTAGCCGAATGGCCGCAATATGCACGTACTATTCGAGCCTCGGTATTGGCTGAGAAGGAAAAAGAATATGTAGAAGCGGCGCGTGTAATGGGCTTCCGTTCTCCACGTATTATGTTCCGTCATATTTTGCCAAACTGTTTATCACCAATTTTGGTTATTTCAACGGTGCAAATTGCTAATGCGATTATGTCGGAAGCGGCGTTATCTTTTCTAGGATTGGGCTTACCGGTTGATCAACCCTCTCTAGGTTCATTAATCAGTATTGGCTTTAATTATATTTTCTCCGGTTCTTGGTGGATCACGGCTTTCCCTGGGATTGTATTAGTAACCATAGTGTTAGTGATTAACTTATTAGGTGACTGGTTACGCGATGTCTTTAACCCGAAACTGTATAAAGGTTAATTTCATCGCTGAGTGACTTAGGTTACTCGCTGAAAAAACTAACGTATGATGATAAACCGCAAAGGGAGACTTTTGCGGTTTGTTTTTTAGGTATGTCGATTGAAAGGGAAACATATGCTACGTCTAGCCATTATCGGGACAAACTGGATCACTGAGCGTTTTGTGCAAGCAGCCATAGAAGTGAATGAGTTTGAATTAACCGGCGTGTATTCACGCACCGAAGCGCGAGCGTCAGAGTTTGCTACGCTGTTTAACGCGCCAGCACAATGTTTTACCGATTTAGAGACTATGGCGCAAAGTGATGCGTTTGATGCGGTGTATATCGCAAGTCCTAACTCATTGCATTATGCCCAAAGCGTGTTGATGCTTGAACATGGTAAACATGTGATTTGTGAAAAGCCCGTCGCCTCTAATATCACGCAAGCGGAGCACATGTATCAAGTTGCTGAAGCGCATGATGTAGTGCTATTTGAAGCATTTAAAACTGAGTACCTACCTAACTTTCAGCTCATTAATCAGAACCTTGGTAAGTTGGGTAAGCTACATAAAGTCTTTATTAATTATTGTCAGTATTCATCTCGCTATCAGCGTTATTTGGATGGAGAAAATCCAAATACCTTCAACCCTGTCTTTTCTAATGGCTCGATCATGGACATTGGTTTTTATTGTGTATCGAGTGCAGTGGCACTATTTGGCGAACCTATAACTGTGAAAGCGAGTGCTCACTTACTTGACTCTGGCGTTGATGCGCATGGTACAGTCATTTTAACCTACGAAGACCATGAAGTAGTGCTGTCTCATTCCAAAGTTTCGGATTCGAACATCCCCAGCGAAATTCAAGGCGAGGCGGGCTCACTTATTATTGAACATATTTCAGAGTGTGATCATGTGGTACTCAAATTACGCGGTGAAGCGCCGCTTCGATTACAAGTGCCACAAGTCGATAACAGCATGACTTATGAAGCTAAAGAATTTGCTGAGCAGATTAAGCAAGGTAAATTGTGTGAAAAAGCGAAAGCGCGTGCGCTAGGGGTATCGCGTATTACCACTGAAGTGCGCCAGCAAACGGGAGTCGTATTCCCAGCAGATGGTTAAGCAGTGAGGTTAGTTAAGGAACTCGTTTTATCGATAACAGAGCATGATGCAAACCAAAGTCTGACTCGTCCTTACGGAGTTAGGCTTTTGTTGTATCAGACCTAAAACCTAAAACCGCCCATTCAGCATTAAAATAAGTTGCCTACGATCACCAACAATACCGGTGTACTCCATTGCTGCTGATAAGTGTTGATTGACATTCAAGTTAAAACCCAAAATACCGGCCCACTTTTCTTTATTTTCTTGGTGAACTTCAAACGCAATAGTATGTGGTGCATCAAAGTCTTGTGAAGATTCCATGGTTTCTAGGTTAAACCCACCTTTTAAGGTTTGTTGAATATCCATGTAGCTGGCACCGGTATATAAGTTGACATCTAAACCATGTGGCAGATCAAAGGTATAGCCAACGCGTGGTTGAATATTGAGAGCTCCTCCACTGACGTTGGTTTTTTTCATGTCGGTTTGCGTGTAAACAATCGGCATGGTGTAGAACCAATCCCCGCTGGCTCCCGCTAACATTGCTCCAAAGCTGTAGTTATAACCTTCAACTTCCGCTTCTGCGCTCAAACGCCAAGGTTCACCACTGAAAATATCAGGCATTTCATCGGGAAGTAATTGGCTGCCAGCCTTACATTTTAATGGATTTTTGGCGCAATAAGCCTGAATGCCATTGTTTAGTGCTTCGGTTACCGGACCACTGGTAACCACACTGCCTTTGGGCATGCTCATATTAATATCAATGGTGCCGTTGATTCGGCCTACTGTGGCAAAGACGTTGAGAAATGGCAGTACCCAAGCATCTAGTTTAAGTTGTGGGGTGTTGGTTTTACTGCGAAATTTATCGAATGATAGAAAATCGATATCAATATTAGGTTCTCCACTATAACCTAGTTTCATGTCGCTTATGAGTTGGTCTTGTGCTACATGGCTAAACAAAAAACTGACCCCAAACGGCAAAGGTAAATCATAGCCGTTATAAATTGCCACTTGTCCACCTAATGGTAATACTCGGTCCCAGACTTTATCTGTACTTGCGGGGCTAGTGGGTTGGGGGGAAGAGGTTGATGGATGATGAGAGGTCGCTGGTGGGCTCTGGTTGGTCACTTGAGGTACCGTGTGAACCTCGCCAATAGCACGAGCTGCATGAGCAAATTCACTGGGGATAAAGCTCAACCACGCTGCAATAAGCGTAAAGTGAATATTGTTAAATCTAAAAGGTGACAGCAGCATAGAGTTTCATCCATAAATGGTCGTTTTAATAGGTATTGTGGGCACTGAGAAGACGGTATCATCAGTGGTTCGCACGGTTCCTTCCTAATACATCAATTGTGTTGGCGCTTATTATTGTGATGAGGTAGAGAGAGGTTGAATTAATTGGTTATCCGAATATAAAAGCCAATCTGTCCATCATGATCGTCATAACTCGCTCTTCCGCCTAATGCGATATTTTGCGTAAAGTAGTAATTCATTTCAGCAGAAGTTTGTAAGTAAGTACGACCGTAAGCGTATTTCGCACCAATATCGGTGCCAACGTCGATGTTATCGGTCACGCTATAACGTAACCCGGCCAAGCCACGCACTCCCAGGCTATAGTCATCATAATTTATACCGACGATTTGCTCGGCGGTGGAACTGGATTGACGATTCTTATACCAATCATAACTGAGTTCACCGCCAAACACGGCATCAAGTGAAGCGTTTATTGGCCATCGATATAAGCCACCAATGGCAAAGTCACTTTGATTAAAATGAGAGCCGTAAGCTTCATCACCGGTTGGGTAATCCTCATCATTTAAAAAATAATTTTGGTAATGGCTGGTCAAAATCCAATGTTCATTGAGCATGTAGCTGCCAGCTAACTTAATATCCAATCCATCTGTTTGCCAGCCCGCACCGAGTTGTAGGTGGTTATAATTATAAGGAGATGCATAAGCCCGATAATCTGGATTGGTTAAACTCGTGATTGGCGTTCCTGTCCAATATGAGAGTAACGAAAAAAGCAAAATGAACATAAATGGCCAAGGTCCTAACGAATTCCGTTCTAATTTTGATTCTATGTTACTCCGAGGAAAAAAGCTTATATAAAACAGTGATCCTATTGGAATAATGATAAAAGAAATCGTCGAGAGGCTCTGAGGTAGCAGGTAAAAAGGAGGGGTATTCAGTATGAAAATAACAGCCCCGCTAACCATAGTGAGGCTGTATGTGTGGTGCATGATGAGTGTGATTATCTCATGGTCACGAATTCTTCGCTGCCCGTTGGGTGAATCGCCACCACAGAATCAAAGTCGGCTTTGGTTGCGCCCATTTTCATGGCAACGGCAAAGCCTTGGATCATTTCATCGACGGTAAAGCCAATGCCATGTAAGCCGACGACTTTTTCATCGCTACCTGCGCAAACCAGCTTCATTTTGCAGGGTTGGCGATGGGCGGTTACAGCGGTGTACATGGCGGTGAAACCTGAAGTATAGACTTTCACTTGGTCTTCGCCGTATTGTGCTTTGGCTTCTGCTTCTGTGAGGCCAATAGTTCCAATCGGTGGGTGGCTAAATACCACGGTTGGGACTAGGTTATAGTCCATTTTTGCGTTTGGTTTTTTGTTGAATAAACGCTCCGACAATTGGCGTCCGGCTTTGACCGCGACTGGTGTCAGTTCAATGCCACCTTCCATGATGTCACCAACACAGTAGATGCCTTTGACGTTAGTCTCTTGATATTCATCGACTTTGATGTAGCCGCGCTCGTTGGTGGCAACCCCGGTCGCATCAAGGTTAATCGCATCAGTAGCAGGGTGGCGACCAATCGCCCAAATTAAAGTATCAACGTTTTGAGTTTCACCATTTTCTAGGTGCAAGGTTAAGCTACCATCGGCTTCTTTCACTACTTGTTTCGGGACGGAATGAGTATGCAGTGTTGGACCTTCGGTGTTCATCACTTCGACTAAGGTGTCGATGATCATAGGGTCAAAGCTACGCAGAGGCGATTCTTTGCGTACGAATAAATGGGTGTCAGTGCCAAGAGCGTGTAACACGCCGGCGATTTCAACCGCAATGTAACCTGCGCCCACGACAGCGACGCGCTTCGGCTGTTCATTGAGCTCAAAGAAGCCATTAGAATCGATGCCGTATTCAGCACCTGGAATATTTGGAATGGTTGGACGACCACCGACGGCAATCAAAATATGATCGGCGGTATAGTGTTCACCATTAACTTCAACGGTCTGGCTATCCACGAATTTTGCAAAGCCACGGATGACTTCAACTTTATTATTGCCAAGTACGCGGTCATAAGACTGGTGGATGCGACCAATATAAGCTTGGCGACTTTCAACAAGCTTATTCCAATCGAAGCCTTTGACGTCGACATCAAAACCATAATCTTTGGCATATAGGTGCATGGCTTCGGCAATTTGTGCGCCGTGCCACATCACTTTTTTCGGTACACAACCCACGTTAACGCAGGTGCCGCCTAAGTCTTGAGCTTCAATTAATGCGACTTTTGCGCCATACATGGCAGCGCGGTTAGCAGAAGCAATACCACCACTGCCACCACCGATACAAATGTAATCAAAATGCTTTGCCATTTCGTTCTCCATAACCGAGTTTGTTTTATGTAATTAAGATCTGAGGGCGTAACCCGCACGTTACAACCCTATTGATTTATTCTGGCACTACCCAATCGACTTTGACGTGACCTGTCGCCGGGGCGATGGCTTGTTTTAATAAGGGTAGGATCTCATTCATTTGGCTTTCAAGTTTCCACGGAGGATTAATGACAATCATCCCAGAAGCCGTCATACCACGTTCATTACTGTCTGGTGAAACTCCTAATTCAATTTGTAGAATTTTACGAATTCCCAGATCTTTTAAGCCAGCTAACATGTCATCAATGGTGTGGCGATAGACCACTGGATACCAAATGGCATACACCCCAGTAGACCAACGTTTATAGCTTTGTGCGATGGCCTTGACCACATCTTGATACTCATGCGCCAATTCATACGGCGGGTCGATAAGGACCAATCCACGACGTTCTTTAGGTGGCAGACTGGCTTTTAAATGTTCAAAGCCGTCTTTTTTGTGGATCGAAACTTGACGGTCGCGATGAAATTCTTGCTCTAAAAGAGGGTGATCGCTCGGATGCAGTTCTGTTAAGACCATGCGATCTTGTTGACGTAAGTGAGCACGTGCTACGCGTGGAGAACCCGGATAATAACGAAGTTCATCACCTTCATTTAAGGTTTTAATCGCCTGCAGATAGCTTGTTATTTCTTCCGGCAAATCTTGCTGCCATATACGCGCAATACCTTGTTTGTATTCGCCGGTTTTTTCTGACCACTCATGGGTTAAGTCATAACGTCCAACCCCAGCATGTGTATCATGGTACACGAAAGGTTTTTCTTTTTGCTTTAAGGCATTAAGAATCAGGCTTTGCACGATGTGCTTTACCACATCGGCGTGATTGCCAGCGTGGAAACTATGGCGATAACTCAGCATGTTAGGTCTCGTAAAAGTGGGTCAATATTGATACTAATGATACCGAATAAAATGTCTTAATGCCTGATAAAAGCATCCGCAACTGGCTTTTTAACATTCCAGCTATTGAAATTTCACCCGAAAGACTACATTTATCAAATATACAGCGATAACCAAACCGTGCTTCATTTCACGATTAAGGAACCATTCATGTCTAATCCGTTACTCTCGTTCACCGAATCCAAAGATGGATTGCCGCCGTTTTCTCTCATCACACCACCACATGTTCAGCCTGCCGTTGAGCAAGCCATTGCCGACTGCCGCGCGCAAGTCGAAAAAGTGTTAGCCAATGAAGCGGCGCCAAGTTGGGCGACCATCTGTGAGCCGTTAACGGAAACTGACGATCGTTTAAGTCGCATTTGGTCGCCTGTTAGTCATTTAAATTCAGTTAAAAACAGTACTGAATTACGTGAAGTGTATGAGGCTTGTCTGCCATTGCTCTCTGAATACGGCACTTGGGTGGGACAACATAAAGGTTTGTATCAAGCGTATAAAGCGGTAAAAGCCAGCGATGAATTTTCCACCTTGTCGACGGCTCAGCAAAAATCGATTAATGATGCGCTAAAAGATTTCGAATTATCTGGCATTGGGTTGCCCGTTGATCAACAAAAACGTTATGGCGAAATCAGTAAACGTTTATCAGAGCTTGGCTCCACATTTTCTAATAATGTGCTCGATGCCACTATGGGGTGGAGCAAGCATATTACCGATGAAAGTGAGTTAGCTGGCATGCCTGAATCTGCGATGGCGGCGGCCAAAGCCAATGCGGAAGCTAAAGAGCTCGACGGTTGGTTGTTGACCTTAGAAATGCCTTCTTATATTCCAGTGATGACCTACTGTGATAATCAAGCACTGCGCCAAGAGATGTATGAAGCCTTTGTGACTCGCGCCTCTGATCGTGGCCCTAATGCTGGTAAGTGGGATAACAGCGAAGTGATGGCGGAAGAATTAAAACTGCGTCATGAAATTGCGCGCCTACTTGGTTTTAGTTCTTATGCGGAAAAATCACTGGCTACTAAAATGGCAGAAACTCCAGCGCAAGTGATGGAGTTTTTGAACAACCTAGCGACGAAAGCGAAGCCTCAAGGTGAGCGTGAAGTGGAAGAGCTACGTCAATTTGCCGAACAAGAATGTGGTGTGAGTGAATTAAACTTATGGGACATTGCCTACTACAGTGAGAAGCAAAAGCAGAAGTTGTTCCAAATTTCGGATGAAGAGCTGCGCCCTTATTTCCCTGAATCAAAAGTGGTGGCGGGCCTGTTTGAAGTGCTAAACCGCGTGTTTGGTATGACAGTGACGGAAAAGTCGGGTGTTGATACTTGGCATGAGTCGGTGAAATTCTTTGACATTACTGATGCCAATGGCGAGCTGCGTGGGAGTTTCTATCTTGATTTATACGCACGTGAGCATAAACGTGGCGGTGCGTGGATGGATGAATGTCGTGTACGTCGTCGCTTAGCTGATGGCTCGTTGCAATCACCGGTAGCCTATTTAACCTGTAACTTTAATAAACCTGTTGGTGATAAACCTGCGCTGTTCACGCATGATGAAGTGGTGACCTTATTCCACGAATTTGGTCATGGTATTCACCACATGTTGACGCAAGTTGAAGTGGCAGCGGTGTCTGGTATCAATGGTGTGCCTTGGGATGCTGTAGAGTTACCAAGCCAGTTCCTCGAAAACTGGTGCTGGGAAGAAGAGGCGCTGTCTTTTATTTCTGGTCACTACCAAACGGGTGAACCGTTACCCAAAGAAATGTTGGATAAAATGTTGGCTGCGAAAAACTTCCAATCCGCGATGTTTATTTTGCGTCAGCTTGAGTTTGGTTTATTCGACTTCACGCTGCACTCACAATACGACCCAGATATTGGCGCGAAAGTGCTGGAAACCTTGGCAGAAGTAAAAGCCAAAGTGGCGGTGCTGCCAAGCTTAGAATGGAACCGTTTCTCACATGCCTTCAGCCATATTTTTGCTGGTGGGTATAGTGCAGGTTACTACAGCTATTTATGGGCAGAAGTGTTATCAAGCGATGCGTATTCACGTTTTGAAGAAGAGGGCATCTTCAACAAAGAAACGGGGCAACGCTTCCTTTCTCACATCCTAGAAATGGGTGGCAGTGAAGAGCCGATGGAATTATTCAAACGTTTCCGTGGTCGTGAGCCGCAAATTGATGCGCTGTTGCGTCATGCGGGGATCGAGGGTTAGAGGTACTCGTTTGCCAGAGTCTCATTCCTAAGAGCGGATGTTTTAGTTATCAGCGATCAAGAGCGTTCTTGGTCGCTTTTTTATTTAAACGGGATTAGTCTTCTCTAGAAGCTAGAAGCTAGAAGCTAGAAGCTAGAAGCTAGAAGCTAGAAGCTAGAAGCTAGAAGCTAGAAGCTAGAAATGAGAAACTTATCTTATTAAGCCCTTGGTTCTCTCCCCAACCAACAGTTGCGATAATTTATCGAGTACTGATCCGCTTTGATGCCAGTAATGCCAATACAGCGGCACTTGTATCCCCGGTTGGTCAGGGAAAATGTCTACAAGTTGCTCATTAAACGGTTCGGCTTGTAAGACCGGCAGCAAGCCATATCCTTGTCCATTGGTTACCATGTGCGCTAACCCTTCACTGGATGGGCAAATATGATAAGGATAATGGGTTTGATATCCCCATTGCTGCAAGGTTTGTTTATGTAATTTATCGGCAGACCCAAAGATGATGGCGGGAGCCTGATTAATGGAATGCTGGCGGTCAGGATGAGTAAAATAACGTTGATAAAAATGATGCGCACAATAAAAACGATATTCCATATTACCGACAAAGTAACAACGGGTGCCATTAAGAGGCTTGTCACTGCTGCATAAACACCCCAACACGAGCCCTTCTTCTAAATGCTTTAACCCACGGCTTTGATCTTCAATCATAATATCGAACATCACATCATGGGTTAGATTGAACTCTTTTGTCGCTTTAAACCACCATGTAGCCAAGCTATCGGCATTCACTACAATTTTTAAGGCATGAGGTTTAACACTGTCATTCATTAAGTGCTTGAGTTCTAGCTCCAGTTGCTTCACTTTGATCACGTGATTAGCTAAGGCTTGACCAGTTGCGGTTAAGCTCAAGGTTTTACCTCTCTGAACCAAAATTGAGCCGACTCTTTGCTCTAAATTAGTAATGCGTTGCGAAATAGCCGATTGGGTAATATTGAGTTCTTGTGAGGCGGCTTCAAAGCTTTTTAATGCCCCGATGCGCTCTAATGATTCCAATAATTTGTAGTCAAACATCCGGACACCTTTTCAATGGATTTTTGCTTAAGTAAATCTAATGACAGTTAAGTTTATTTAATTTTATCTAAAGTGAAAGAGAGTGCAATATAGCCGCCACTTAACTTACTCAGATAACTATAAAGAAAGGTAATTGCATGTTTAGTGTGGCATTAAAAGGGGCGGCGATTTCAGGTAGCTTGATTGTGGCAATTGGTAGCCAAAATGCCTTTTTGTTGAAGTCGGGTCTGAAAAATAATTATGTCATGCTGGTGGCGACAATTTGCTTTTTGGGCGATGTGTTACTGATTAGTTCTGGGATTTTAGGGGTTGGGGCTTTATTACACCAAGCGCCGTTATTAACTAAAATCTTGACCTTAATGGGTGTGGCTTTTTTATGTTGGTATGGCTTGATGTCAGCGAAGTCGGCTTGGCAAGGTAACAACCAATTAAGTATTGATAAAAAAGAGGTCAATCGTAACTGGGTTTCAGTAGCGTTGATGACGTTAGCGATGACATTTTTAAACCCGCACGTTTATATCGACACGATTGTGGTGTTAGGCGGCATTACTTCATCATTAAACTTTGACGAGAAAAAGTGGTTCTTATTAGGTTCATTATCTGCTTCTGCTATTTGGTTTTATGGTGTGGCGTACATTGCGAAAAAATTGATCCCGTTATTTGAAAAACCAAGAACCTGGCAAGTATTAGATAGTGTGATTGCAGTGGTGATGTTTTCGATAGCGCTTGGATTGGTGAAGACTTTAATGGGGTCCTAGTTCCTAGTTCCTAGTTCCTAGTTCCTAGTTCCTAGGTACGAGTTGCGAGGACGCTGCGCTCGAGAGCCGAAAAGAGTGTTCATGACTTAGTGCTCGGATATTGTGTTGGTCGATTTTCAGAATGACGGGCTTTTATAGCGATGAAAAAGACTTCCTGTATTCTCGCTAACTGAGAGATCGGAAGTCTTTTGATTTTTTAGGTGCTTTGGGGTTTTAGCTGCTAGTTACGAGGACGCTGCGCTTATAGATTAGCGTCATTCCAAAAGTGAGGGACGAGCTGTTTGGAATCTCCTAAAGCACATTCCTAAAGCATCTTGAGAGTTCAGTTGTTGTGGGAGATTCTGAAGTGCGCTCCTAGGTCGCTTTTCAGAATGACGGGCTTTTATAGCGATGAAAAAAGACTTCCTGTATTCTCGCCAACTGAGAAATGGGAAGTCTTTTAGTTAAGGGAAGGGCTTATTGAGAGTGACTCGGCTCTTCACTCGGCTCTCGAGCGAAGCGTCCTCGCGACTCGTCACTTCGCGGTTACGAGAACTGATTCATGGTATTATTGTCCCCCGATGCTTTTAGTGCTTGCTCACCCGAGAAGTATTCTTTGTGATCGTCACCAATGTTCGAACCTGACATATCTTGGTGTTTTACCGACGCTAAACCTTGACGAATTTCTTTCCGTTGAACCCCAGCCACATAAGCCAACATGCCTTGCTCACCAAAGTAATCTTTCGCCAAGTTGTCAGTAGACAGCGCCGCGGTGTGATAGGTGGGTAGCGTGATCAAATGGTGGAATATTCCCGCTTGCGCTGCCGCATCACGTTGGAAGTTTTGAATCTTCTTATCTGCCGCCAGTGCTAACTCTGAACCGTCGTATACTTGGTTCATCAGTTGGTCACGCTCATAGGTTGAAACGTCTTTGCCTTCTTCACTCCATGCATCAAACACTTGCTGACGGAAGTTAAGCGTCCAGTTAAACGATGGGCTGTTGTTGTAAACTAACTTGGCATTAGGGATAACCTCACGGATGCGGTTGACCATGCCAGCAATTTGCCCTATGTGTGGTTTTTCGGTCTCAATCCATAGCAAATCAGCACCGTTTTGTAGCGAAGTGATGCAATCGAGTACCACGCGATCTTCACCTGTGTTGGGTTTAAAGCGAATCAAGCCATTAGGCAGACGAGTTGGTCTAATGACCGCCTCACCTTGTTTTAAGACCATGTCGCCAGAGTTTAGCTCAGACAATGAAGTGATCTCCACGCCATCAATGTAAGCGTTGTATTGATCAGCTAAGTCGCCCGGGGTTTGCGAAACCGGAATTTTTTGCGTCAGGCCGGCGCCGAGTGAGTCGGTACGCGCCACAATGACACCATCTTCTACGCCAAGTTCGAGAAATGCGTAGCGAACAGCATTGATTTTCGCTAAAAAGTCTTCATGTGGTACGGTTACTTTGCCGTCTTGGTGACCACACTGTTTGGCATCCGATACTTGGTTTTCGATTTGAATACAGCAGGCTCCCGCTTCAATCATTTTCTTCGCGAGCAAGTAAGTGGCTTCTTCGTTACCAAAACCAGCGTCGATATCGGCAATGATAGGCACCACATGGGTTTCAAAGTTATCGATTTGGTTTTGTAGCGCCTGAACTTTGACTTGATCGCCTGCTGCTTGGGCGCTATCGAGTTCTTTAAATAGATGGTTCAATTCACGGGCATCGGCTTGTTTTAAGAAGGTGTATAGCTCTTCAATTAACATCGGTACTGAGGTTTTCTCATGCATCGATTGGTCTGGCAAAGGACCGAAATCGGAGCGCATCGCCGCCACCATCCAGCCTGAAAGATAGAGGTAACGGCCGCGGGTGGTTTCAAAGTGCTTCTTAATCGAAATCATTTTTTGTTGGCCGATAAAACCATGCCAACAGCCCAGAGATTGGGTGTAGTTAGCACAGTTTTGGTCGTAAGCATTCATATCTTCACGCATGAGTTTGGCAGTGTAGCGGGCGATGTCTAGCCCTGAACGGAAGCGATTTTGCAAACGCATACGTGCTACATATTCTGGTGTGATGGCATTCCAAGTGGCATTTCCTTCAATTGCCTTGGTTGCTTCAGAGAGTTGGCTCTTATAGCTATTTGGAGAGGTTGTATTTGGCATAATGATTCCCTTCTTGTTTCGTTATCGGATAGTCAAATGGTTGTTGTCGATTTCTTATTAGTAGTAACTTAGTTTGTGTTCTTTAATTGGTTCCTGGTTCCTGGTTCCTGGTTCCTGGTTCCTGGTTTCTAGGTACGAGTTGCGAGGACGCTGCGCTCGGGAGCCGAAAAGAATGGTTGACATTAGGTAGTCTCGCCACACAATCCTCTCGGCTCTCGGCTCTCGGCTCTCGGCTCTCGGCTCTCGGCTCTCGGCTCTCGGCTCTCGGCTCTCGGCTCTCGGCTCTCGGCTCTCGGCTCTCGGCTCTCGGCTCTCGGCTCTCGGCTAGGGTCTTAATTCGTTCTTCGCCCAAACTCGATATTGATGCAACAACGGCTCGGTATAGCCACTTGGCTGATGACGGCCTTGGAAAATCAATTCTCGTGCCGCTTGGAACGCGAGACTTTGTTCTACATTTGGCATCATAGGTTGGTAACCTTCTGAGCCGACATTTTGTGCATCTACCACTTGCGCCATTTTGTGCATGCTGTCCATTACTTGCTCGGGGCGGCAGATGCCGTGCAGTAACCAATTGGCAATGTGTTGGCTGGAAATACGCAGTGTGGCGCGGTCTTCCATTAACTCGACATTATTAATATCAGGCACTTTGGAACAACCAATCCCCATTTCTACCCAACGCACCACGTAGCCCAAAATGCCTTGAATGTTGTTATCGAGTTCCGCTTCCACTTGCCGCTGTGTTAACTCGTTGTCGCCTAGTAGCTCAAGGCTTAATAAGTCTTCCAGCTTAGCCGGCGTACGTTCGCAAATGGTTTGCTGCTGTTCGAATACATTCACTTGATGGTAATGAAGCGCATGCAAGGTAGCCGCGGTTGGTGAGGGCACCCAAGCGGTGTTCGCGCCTGCTTGTGGGTGAGCAATTTTTGCTGTCATCATGGCTTTCATTTCATCTGGCATTGCCCACATACCTTTACCAATTTGTGCTTTACCGGCAAACCCACAAGCGAGGCCGATTTCCACATTATTGTTTTCATAAGCATTGATCCAAGCTTGGTGCTTAATATCCGCTTTGGGTTTAAATGCACCGGCTTGCATGCTGGTGTGAATTTCATCGCCGGTGCGGTCAAGAAAACCAGTATTAATAAACACCACGCGAGATTGTGCGGCACGGATGCACTCTTTTAGGTTAACCGTAGTGCGACGTTCTTCATCCATAATGCCCATTTTGATAGTGTTCGCTGGTAGTTGTAGCATTTTCTCGACACGTTCAAAGATTTCATTGCTGAACTCTACTTCTTCCGGACCGTGCATTTTAGGTTTAACAATATAAATGCTGCCAGTGCGGCTGTTAGTTACCCGACAGGCCGCTGGATTTTTAATTTCAATTGAGGCAATCAGTGAGGTGATGACCGCATCCATCAAACCTTCGGGCATGTTTTGCCCTTGAGCATCTTGTGCTAAATCACTGGTCATCAAGTGGCCAACATTACGAACTAACAAGAGTGAACGGCCATGTAAGTTGTAGTCATTACCATTTTCATCGCTAGAGCTATTTTTACTCGTGTAGCTACGGTCGCAATTTAAGCGACGAATATGAGTTTGATTACCTTTGGTGATATTGGCGGTTAAGTTACCTGTGATTAAGCCAAACCAATTACGATATGCTTCGATTTTGTCCTCACTATCAACCGCGGCAATAGAGTCTTCAAAGTCCATAATGGTCGACAGCGCCGATTCCACTTGAATGTCATCCAAACCGGCAAGGTCATGGCGACCAATTGCGCCTTTGCGGTTGATGATCAGCTCAATATGTAAGCCATTATTCTTCAAGACGATAGAGGTTGGCTCAACATCAGGGTTGCTTGAAGCTACAAACTGGCAGGGTTGGGCTAACCCTGATTGACTTCCATCTGGGAAGGTAGCCAAGAGGTGGCGGAAGTACACGGTGTAAGCCTGAACATCGTGGTGCGAGCCTTGTTTTAATGGAAAATTTTGGTCCAAAAAGTTTTTGGCAAATTGAATTACATGCTGGCCGCGTGCGGGGTTGTATTTTTTGCCTGCTTTCAAACCTTCAGTGTGGGAAATGACATCGCTGCCATAAACCGCATCATATAAGCTGCCCCAACGAGCATTTGCCGCATTCAAGGCAAAGCGAGCGTTTTTAATTGGTACTACCAATTGTGGTCCAGCTAACCTTGCTATTTCTTCATCCACATTACTAGTTGTAATTTGGAAATCATCCCCTTGAGGTACTAAGTAGCCGATGTTGCGCAAAAAATCTTGATATTGCTCGTGAGCCGAGTGGGGGTGTGCTTTGTGCCAATCATCAATTTGTTGCTGCAGTTGTGCTCGCTTGGCTAATAAAGCGTGATTTTTGGGCGTAAGATCTGTGAGCAATGCATCAAGGTCGGCCCAGAATTGTGTTGGGTTGAGTCCAGTTAACGGCAGCACCTCTTGATTGACGAACTGAACAAGAGCCGCATTAATGGTATGTCGCGTGGCTGGTTTGATAGCTTGGCGATGAGTTTGATCATCGGTAATTGGCTGTACTTGCGCTAAGTTCATAATCGTTCCCTCGTGTTGCCTGCGTGAGATTTGATATTGAGCGTTTAAGTGGTCCAATTAGTGACTGGCTTCTTAAAACGGAACATCAAATGCTGCTTTTTTATCCTGAAACTCAAGAATAGCGATAAATTGGCTAAAATTTCACAAAGAAAATTACACAGTGTAAATTTTACAAAAACAGCTCAGGGAGAGGGGCGGGCGATGAAAACGACAAATACATTGAATAGACAATCACATTTTCTCGGTACTAAGGTTCGTAACTTGCGAAAACGTAACGGGTTAACTTTGGAGGATTTATCGTCTCGTTGCATTAAAATTGACCCTGAGGATGCCCCGTCAGTGTCCTATCTTTCGATGATCGAGCGTGGTAAACGGGTGCCGAGTGAAGGCATGCTAGAAGTGATTGCGCAAGTTTTTCAAAAGCCGCTGCACTGGTTTTTAGATGATGCCAGTGAAGAGCAAGAAATTACTCCCGAAAAAGGCTCTCGCGGGGGAATTAATGGTATGGCGCTTGAGCCGAGTTTCTTGTTTTCGAATGATATTTTACAAATTGCCATTCCTGAAATGTTGTCGCAAACCGGCACCACTGGTCATCAATTTGCTCATCTGTTAATCCGCGCCCACCAAGAGCATCATCAAAATCATTTTCCTGATCTGGAAAAAGCGGCAGAGCAAGTAGGGCAAAAGCGCATGCCATTGGCGGTGGAGGATTTGCTTGATATTTGTAAAGACGTAGGCGTTACCGTGAAGTGGTTTGATGAGCCGTCGCAAGATGTGGTGGATAGCCACGGGGTGAAATCTAAACATATAGTGCGCTCTTATGCTGAAGCGCCTGGAGTGATCCGGATTAATCGCGCCCTCAAAGCCAGCCCGGAAAAACTGAAATATGATCTGGCGGTGCACATTGGCCATAAAGTGTTGCATAACAGCGACGGAGAAAAGCACGTCATTGCCTCGGATAACCGGAATTTATCTACCTTAAAGCCGGATTTAACCCGGGATGTGAACCGCCTAGATTCGACTCATATTTTACAAGCGTGGCGTGATTTTGAATGCTCGTTTTTTGCCGGGGCGTTATTGTGCCCCAGAGTGCCATTTCGCCAATTACTCGATAGGCACGGTTATGAAATCAGCGTCAGTCAATTGATTGGTGTGTCGGAATCGGTGGTGATGCGCCGCATGACTGCAGTGTCACCTTATCCATATTGGCATTACTTTGATGCCTACAATCCGGGCAAATTGAAAGCCGTGTATCGAGGTAATGGTATTCCACTGCCGTGGGGCAATATGCGCATGGTGGAAGACCCGTGTCAGCATTGGTCCGTCTTTCGTATGATTGGCATTCCTGGCAATACTCCGGTAGCGCAAATTTCAGTGCTTAATCAAGATGGTGTACCGCATATTTATTGCTGTGAATCGGTTAAAGTCAAAGACATGGCGGGCAATTATCATGTGCTGTGTTCTGGGGTTGATCTCAATCCGGCACTAGAAGCACAAGGGCAAGATGCGGTAGAAATCGCCAAAGCGTTGCAAAAAGAATGCGTACGTAAAGGTGGTCAGTGCGTCATCCCTTATGAGATTAAAAAGTCACTTTTAACGGTGGCGCGCATTTTAAATATTAATTGGATTGAACGTGGTATTGACAGTGAAGCAAGAGTAATTTGTGCTCGCGGAGGAATGTGCCCAAGACAGCCAAGGTGCTATAAAGAAAAATCACCCACCGTGAATGTTGAATAGCCCAGTAGCTATTCGTTAACCTCATGATGCACTCAGCACACACGAATCATGCCGTATGGGGATGCTGAGTCTATTCTATTTAAGGATTCACACTGCGGTTAATTGGATTTTGCAGCGAAATCAAAGTTTCAGTGGACTGTACTTCGTCAATAGCTTGCAGTTTATCAATCAATACATATTGCAGCTCTTCAATGTTCTTGCACATCAATTTTACAAAAATATTGTAGGCCCCTGTGGTGTAATAAGCCTCAACCACTTCATCTAAGGCATTGAGTTTTTCTATCGCAGAGTGGTAATCACGCGCTGCATTGAGGTTAATACCAATAAAACAGCAGACGTCATAGCCGAGTTTTTTTTCATTAACCACCACTTCCGTCCCTTCAATGACTTTGGCGGCTTTCATTTTTTCCACACGAACATGCACGGTGGCTGGGCTGACATCAAAACGCTTGGCCATTTCAGCGTAAGGGGTTCGAGCATCTGCCATCAGAATTTTTAAAATAGCGCGATCGAGGTCATCCAGTCGAACGTTAGCTTCCGACATCGTACATCCTTGATGATTATGATTAGAGGTGAGTTAAGAATATCACAAACTGTCAATGAAATAGTTGGTAAGGCAATAAAGATGAGCCATGATGAATAAGGGTTGATTTTTATATCCTTTTGTTTACAAAAAAGGTTATTGTGATTTACAAAGATGACATTAGCTGAATATAAAAGTGGTTTGATGATAAGTGAGGTGAACAAATGGATTTGACACACAATGAAGTAACCGTTCAGGGTTATCAAAGAGCCTGTCCAGGTTCTATTATTTGGTCTTTATTATTCATCGAGTCTTAACATCATGAGTCTTGATATGCTTTTTTTTGCTCTTGGTTTTCTTCTGATAGCAGGAGTGGCTTTGGTGGCTGGATTTCGTTGGTCACATTATCTCAAGCAAAAGAGAAAAGAGCGGCAACATCATCAACACTTATTAGAGTCCGTCTATAATTTAAGTTATCAAGGTATCGGTGTAGTGGATGAACACGCACATTTAATTTCTAGTAATTTGACTTTGAAAGAGTTGGTTTCGGCACCTCAATTTGATTATGAGCAGCCAGTTTGGGCGTTTGCCGGCTGGTCTGAAGTGAGTAAGAATAAAGTACAACAGGCACTGGAGGATGTAAAAAAAAGGGGTATTGTCCGTTTTGAAGGGGAGCTAATTGATAGTCGTATCGGCCCAGCGGTGTTTGACATAACGATAAAAAAGCTACCTAACATCGACAATAGCGGACGTTATTATTTATTTGAAGGTAAAGATATTACAGCCAAAAAGCAGGCAGAGAAGCAATTACTCGAAAGTGAAGCGCGTTTTAGAACGTATTATGACTTACAACCGGTGATGATGTTAACCGTTGATGAACATGACATTATCCAAGCGGCTAATAAATTTACAGCAGAATTACTCGGGTATTCGTTGGAGCAGCTATTAGGCCATAAATTACAAGAATTCTATTGTTCATCCTCCCAGCTAACGGCTCAATTGACATTAGGACAAGTGAAGCCACCTCAGCTCACCGAGTCCACCACACCCTTTGTTGTTAGGCGAGAAATTCGTTATTTGGATGTCAATAAACGAACTGTGTGGATTCGAGAAAATATTCGTCAAATTCCTGCAACACAACAATTACTGATTGTGGGCGAAGATATTTCAGAGATGCATTTATTGGCTGAGACATTAGATTTTCAAGCCCATCATGACTTATTAACCAGTTTATATAATCGCAATCATTTTGAACAAGAACTGGCGCGGGCATTATTAGAAGTTAAACAACAAAACCGTTCCCATGGCTTGCTTTATTTGGATTTAGATCAGTTCAAGCTCATCAATGATACGGTGGGGCATGAAGCTGGAGATGCGGCGATCATCTATAGCGCACAATTATTGACAGATATCACGCCACCATCGGCAGAGCTTGCCAGAACGGGAGGTGATGAATTTGCAATTTTATTGCGTGATACCAATGAAAATGAACTTATTCAATTTGCCCAAAAAGTTCTGCACGCTTTTAAAATCAACCATTTTACTTGGAACGGTATTCATTTTAATTTGAACTGTTCGATTGGCTTACGCCTTATCGATCACAGTGCGACCTCCACTCAACAAATCCATGCTCAAGTTGATACCGCTTGCCATTTAGCCAAAGAAGAAGGGCGTAACCGAGCGCACTTGTACCGAGCTGATGATGAGAACTTACGTCACCGTGAACTAGAAATGGAATGCGTGAACCAAGTGTATGATGCATTGGCGCACGACCGTGTGGATTTATACGCTCAGCCTATTATTGACTTGGCGACTACCCCAAGCGAGAACATGTATTTCGAAGTTTTAGTCCGCCTGCGAGATAAAGACAATCGACTTATTTCGCCAGGCATATTTATGCCAGCGATTGAACGGTATAACTTAGCGCACTTAATTGATCGCGCTGTGTTTGAAAAAACATTAACGTGGTTTGAAGCGCGACCTGAAATAGTTGCTAGACTTGCGCGTTGCTCGATTAACTTATCCGGCCAATCGATGGGAGATAAAGACTTTGTAGGCTTTTTGATTGAGCGGATAAAAAACACCTCGCTCCCAACCAGTAAACTTTGCATTGAGATCACCGAAACTGCCGCGGTGGGTAATATGAAAGATGCCATGGATTTCTTTACCCAATTGAAAGCCTTAGGTTGCATGATCGCCTTGGATGATTTTGGCTCAGGCTTGTCGTCTTTTGCCTATTTAAAAACCTTACCGCTGGATATTGTTAAGATTGACGGCTGTTTTGTTCGCGATATGCATCAAGATGAGATGGATCGCGTGTTAGTGAAATCCATTCATGATTTAGTGAAGCAGTTAGGTAAGAAAACCGTCGCAGAGTTTGTTGAAAATGAAGAAATTCTCGCAGAATTAATCAGCATGGAGGTCGATTATGCTCAAGGGTATCTTATTAGTGAACCACTGCCATTAGAGCAATTAGTGAAGCGGATGATGAATCGTCCTGTTTTTCATGATACTTCTCATTTATTATCCCACTCTTAAATTATTCACTCATTGTATTTGGAGCTTATGTGCAGCTACGTTTATGTTGCGATGACCCGCAAAAACAACCTGAACTGAACGCCATCGCGGAACGTTGGCAACTCACCCATCAGCAAGATAGCCAGTTTGCTTTGGTGTTGACTGAGGAGCGTTTAGAGCTACGTAAGTTGGATGAACCTAAATTAGGCGCCATTTATGTTGATTTAGCTGGTGGCGCGGTGGCGCATCGACGCAAATTTGGTGGTGGTAAAGGGCAAGCCATTGCGAAAGCCGCAGGGTTAAATAAAGGCGTAACCCCAAGCGTGTTAGATGCCACAGCTGGGTTAGGTCGTGATGCATTTGTATTGGCCTCATTAGGTTGTTATGTGCAAATGGTTGAACGCAATCCGGTGGTTGCCGCCTTATTAGATGATGGATTAACTCGTGCCAAGCAAGACCCAGAAATTGGTAGTTGGGTGAGTGAGCGGATGCAGTTATTACACGCTTCAAGTCATGACGCACTGTTGCAGTTATGTGAGCAATCGGATTTCGTACGACCGGATGTGGTGTACCTTGACCCTATGTATCCGCATCCTGAAAATAAGAAAAAGAGCGCCTTAGTTAAAAAAGAAATGCGCGTTTTTCAGTCCTTAGTTGGCGCTGATAATGATGCAGATGCTTTGCTTGAGCCTGCCTTAGCGTTAGCAACTAAGCGGGTGGTGGTAAAACGACCAGACTATGCGCCTTGGTTGGCACAACAACAACCCAACATGGCGATTGAAACGAAAAAAAATCGCTTTGATGTGTATGTTTTAAATAGCATGGTTTGAATAGTATGGTTTAAACCGCGAGTCTTAAACCATATTCCTTTAACTGTATGCCTTCAACCGGGTAAACCGTTAAGGCTAAGGGTGACAAAAAATTGACAAAAGGGAAGGAATTAACGTTTAGCGTTAGAGTCCAATTCCGTGTTATTCACATTTAACCGTAAAGGTGTTTATGAAATATTCTCACGTATTATTCTCGGCGTTATTGTTGCTGCCTTTATCTGTGACGGCCGCCGAACCGCAAACAGACGTTGCTCAATTACTGCAAAATAAGATCGTGGTTGGACAAAAAGAATGGGTAACCGTTCTGAATACCGAACAAAGAACCATTGCCAAAATCGATACTGGTGCAACCACATCGTCCATTAATGCGATTGATATTCATGATTTTGAACGAGATGGTAAAGATATGGTGTCATTCAAAATCAAAGCAAAAGATAAGGTGAGCAAAGAAATTACCTTACCGGTCCAACGTTGGGTGCATATTAAGCAATCTTCAAGCACCAAAACGTCACGTCGCCCGATTGTGGAATTGGATATTAAGCTAGGGGATAAAACCTATACGACGCCATTTAATCTTGTTGATCGTGACCACATGATTAACGCCATTTTAATAGGACGTTCATTTTTGAATCCTATCGCCTTGGTAGATGTGGAACAAAAATATATCTATAGAAAATAAAACCTTGTGATAAATGCCTCTCCAACGCCTTATTGGTTCAGATCGGTAAGGCGTTTTTTTTGCACTTAATACGACTAGTTTTCACTTGCATTAAAGAGAATTAGTCACTATAAATGAAATAAGAATCGTTATTATTACTAGTGTTGTTTGCGTAAGTGCCAGCTCGCTAGTCACTCATTCGTCATTTCACTTAGTTAGGTGTGCAGTTGTGGCAAAGTCGTTATGCAAATTGTCTCGTCGTGATATTAAAGCCGGCAATATTGAAAAGCTGGTGGTCGATGCTAAATTTTATTGTCGTTCTTGTGCCCGTACCTCGAACCAAAAAAATGTTCTGTGCCACCCATCGACGTTGTCTAATAACGCTCGTCGAGTGGCATCTCAAAAAACGATTAGTACCAAGGTGAAAAATCGCCATCAGAGCGAACAACAAGCCCACAACATTTCTCAAGTTGTGGCTAAAGCTAAGGCATTAAAAGCGCAACGAGATAGCTTGTTGCATGCTGATGCTCATATTCCAGCCAAGATTGAAGTCAAAGCTGATGGTGTGAATGTTGTCACCCCTCTTACTTTGACGGCCAAGCCCAAAGCTCAAATAGAATCGATCCAGCCTAATGCGCTAACTTCTCTTAGTTTGAACTTAAAACAAGTAAAGGTGAGTTTAAAAGCGCAGAAAAAGCAGCAAAAGCAATTGAAAAAATTACTGAAAAAGCAGCGACAAGCGGTTAAAAAACATAAGAAGTTATTAAAACAAGAACATAAATTATTGAAACAAGAGACTAAGCTGGCTAAACAGCAGCAAAAAATGAGTCAACGTGAAGAGAGAATTGAAAAGCAATTAGCAAAGTTTGCTCGTGATTCTTCATTCAATATAACGCCGTTATTAAAGCAACCAAAACCAGCGATCAAAGCGTTACATTAATTAATTCGGCAGTAGAGGCACAGGAATTCAGGTGCCTCTTACGATGAGTCTACAAAATTGGTTGCTATTTATTGACGTTAAGCCAATGCCTTCTTCTTAACCCAACTCTCATTGACCCACAAAGACAACATAATCACGCCCCCGCCAAGTAATAAGCGCCCCATGTCCACATCGCGATTCCAAATCACAATATTGACCAATAAGCCTGCCGGTACTAACGCATTATTCATGATCGCGAGCGCCCCTGAGTTGACCATACATGCGCCTTTATTCCATAAGAAATACCCTAACCCTGAGGCAATGAAACCTAAATAGGTCAGAATGCCCCATTGCAGGTGAGTGGTCGGCAGTTTGGCGGGATTACCCAGTAAAGCAAAGGCCACAGATGCGACAATGAAGGCTCCGATATAAAAGTAGCCAAAGACCGTGCGTTGTGAAAGCTCGACAGGGGATTGTTCCATGACATGCTTATAGCCTACTTGTCCAAGGGCAAAACAAATATTGGCCCCTTGTACGACTAAAAATCCGCTTATAAAGTGGCTATTTACTCCAGCAAATTTAATGATAGCAGCACCAGAAACCGCAATGGCGGCGGTAATGAGATACCAAGGTGAAAAACGACCTTTTAATAAATCATAAATGAGCGTGACATAAATAGGGGTAAAAACAGTAAAGAGTAAAACTTCAGGAACCGACAGCAATAAAAAGGATTGATAATAAAAGCAATACATTAAGCCAAGTTGAACCCCGCCAATCGCCATCAGTTTGGCAATCAAAGTTCGAGGAATGGCTTTAAATTTTAAGAAAGGCAAGAAGATGAGGCCGGCAAGTGCGATTCTCATCCAGACCGAAAACCAAGCATCTACTTGACCGGCAAGATAGACGCCGATCAAGCTAAACGAAAACGCCCACAATATCGTGACCGCAGAAAGATAAAACATATCGCATCCTTGTTGATTTAAGTTTTGGTTTATTGAGCCCTTAGGCTAGTGAAATATTGTAAACCAAATAAGATGCGACGAGTTTACCTGTGCGAGGTGATAAAAAGCAAGTTAGTCTTCTAGTGGCACGATTAACATATCAACTGAGGTGTCATTGATCAGTTGGCGAGAGGTTGAGAGTAATTTACTCCAGAAATCTTTATGGTGGCCACATAACACCAAATCGACATGAATGCCTTCAATAGCATTGGCAATTTCGTTACAGAGATCACCACTGGACACAATGGTTTCACTGATTGGGTAATTGATGGCTTTGACTAAAGTTTGAATTTTTTTCTGCGCGGATTCCAGCATCGCATTTTGGGTTTCTGCAAAGTTGATTTCCATGAAACCAGTGTACATATCGGTAAAATTGACATCAATATGAATGAGAGACAATTTTGCGTCACAAGCTTTGGCTAAATCCGCGGCTTTTTTCACAAGAATTTCGCTGTCATCGGATAGGTCGACAGCTACCAGTATGTGTTTATAAGTCATATTACGCTCTCCATATTTTAATATTACCTCTGGTTTCAAACCTCAAAGAGACCGATTATTGGGATTCAGCCTGTGTTTGAAATCAATGGAACCTATGAATCAGATTACCACTACCATAACGGAAAAAGTGCCGCTGAGCTCTCAGTATTTTGAGTTCTCATGGTCATTTATCCGGCTTTATGCTGATATTTATGTCTATTGAAAGGCTAAGATTGGCATTGTTTTATACTAGAGCGTGTTATAGTTTAGCCAGGTACTGTTCAATATTTTTCCAAGGAGTCCATCATGCTTTCTAATGCAATGGTTGAGCAATTGAATGAGCAAATTAATCTAGAATTTTTTTCATCTAATCTATACTTACAAATGAGTGCTTGGTGCGAAGATAAAGGTTTTGAAGGTGCAGCGGAGTTTTTACGTAAGCATGCCACTGAAGAAATGGAGCACATGCAACGTTTGTTTACTTACGTAAGCGAAACAGGTGGACTACCGATTATCGGTGCAATTGATGCGCCTAAACATGAGTTTAATGGTTTAGGAGAAGTTTTCCGTGAGACTTATGAACACGAGAAGATGATCACTCAGTGTATTAATAAACTCGCTCATGTGGCTTTTACTAGCCAAGATTACTCAACCTTTAATTTTCTTCAATGGTATGTCGCAGAGCAACATGAAGAAGAGAAGCTGTTTAAAGGGATTTTAGACAAGCTAGAACTCGTTGGTGAAGATGGCAAAGCGCTCTTTTTTATCGATAAAGATCTGGCTGAATTGGCAAAACAAGGTACATCCTCTGTGATGGCAGGTTCAGCAACCGTATAATATTTGCGGTAAAAGCGTTCATTATGATCGTCTTTTCTTCCTGCTATAAAAGAGGTTTGGAGGGAAAGATGATCAGTGCAGATACATTATTAACCGCGTTAGCGCTTGTTACCCTTATCAATTTTATTCGATATATCACCACTTTGCGCTCGCTGATTTTTATTATGCGAGAAGCGCACCCACTACTTTACCAACAAGTGGATGGGCGTGGCTTTTTCAGCAGTCAGAGCAACTTTCCTAAACAGGTCCGTCTTTATCATTATTTAAAAGATAAAGAATATCTGCATCATCACGAAGAAGTGTTTATTTATAAATGCAGCAAAGTGCGTGAATTATTTGTGTTAACTTCCGGTTTGGCGCTACTCACTTTAGTTATGGCTTTTATGGCCTGACTCGACCTTTATAGCCTCACCCGTTGGGAAAAACAGATGTGATATAAAAAGGATGTGCGTTAAAATCGCGCGTCCTTTTATTTTGCCTGTTGTGATACGGGTAAGCGAACATGAGTGAAGTAATTATGAATGGTCATTATGAAGTTGTGATTATTGGAGCGGGCGCGGCCGGGTTAATGTGTGCGGCAGAAGCTGGCAAACGAGGTCGCAGCGTACTTATTGTTGACCATGCGAAAAAGCCGGGCCGTAAGATCCTGATCTCAGGAGGCGGTCGTTGTAATTTCACGAATTATGATGTCAGCGCCAATAATTACCTGTGTCAAAACCCTCACTTTGTGAAATCGGCGCTATCTCAATACACCAACTGGGATTTCATTAGCTTAGTGTCTAAATATGGCATTGAGTACGAAGAGCGTGAACATGGGCAACTGTTCTGTGTAGACTCTGCCAAGCATATTGTCGATATGTTACTGCAAGAATGCGATTTACCGAATGTTTCTCAAAGATATCGTTGTGATGTACAGGATATCGAAAAAACTGAGACAGGTTTTCGTTTCAAAGCTGATACCGACACCATTACTTGTGATTCCTTAGTCGTGGCAACCGGTGGGCTTTCTATGCCTAAATTAGGTGCAACGCCTTTTGGATATAAAATCGCGGAGCAATTTGGTTTATCTGTGGTGTCGACCAGTGCAGGTCTGGTGCCGTTTACTTTGCATAAAGAAGATAAAGAAGATTTTGCCGAATTATCCGGGATTGCTATTCCTGCCGAAATTACCGCTCAAGATGGCACCCTGTTTAAAGAAGCCTTATTGTTTACCCACCGTGGCTTATCTGGCCCTTCAGTATTGCAGATTTCTTCTTATTGGAAAGCTGGCCAAACCGTTACTATTAATTTGATCCCTGAAGCGGATGTTTTGGATTTATTCATACAATCTCGTGAAAAGCATCCGAATCAAAGTTTAAAAAATACTTTAGCTAAAGTGTTGCCGAAGCGCCTCGTGGAAGTGCTGATTGAACGAAAAGTCTTGGAAGATAAGCCGCTGAAACAATTCAACGAAAAGCAGTTGCATGAGATAGATCAGCAATTACAACATTGGCAAGTACTGCCCAATGGGACGGAAGGTTATCGGACGGCAGAAGTGACGTTAGGCGGCGTGGATACTCAGCACCTGTCTTCAAAAACCATGGAGTGTAAACAGGTTCCAGGGTTGTATTTTGTTGGTGAAGTGATGGACGTCAGCGGTTGGCTTGGCGGGTATAATTTCCAATGGGCATGGTCGTCTGGATTTGTGGCGGGTCAATGGGTGTGATAATTTTCGCAATTTGATAGCTATTACCTATTGATAGAATAACCGTAATCCCTTTTACCTTATTCTCTAAAGAGGCTATTCTATTTCCATAGAAAAAATAATGTTAATCACTCACTAGCTTAGAGAGGCGATGTAATGGAAAAGAATATGATTGGTTTAGATAAAAAACAAACAGTAGTTTTGGCTGATGAACTTAATCAATTATTGGCAGACTATCAAATTTTATATATGAATGTTCGTGGTTATCACTGGAACATTAAAGGGCGTGATTTTTTTGAATTGCACGTCAAATTTGAAGAGATCTATAACGATTTAGTCGTGAAAGTTGATGAAATTGCCGAGCGTATTTTGACTCTAGGCTCGACACCTGTTCATGGCTTTTCACGTTACTTGGCGATGTCAGAGTTAGATGAAACGTTAAATGTTTCTAATGGCGCGGATGCGGTAGGGCATATCTTATCGGCTTATCGTATGCTTTTAGCTAAGCAGCGTCATATTGTGAAATCTGCGGCTGAAGTCGATGACGAAGGTACAGTTTCATTGATGAGTGACTATATCAGCCAACAAGAAAAAGAAGTGTGGATGCTTAACGCTTACCTTCAATAATCGCTCACTGCTCTGAGCCATTAACCTTTCACTATGCCCATTATCGTAACAACGGTAATGGGCATTATTGTTGGTTATGACATACCAAGACTTTCTTTAATTAAACGCTCACACCGTTCCACTTTGTTGATGTCTGCAGGAATAATTAAAATCGTATCATTGCCGGCAATGGTCCCTAGGATATCAAGGTGCGGGTTGTTATCGAGCAAACGGGCGATCAATTGGGCGCTGCCTGGGTAGGTTTTAATGATGACATTGTGTTGGTTATGATTGATAAATTCTATTTGAGACAAAATAGAAGATTGCACTCTAACCGGAGAGCTTTCCAAGGTAATGCAGTACACCTTTTCGCCTTTTGCGTTGCGAACCTTAATTACCCCGAGTTGCGTTAATAACCGGGAAATGGTGGACTGACTGATCCCGTTGTAACCCATATCGATTAATTTTTTTCGAATGTCGTTTTGATTGGCAAAACTTTGTTGTTTTAATAATTTTTTACAAGCTTCGATTAACGATGGGTTAGTTTCATTGAAGTGTTGTTGAGGCATATTTTTATTCATTTTCGATCCTTATCCGAATCTTTCAGCAAGAATAAATAGATAGAAATGTTTCCATACCTTTAACATCTGTCCATTGTGTGGTTTCTATTATGCTTTTTTTTGTCAGCTTTTTATGATTATTTCATCGTTAAACTCTTGATTGATTAGCTTTTTGTGACTGGGGTCAAACCGAAGTGTGTTGAGGCATTTAGCAAACGTTTGTCATGTTGTTGAAGTGTTTTTGGTTTGGATGGGGAGTGTAATGAGATGAAAAAATTCTGTGCGGAAAGTGTTGGAAATAATGAACTTGAGCAAAAAAATTACTCTGGCCAAGTGGCAGCCAGAGTAATTGGAGTGATTAATAGGCTAAATGAAGATTAGTCACCTAAGGTTGCTACCATCACGGCTTTGATGGTGTGCATGCGGTTTTCTGCTTCGTCGAAGACAATTGAGTAATCAGACTCAAAAACATCTTCAGTAACTTCTAAACCAGACATACCATATTTTTCTGCGACATCTTTACCGACAGTAGTTTCTTCATTATGGAATGCTGGTAAGCAGTGCATGAATTTCACGTGTGGGTTGTTAGTCGCTTTGATGACATCCATGTTCACTTGGTAAGGTGTCATGAGTTTCACACGCTCATCCCAAGCTTCTTTTGCTTCACCCATAGATACCCATACGTCAGTGTATAAGAAGTCGCAATCTTTTACGCCAGCTTCAACATGTTCAGTTAGGTTGATTTTCGCGCCAGTTTGTTCAGCGATCTCTAAACATTGTTTGTAAAGCTCTTCTTCAGGCCAGAATTGACGAGGAGCGATAAGGCTAATTTCCATACCCATTTTTGCCGCGCCGACCATTAAAGAGTTACCCATGTTGTTGCGAGCATCGCCTAAGTAAGCGAACTTGATTTCGTGCAGTTTTTTACCGCGACCGTGTTCTAGCATCGTTAAGAAATCAGCAAGAATTTGTGTTGGGTGGAATTCGTTAGTGAGACCATTCCAAACGGGTACGCCTGCATGCGCGCCAAGTTCTTCTACGATGTCTTGGCCGAAACCACGATATTCGATACCGTCATACATACGACCCAATACACGAGCCGTGTCTTTCATTGATTCTTTATGGCCAATTTGAGAGCCTGATGGGCCTAAGTAAGAAACTTGAGCGCCTTGGTCAAAAGCCGCTACTTCAAAAGCACAACGAGTACGAGTCGAGGTTTTTTCAAAAATTAAAGCAATATTCTTGCCTTTAAGGCGTGGTTGCTCATAGCCTGCGTATTTAGCTTTTTTTAATTCTAAAGATAAGTCTAAGAAGTGTTGGATTTCACGTGGAGTGAAGTCGAGTAATTTTAAAAAGTTACGATTACGTAAGTTAAAAGCCATGATGTTGCTCCTATTTGATAGTGTTCTGCGTAATGACGGCAGGACACTTTTTATTCGGTCATAGTAAAATTAATCTTTAGTGATACAAGTGCCTGCTTTACCTTCGAGGATGCGTAATCCATCTTGTAAAGCACCAATACCAACCAGTTGTCCGCCTTGTTTAACAAATTCACATGAGGCAGCAATTTTCGGGCCCATTGAGCCTTCATCAAATTGATACTGTGAGAGTTGTTGCGGAGTTGTCGCTCGGATGGCCTGTTGCTGAGGTGTACCCCAGTGGGTATAAACCGCATCTGCATCCGTTAAGATGAGTAAAGCATCCGCATTCAGTTGACGCGCTAGGTAAGCGGCAGACATGTCTTTATCGATGACCGCTTCAATACCGGTTAGCTTGCCATTTTGTTTGATGACAGGAATACCGCCACCACCCGTACAAATAACCAGGTTACCTGATTCAATCAGCTTGGTAATCGCTGCGCTTTCTACAATCCCTGTTGGTTGTGGGCTAGGAACCACACGACGGAAATACTGACCATCAGGTTTAATAATCCAATTGTATTTTTCAGCAAGTTGACGAGCTTCAGCTTCTTCATAAACAGGACCAATTGGCTTAGTTGGATCGGAAAAAGCAGGGTCGTTTGGATCAACCGTCATTTGAGTTAATAAGCAAGAGACGTCAAGTTCCGGTAAGCGGTTTTTAAATTCTTGCATTAACATGTAACCGATCATGCCCTGTGTTTCACTGCCTAACACATCTAATGGGTATGGGTTAACTTTGGTATATTCTAAGCCTTGTAGCGCCAATAGACCGACTTGTGGGCCGTTACCGTGGACTAAAACGACATTATAATGTTGAGCAATCTCAGCAATAGATTCGACCGCTATTTTAATATTTTCGCGCTGAATATCAGCTTCTAAAGGTTCACCTCGGCGTAGTAACGCATTACCACCCAAAGCTACCACAACGGTTTTTTTCATCATTATTTACACTCTTTAATGTGGCTGCAATACGAGATTGCAGCCATGATTCGTTTAGATTCCATCACGTTCGATTGGGCAGCTCATGCAACGTGCACCACCGCGACCACGACCTAATTCATCACTTGGAATTGGTAGTACGGTAATACCGGCTTTATCGTATTTTTCGTTGGTGTAAGTGTTACGTTCATAACCAACCACAACACCTGGGCTAACAGTTAATACGTTGTTCGCATCGTTCCATTGCTCACGTTCTGCTTCAAAACTATCACCACCCGTTGTGATCATGTTTAGCTTGTCGACGTGTAGTGCTTTTTCTATGGTGTGGATGTAGCTGTCTTGCTGTTTGGTTACCACTTTGCCTGACTCATCGCCAGTTAAGCTCCAGCAGTTAGCATCGTTAGGAATAACGTTAGGATAAACAGAGAAAGTATCTTCACGCATGTGAGTCATCACGGTATCTAAGTGCATGCATGAACGATCTTTTGGTAGTTCAATCGCAATGACTTGTTTCGCTTGGTTGTGTTTGAACAAGCTAGAAGCTAATTGTTCAACACCTTGTGCTGTTGTACGTTCGGATAGACCAATTAATACAGCGCCACGTCCGATAACTAATACATCACCACCTTCAATTGTTGAGCGGTCGTAATTTTTCTCTTCGTCGCCGTAGTATTTAATGAAATCTTGGCCAGCAAAGGTTGGGTGCCAGCGGTAAATCGCACGTAGATGGTTGGTTTCACGTTGACGTGCAGTTTTCGCCATTGGGTTAATAGAAACACCGCCATATACCCAGCATGATGTATCACGTGTGAATAAATGGTTTGGTAATGGTTCAATAATGAAATCATTTGGGCCGTACATGCTTTGTAGCATAGAAGAAGATTTCATTGGCATTTCACCAAAGGTTAAGCCGCCAGTAAGAATTTTCGCTAGTTCTAGATTAGGAAGATCAGATAAGAAGCAGCGTACGTCATTAGCAAAAGTTTCACCGAAGCGGTATTTAGAAATTTGAGTCGACAGTAACCATTCTTTTGCTTCTGCAACGCCTAAAGTATCAGCCAATAGATCTGTTAATAATAAAACTTCTACGCCTTGAGATTTCAATGTGTTAACGAAGATATCGTGCTCTTTACCAGCATCTTCGACAGCAAGCACATCATCGAATAATAAGTCATGGCAATTAGAAGGGGTAAGATGAGTTAACGCTCGACGTGGACGATGGACCAGTACTCTACGCAGTTGTCCAATTTCAGAACCTACATATAAATTACTCATTTTTATTTTCCTCTTTTTATTATTACAGCAAGGGTAATTAATTGGATTTAATTAATTTATGAATCTCTTATTTATTTTCTTATTTAATTTCTATGTGGTTAATATTAATCTTCCACCCTCTTAAATCTTAGATCTGTGTCACACTTTTTTGTGTAAATTCACTTAACTATTTGTTTTCAAATGATTTTATGCTAGGTGTTGATTTTATATTTAAGGATGATTTCTGGATGTTTATGCGCATTATTTTATGATTTAAAGGGATTTTATAGTGATTCGTGAAAGTTTATTCTTTTTGATGATTTTGCGTTTTTCTATAAATATTCATTCATATTGAGTTTGTATCGTTATTTTGCTTTTTATTATGTTTTAAATTTTTATTTATTGGTCTTTTATCACATTTGAATTATTTATTATGTTAATGATTTGTTTTTTATAAAATGAAAAAAAGCCAGGAATTATCCTGGCTTTTAAATATTATTGAAAAGTGATTTGCTATTACAGCATAGAGCTAATACTTAAAGTGATCATGATCATTAAACATAACCAGAATAAAAGTGGCATAACCCATTTGACCCAGCGTAAGTAAGGCACTCTTGAAATAGCCAGACCTCCCATCACGACAGCAGAAGTCGGGGTTACGAGGTTTACTAGGCCGGAAGCAGATTGATAAGCGGTCACCACCAGATCTCGTCCTACGCCAGCAAAGTCAGCCAAAGGAGCCATAATCGGCATTGTTAACACCGCTAAACCAGAAGAAGACGGAACAAGGAAAGACAGTAAAATCTCTAAGAGGTACACAACATTAATGAAAATAATAGAAGATAAGCCAGAGACTGCTTCTTCTGCTAGATGCAAAATAGTATCTGTGACCCCACCCGCGTCCATTACGACAACGATACCGCGTGCAATCCCGATAATCAGAGCAACCCCAAGTAGATCTCGAGCCCCATCGATAAAGTTGCTGGTCAGTTCTTCTTCGCTTAATCGGCCGACTAAACCTATGATGATAGACGCACCTAAGAACAAGGCTGATAGCTCAGCCATCCACCATCCTGACACCGATACACCGTAAATCATGATGCCAAAGGCTAAGGTGAAGATGGCTAAAATGATTTTTCGTTTTGGAGTGAACTCTAGGTCTTCTTCGCCTTTATTGCCTAAGAAAAAGCGTTTATTTTCTTCCGCTTTATCGTAAACCAATGATTTTGTTGGGTCGTTTCTGACGGCACGAGCATAACGCATGACATAAAAGACACACAGCGCCCAACCGAGAACTAAGATAATTGCGCGCACCACAATACCATCAGTAAAGGCAATGCCAGCTGCGTCTGCTGCGATAACCGTCGCAAAAGGGTTCATTAATGAGCCTAGCGTACCGATACCCGCACCGAGTAACACAGTCGCAGCCGAAACAACGGAGTCAAAGCGAGCTCCCATCATGACTGGAACCAATAATGTGTAGAAAGGGAGTGATTCTTCAGCCATACCATAAACCGTACCACCTAATGCAAATAAGAACATTAGGATAGGGATCATCATTTCTTCTTTCCCTTTGAGGCGGCTGGTGACTTTTTGAATCCCCGCATCAATCGCTCCGGTGGAATTGACTAGGCCTAAAAAGCCACCAATCACCAAAATGAAGAGTGAGACATCAATGGCATTGGCTTCATAGGTGCTGCTGTTATAAAAGCCGTTAATTGGAGCCATTAACACATCTACGATACCTTGAGGGGTACTTTCCGTTGGATGGTAAGTACCGGCAATAGGCACCTCTTTCCCTAAATCTTCATTAATGACGCGATCATATTGGCCTGATGGAACAACCCAAGTTAATCCCGCAACTAAAGCAATGAGAATAAATAAAATTGTGTAGGCTGAGGGGAATTTAAATCCACCTTTCTTTTCTTCTATATTATCCGGATGGGCAGTTTGTGATGACATAATATCTCCTTACACAATACGAATTAAATTAATATATATGTAATTTTATGAATATAAATTAAGGTTGTTTTTAATTATTAGAATTATAGGTGTTGAATTTTTTAATCTTTTTTATGTTATTTTTCTATGAAGAGTTGTGCTTTGTGCTAGATCACAAAAAAAATCAAGGTTAAATGGTTGTTTAAATAGTTACCGTGGTGTAATTGATATTATCTCGTTTTTATTGAAATAAAATTCTTCGAAAATGAATTATTCTTAAATTTAAGCCATTATTTATTTGATATAAATATTAATAAGAAATTTTATGCAAAGTGAAGAAAATAACATCAATTAATTTTCCCGCTAGATTGTGATCTGTATCACTCTAGTGAGTTGCGAAATAAAACAGGGACTGAAGGTGCGATAGATGGCTAAATGGAATCTTCACGGCAGGTAAATGTTCATTAAATAATAAAAAAGTAATCGGAATGTAATTAAACTCAGAGGAATAAGGTAGATTTGATCACGAATTGAGATCAACAAGTTACGCTTTGATCACGAACTGACAACTTATCGATTCATTTTTAATGATAAGCGTCATTAAAATAGCAACATAATTTGTAGTATAGGTAGGTTGTGCTATGTCGGTATTAGTTAAAGAGTCTGTTATTCCGGGAAGCTCTCGTTATTTAGGGCTTGTGCTCGGACCTTTAGTGTTGATTTTTACTTTAGTCTTTCCGGTTCCTTTTGAAGGAATGACTGAGTCAGCTTGGCGAATGATAGGTTTAGCGACCTTTATGGCCATTTGGTGGGTTACGGAAGCCGCCCCGATCCCTGTGACTTCCTTTTTACCGATGATTTTATCGCCTCTTTTAGGGACGGCAGACATTAAAGCCGCGACGGCACCTTATGCTAACCCACTTATTTTTCTGTTCTTGGGTGGCTTTATGCTATCGATTGCGATGGAGAAATGGAATTTACATAAACGTATTGCGTTGATTGCGATGTTAGCCGTTGGCAATAAGCCGGCTCACCAAGTGGGTGGCTTGATGCTGGTCACCGCATTTCTTTCTATGTGGATGAGTAATACGGCTACCGCGGTAATGATGCTACCTATCGGTATGTCGATCATTGGTATTGTGTGTGGTGAAAAACGCGATAAAAACCCAGAGTTCGCAAGTGCGTTATTATTGGGTATCGCTTACGCTGCTAGTATTGGTGGGCTGGCGACCTTAATTGGTACACCACCTAATGCGCTATTAGCGGCTTATTTATCCACTACCTATCATATTGAATTGGGCTTTGGTCAATGGATGTTAGTGGGTTTGCCATTGACGATTGTTATGTTGGCGATTACTTGGGTGTGGCTAACCAAAATCTCCTATAAATTGCCAAATACTCAATCGGGTGATGCAAAAGGTTTATTAAAAGAGCAGTTGCATTCATTGGGCCATTTAAGCAAAGGAGAAAAATGGGTCGCAGTGGTTTTTGTTGGTGCGGCAGTGAGCTGGATCATTCGACCATTATTAGCCAAATGGACCGGCTTGCCGATTAACGATACCAGTATTGCTATTTTCGCAGCGCTATTGCTGTTTATTATTCCGGTCAATGTTAAGAAACAAGAGTTCGTGCTTGATTGGGAAAGCACCAAAAATCTGCCATGGGGAGTGTTATTGCTGTTTGGTGGTGGTTTGAGCTTAGCGGCACAAATTAAATCATCTGGCTTGGCGGACTTTATTGGTCAAAGTTTAAGTGCGACTAATGGCATGCCGATTCTCGTGGTAATGTTGATCGTGACGGCGGCGATTATTTTCTTAACGGAAGTGACCAGTAACACTGCGACGGCAGCGGGCTTCTTGCCTTTGCTTGGTCCTATTGCTGTGGCGATGGGCGCGCATCCTGCGATGTTAGCGATCCCTGCTGCTTTAGCCGCAAGCTGTGCCTTTATGATGCCTGTGGCAACTCCACCAAACAGTATTGTGTTTGCTTCGGGGCAACTGAAAATTAAAGAAATGATCCGTGCGGGTTTTGTTCTGAACGTGATTGGTATTTTCATTATCACTGCGTTGAGTTACACCTTAGCCGCGTGGGTGTTTGGGATGTAAGGGAACGATCAGCGAGCGCTGCGCTTCTAGGGTGCTACGCTGCTCGTGATTCAATAAAAGCGTTATAAAACAGAAAAAAAGCTGAGAAATGTTAACGGTTCTCAGCTTTTTTCTTTTTCAAGACACGAGCAACGAGAAACGGAGTGTTCGAGTTACGCTTTATGTTTTTTCAAATATTCCACACTCTCTTCCTTCCCCATATATTTCGCGAGCGTTCGTTGTGGCACGCTACGCAGATCCACCACGATTAAACCATCAAGGGCCTCATTGAAGTTCTTATCGACATTAAAGCTGATTAGTTTGCCGTTGAGATTTAGGTATTGTTTTAATAATACCGGCAGGCTTTTTTGACCTAAGCGAGTTAACACCTTCGATAAAAGCTGAATATCCGCAAGAGAGGACAACATATCGGCACGCCAAAAGGTGTTGGGGGTCTTTTTTAATGGGTTAGTTGCTTTGACCAAGTTCGCACTGTCTTGGTCAAAATGGTGCCTCTCTAAGGTCGATACCATCAATTCCCTAGCGGTCGGACTGTATTCACTGCTGATACTGACTGGGCCAAATAAATGGGTGTAATGTGGATGGCGAGCGGCATAAGTAGCGATGCCTTTCCACAATAACATTAAGGCGGTTAAGCTGCGTTGATAAGGCAGGTCAATCACAGAGCGTCCCATTTCTATGGCATGACCAAACTGGGCTATCAGTTTTTCGTCATATTCAAATAAGGTACGTGAATAGAGCCCTTTTACCCCTTTATCTTGAACAATACGGTCAGTTAACCCTAAGCGGTAAGCACCGACTAAGCATTGTGCTTCATTATCCCAAATAAACAGATGTTGATAAGAGTCATCAAATTCATCGATATCACAGGCTTTACCTGTGCCTTCATTGACTAAGCGAAAGTTGCGTTCGCGAATTCGTCCAATTTCTTGCATGAGATGTGGGATGGCTTGAGATGGGGTGCAATAGACCTCAAATTGTTTGAAGGTGAGTAAATGAGCGGCACTTGGGAGACTTTGAATCTCTTGTTGTAGTTGATCGCGCGGGATCGGTTCGATCATAGGATCATGCTGTGGCAAGGTCGGTGGTTGGTGTTCTGCTCTTGGGGCAAGCAAATAAGTGTTTAACCTTAAATAATCGACAAGCTGTTGTTCACTAGATAAGCTTGCAAACTCCTTACGATCAATCACTTCACCTATGGAAATATCAATTATCTGCTGGCTTTTGTTGAGCATCTCACGACCTAACAAGGCGGTGCGTAAGTAAGGGTGAACTTTGCCAGCCCAATAAAAGGATTTGCTGTTATGGCCATGAATATAAATAGAGAGCGCATTGGCGTTACTGCGCTTGAGTAACTTAGCCACCGAGCGGCTCCAAGGTTTATCGTTTAATTGGCCGTGTTGATCAAAGGTAGAGACTTCGCCGGCAGGAAATACCAACAATACGCCGCCGCTTTGTAAGTGTTGTACCCCTTGTCGCAGTGCTTTGATGTTTTCACTAATGGCATTTTTTCCTTCAAACACATCGACACTAATAAATAATGGTGCAAGTTCTGGTACTCGTTTGAGGTATTGATTGGCTAAGATTTTGACATCACGGCGTACCTTGAGCAGCATTTCAGCCAAGATCACCCCTTCCACCGCACCAAGAGGGTGATTTGCCACAATCACTAAAGGGCCGTGGTTAGGAATGTCAGCCAAGGTGCCCGATGAAAGACGATAATGAATATTGAGTTTATCTAAGGTATGGCGCAAAAAGACTTTACTATCTAAGGTCTTAGGACGTTGTTGATAATACGAGTCGAGGGTACTTAATCCCGTGATTTTTTCGGCTGCACGTTCCAGTAAGCCAAAAGGGGTGACATTGGGTAAACGAAAAGGACTGGTTTGCATCATTCGCTCCTACTTCAATACTCATTTCAATTTACACCGCCGATCTTGCAGTTTTTTGACAGTATTTATCCCGTCTATATAGAGAGCCATCATAGAGGGAGGCATGTCACTAAATCACATGGAGTGAAAGCGGCGGTGATGTATTGAAAGCTTAATTTGAGAGCTAAAATCTAAGCGAAACTTCGTGTATACTCTGCTTTTATGTATAAATAACCAGTAGATGACGATGGATCCTTCTTTATTACTCGACGGTCTTAACGACAGACAACGTGAAGCGGTTGCCGCTCCATTGGAAAACTTACTTGTGCTGGCGGGCGCAGGTAGTGGCAAAACCCGCGTATTGGTGCATCGCATTGCTTGGTTATTGACGGTGGAGCAAGCTTCGCCGTTTTCGATCATGTCAGTGACCTTTACCAACAAGGCTGCCAAAGAAATGCGTGGTCGTATTGAAGAGCTGATGATGGGGACTTCATCGGGTATGTGGAATGGGACTTTCCACGGTATTTGTCATCGTATTTTGCGCGCGCATTATATGGACGCTAAATTACCTGAAGATTTCCAAATTCTCGATTCCGAAGACCAAATTCGCTTATTGCGTCGTTTGATCAAAGCGCAAAACCTCGATGAAAAGCAGTATCCGGCCAAGCAAGCAAGCTGGTGGATTAACGCTAAAAAAGATGAAGGCTTACGCCCTAGCCATATCGATACTTATCACGACCCAGTTGCCAAAACCTATTTGCAAATTTACCAAGCGTATCAAGAGGCCTGTGACCGTGCTGGCTTGGTGGATTTCGCCGAAATTTTACTGCGTTGCCATGAGTTATTGCGCGATAAAGTGCATGTACGTGAACATTATCAAGCACGCTTTAAACATATCTTGGTGGACGAATTTCAAGATACCAACAACATTCAATACGCTTGGTTACGCATGATGGCGGGGCCGGATGCACATGTGATGATTGTCGGTGATGATGATCAGTCAATTTATGGCTGGCGTGGCGCACAAATTGAAAACATTCAAAAATTCTTACGTGAATTTCCGGGAGCGCACACCATTCGTTTGGAGCAAAACTACCGTTCCACCAAAAATATCCTTAATGCTGCCAATGAGCTGATCAGCAATAATACTGAGCGTATGGGGAAAGATTTGTGGACCGATGGCCAAGATGGCGAACCGATTTCATTGTATTCCGCTTATAACGATTTGGATGAAGCCCGGTTTGCGGTTAATAAGATTAAAGAATGGCATGAAAAAGGCACACCGCTGGTCGATTGTGCGATGTTGTACCGTAATAACGCCCAATCGCGGGTTTTGGAAGAGGCCTTAATTCAAGCGCGTCTTCCGTATCGCATTTATGGCGGGATGCGCTTCTTCGAACGTCAAGAAATCAAAGATGCGCTGGGCTATCTGCGGCTAATGAACAACCGTAATGATGATGCAGCGTTTGAGCGTATAGTGAACACCCCAACGCGTGGTTTAGGCGAAAAAACCCTAGAAACCATTCGCATGACGGCTCGTGATCGCGGTACTACCTTATGGCAAGCCGGAGTTCAATTAATTGAAGAAAAAGTCCTTTCTGGTCGGGCTGCAAGTTCCTTTAGTCGTTTTATCGAATTAATCAATGCCTTAGAAGATGACACTTTTGATTTAGCGCTGCACGAGCAGTTTGATCAGGTGATCAAATCATCGGGCTTGTTTACTATGTACGAGATGGAAAAAGGCGAAAAATCCAAAGCACGCATTGAAAACTTGGAAGAACTGGTGACAGCAGCGCGTCAGTTTGAAAAGCCAGAAGAAGCTGATGACATGAGTATGCTGTCGGCGTTTTTATCGCACGCGGCATTAGAGGCTGGTGAAGGTCAAGCGGATGAGTTTACCGATGCGGTGCAACTGATGACACTACACAGCGCCAAAGGATTGGAATTCCCATTAGTGTTTATGGTGGGGGTAGAAGAGGGCATGTTCCCAAATCAAATGTCGGCAGAAGATGCGGCGCGTTTAGAAGAAGAACGCCGTTTGTGTTATGTCGGCATGACCCGAGCGATGGAAAAACTCTACATCACTTATGCAGAAATGCGCCGTGTGTATGGGCAAGATAAATACCATAAACCGTCGCGTTTTATTCGTGAAATTCCAGAAAGCTGTGTTGATGAAGTGCGAATGAAGGCGCAAGTCAGTCGTCCGGTGACGTCTGGTCGCTTTGCGGCGAGTGCGGTGAAAGACAACTTTAACAGTACCGGCTACTCCTTAGGACAACGGGTCAAACATGCCAAATTTGGTGAAGGGACGATCATCAACTTTGAAGGCAGCGGTGCTCAAAGTCGAGTTCAGGTCGCCTTTAATGGTGAAGGGATCAAATGGCTGGTCACTGAGTATGCACGCTTAGAAAAACTATAGTGATTGAACATCAAAAGTCTGAAGAGGCAAGACGTGGATAAGAATTACGCAAAATTGGTGAACTCAGCAGCATGGGCAGCCATGATCATTGCCACGGTGCTGCTGGTGGTGAAATTGATTGCTTGGTGGCAAACCAACTCCGTCAGTTTATTGGCTTCTTTAGTTGATTCATTGTTGGATATGGCGGCCTCATTGACCAATTTATTGGTGGTGCGTTATGCCACTCAACCGGCGGATAAAGAGCATCAATTTGGGCATGGTAAAGCAGAATCTTTGGCGGCGCTGGCTCAGGCGATGTTTATTTCTGGTTCGGCCTGTTTCTTACTATTAAACGGGGTTGATCGCTTCTTCCGACCGCAAGCTTTAGTTTCGCCAGAGCTTGGGGTATGGGTCAGTGGCTTTGCTATCTTGATGACATCGAGCTTAGTGTTATTTCAAAAGCACGTGGTTCGTAAAACTGGTAGTCAAGCCATTGCGGCCGATTCATTGCATTATCAAACCGATTTATTCATGAATATTGCGATCATGATTGCGCTGGTCTTAAGTTGGTATGGCTTGAAACAAGCGGATGCGGTATTTGCGATGGGAATTGGGGTATATATTTTGTACAGCGCTTACCAAATGGCGCATGAAGCGATTCAGTCATTGTTGGATCGTCAACTACCCCAAGAAGAGGTGGAAGCCATTTCAAATGCCTGTATTTCGGTAGAAGGAGTATTAGGCGCGCACGATTTACGCACTCGCATGTCAGGGCCGGTGCGTTTTATTCAAGTTCATATTGAGTTAGATGACCATTTGCCGTTACTTAAAGCACACCAAATTAGTGATGCGGTGGAAGCGAAATTGTATGCGTTATTCCCACATTCTGATGTAATCATTCACCAAGATCCGATTTCAGTAGTTCCAAGTGCAAAAGAGCAGCCAGTAAATTGATGAATTAATGACAAATCCGATTAGCCGAATGGGCGGATATCACGTAAAATTATGTGACTTGGCGCATTAAAATAAAGACAAACCGCTGGCTATTGTCTATCTTATGGACAGGTAAAATGCAATGCAAAGTGATATGAATCAACATCATTAAGCGACAAACTTGTATATTACGTTGAGTGCCTATGAATTTTATAATCTTTATTGCTGACCGCCTTTGTGCGAGCAATCATCAACAAGATGAATCAGCGAGGATTTTGGATTGAACCATTCATTCAGTATTAGGCTAGAAAGAGAATGGCCAGTGTCGATGGTTGAACAAAAGAATTTCATTTTAATATTTTTAGAGGGTAATCATGGTTAAGAAGATCGGTGTTTTAACAAGTGGTGGTGATGCACCAGGTATGAATGCTGCGATTCGTGGTGTGGTACGTACTGCGTTAAGCAAAGGCATTGAGGTATGTGGTATCTACGATGGTTACCTTGGCCTCTATGAAGGAAAAATTAAGCAATTAGATCGTTCAAGCGTTTCTGATGTGATCAACCGTGGTGGTACTTTCTTAGGTTCAGCTCGTTTCCCTGAGTTTAGAGATGAAGCCGTACGCGCTAAAGCGATTGAAAACCTAAAAGAACACGGTATTGATGCCTTAGTTGTGATCGGTGGTGACGGTTCTTACATGGGTGCTAAGAAGCTGACTGAAATGGGTTTCCCATGCATCGGTTTACCAGGCACGATTGATAACGATATTGCTGGTACCGATTACACTATTGGTTACTTTACAGCATTGAATACTGTTATTGATGCGATTGACCGTCTGCGTGATACTTCAACGTCTCACCAACGTATTTCTATCGTTGAGATCATGGGTCGTCACTGTGGTGATTTAACATTAATGTCAGCGATTGCTGGTGGTTGTGAGTACATCATTACCCCTGAACATAAGCTGAATAAAGAAGAATTGATCAAGAGCGTTAAAGCGGGTATCGAAAAAGGCAAAAAACACGCCATTATTGCGCTTGCTGAATTGATTACAGATGCTAATGAATTAGCGAAAGATATCGAAGCTGCAACCGGTCGTGAAACGCGTGCGACAGTATTAGGCCACATTCAACGTGGTGGTTGTCCAACAGCGTTTGACCGTATTCTTGCTTCTCGTATGGGTAACTATGCCGTTCACCTATTATTAGAAGGCCATGGTGGTCGTTGTGTTGGTATTCAACGTGAGCAATTAGTTCACCATGATATCATTGATGCTATCGAGAACATGAAGCGTCCACTTCATGAAGAGTTATACTCAGTCGCTGAAGAGTTGTTCTAACTTTTCCGAGACGAAAGCTTATAAAACCGCTGGTCATGCTATGCCAGCGGTTTTTTTATGTGTGCAAAAAACAAAAGACTGGCACTAGGCCAGTCTTTGCTATTTTTTCGAGCTTTCGAGCTTTCGAGCTTTCAGCGTCGAATAACGAATTATTACGCTTTTGCTTCTGCTGCTGCTTTCGCGATCGCTGCAAAGCTTTTCGCGTCAAGTGCTGCACCACCAACTAGAGCACCATCGATGTCTGGTTGTGCAAAGTAAGCTGCTGCGTTTTCTGGTTTAACCGAGCCGCCGTATTGGATAACAACGTTTTTCGCCACTTCTTCAGATTTCTCTGCGATGTGAGCGCGGATTTGTGCGTGAGTGCGTTGTGCATCATCAGCAGTTGCAGCTTTACCAGTACCGATAGCCCAGATTGGTTCATAAGCGATAATCGCACCATTTAGAGCATCAACACCAAGAAGGTTGATTACAGCATCGATTTGACGAGCACAAACAGCAACAGTTTCGCCTGCTTCGTTTTGCGCTTCAGATTCACCAATACAAAGAACAGGAGTTAGACCATTTTCTTTTAGGAAAGCGAATTTTTTAGCGATAAATTCGTCTGATTCGTTGTGGTATTCACGACGCTCAGAGTGACCGATGATGATGTGAGTCGCACCGAATTCTTTTAGCATCGCTGGAGACATATCACCAGTAAATGCACCACTGTTGTGTAGGTCAGTGTTTTGAGCACCAAGAATGATGGCACTGCCTGCTTCAGTCAGAGTGCGCTCTGCAAGATCAACGAACAGTGCTGGTGGAGCGACTGCAACGTCGACGCCAGTTACGCCTTCAAGTTCAGCATTTAGACCAGTTAGCAAATCAACAACCATTTCTTTGCTGCCGTTTAGTTTCCAGTTACCCATTACTACAGGTTGACGCATAGGATATTCTCCAATTCGATTAAATTAAAATTAAGATCCAACGATCTTAAATGGCTACCAAGGAATATAACAGATTAATGTGATGAGATCATGATTCTCATCATGCCTAAACGATCAATAATATCGAGTAGTGCACGGCTTTTTGCGGTGTTTTATAGCAAATTGGCTAGTCGCTGTTTTTCTCTCGAATAAAACGTAGCCAATGGAAAGGGAGAAGTCTAACGCTCACTGAGATTTTTTATTGTTATCTAATGGGAAAGATTAGATAGTGTAGGCTGTTTTGTTTTTTTGCTATACAAGGATGCTATATGCCCAATGTCGTCATGGAATATTCGAACTCAATTGAAGAACGGATCAATACCCAAGCCTTACTCGAAGACTTACATCAAGTGACGATTCAAAGTGGTTTGTTTGAGATTCAAGACGTTAAATCAAGAACATTACGCACGCATCATTGGTTGGTTGGCGACCTTGATAATGAGGTTGATTTTATTCATATCACAGTGGAATTATTAGATGGTCGGACGGATGAGCAGAAATTAGCCCTTGCTCAATCATTGATGGCAACACTGCAAGCAAAAGCGTCTTTTGTGGCCAGCTTGACGGTGAATATTCGCGATATGGATAGAAAGTGTTTTCAAAAAGTGACCAATTTAAGCAGTCATTAAAGGAGAGAGAATGACAATAAAACAATGGTTATTTTCTTTTCAAGGACGGATTTCTCGTCAGCGTTTTTGGATGTGGAACCTGTTTTACTATTTGGTCATGATGGGGCTGATAGGGATCGGCGCTCAAAATATCTCAAGCCATTATACCGAGTTGGTGATTCTTATAGCCAGTGCAGCTTTATTATTTCCCGATTTAGCGGTCACGGCTAAGCGCTGGCATGATCGCAACAAATCTAATCGTTGGCTATTGATGCACGTCCCATTAGTGCTTGGGCGCTTAATGGTGCCAACAGAAGCCGCTGCTACGTCAAGCTCTTCTAGCGTACAACTGGTGGTATCGCTATTGGCATTAATTTGTGGGATTTGGATGCTGATTGAGTGTGGTTTCATGAAAGGCACTCAGGGTGAGAATCAATATGGTGCGGAGCCAGAGTAAAGGAAGATGAGCAAATGTAAAAAGGCAGCCAAGGAGCTGCTTTTTTGTAACTGGAGCCGTTGTTATAAGTCGAGCCGTATTATAAGTGCAGGGTAATTTTATAACGACAACGATGCGCCCCTTGTATGATGTGCTCTTGGCGTTGAATATCGCATTCATCTTTAAATAAGGTTTGAAAGATATTGAGCTCCGAGCGACACAATTGTGGGCATTGTTTGGCAGCAAAGCAAATAGGACAATGATTTTCCGTTAAAAAATAGCCAGTTGCAGTGACTTCTAATTCTGCCATGTAACCGTCTTGTTCTCTTAACTGAACTAACGCACGCAATCTTTCTTCTGTCGTGTGGAAGTGAGAAAGGTATTGCTGGTAACGACGTAAAATTTTTGCTTCACGTTGAGCGGTGATCTGCTCAATGCCAGGAAGGCCAAAGACCTCATCAATAGAAGTAAGAATATCGATGCTTAAATCTTGGTGGCGGTCAATGAATTGGTTGTGGCCTAATTGGGTGAGTGACCAATGGCGAGCCGGGCGTCCGACTTTCATTTTGATATCATTAAAACTAATCAACCCTTCATTTTCGAGCATTTGTAGGTGCTGGCGAGCTCCCATTGTCGTGATCGATAAATGCTCAGCTAACTGACGTGCCGTGATTTGGCCTTCACGTTTTATTATGTCGAGAATTTTATCGCTGGTTTTCATGGATTCGCCTTGTTGCTATCGAAAAGTGGCTATAGAAATAAGAGCCAAAGTGATGGCACTCTTATGGCTATGATGGCTGAAAAAATTAATAAAGCAAACACTTAACATAGTCTAATTCTTAACAAGGGTAGCTTATCAAAGTGACGGATATAAAAAACGCAACTCGAAAGTTGCGTTAATTTTGAAGCATTCAGTGGCTTATAAAAGGTGATCTTTTACATCGTCATCTTTACGCTCAAGGTAGTGGATTGACTTAATGCGACGAATAGTACGGCTCTTTCCTCGAATCACTAAGGTTTCCGTGGTCGCGATATTACCTTTGCGAGTGATCCCTTCTAATAAGTCACCTTTGGTAATTCCGGTTGCGGCAAATACTACGTTATCACTGTGCGCCATATCGTCCATTTTTAAGACGACGTTTGCGTGTACACCCATTTCTGCGCAACGCTTCAGTTCCAGTTCACCATGGATACGGTTTTCTTCACTGTCGCCTTTTACTTCATGACGTGGCAATAAACGACCTTGCATATCACCATCAAGCGCACGGATCACAGCAGCAGAAACCACACCTTCAGGGGCACCACCGATACAGTACATCATGTCAACTTCACTATCCGGCATGCAAGTTAAAATAGAGGCTGCAACATCACCATCTGGCACAGCAAAAACGCGCGCGCCCATGTTTTGGATATTGGCAATCACTTGATCGTGACGTGGTTTGGCTAAAGTGATGACTGTTAATTCATGTAGTGGTTTATTTAATGCTTTAGCCACATTGCGGATGTTTTCTTCTACGGATTTGTTGAGATCGATACAACCTTTTGCGCCTGGGCCAACTACCAGTTTTTCCATGTACATATCCGGTGCTTTTAGGAAGCTGCCTTTTTCACCCGCGGCTAATACTGCGAGGGCATTCGATTGACCCATTGCAGTCATTCGAGTTCCTTCAATCGGATCAACAGCGATATCTACGGCATCTCCACCTAGGCCAACTTGCTCGCCAATATACAGCATCGGCGCTTCATCAATTTCACCTTCACCGATGACGATTTCACCGCTGATTTCAGTTTTATTCAGTAGGGTACGCATCACGGCTACTGCGGCTCCATCAGCGGCATTTTTATCGCCTCGGCCTAACCATTTATATCCGGCAAGCGCAGCACCTTCTGTCACTCGAGAAAATGCTAATGCTAAATCGCGTTTCATACTGACTCCCAATAAATCCAAAAGAGAAGAAAATTATGCGACGTATTTTAGCACAGCCAAAACGGTAACGTTTGCATTTTTGATTTTGATGGCTGGAAAATAAGGTTATCAATAGGATATGGTTGGAGGGTGGCACCCAAATTGTCATAATTCAGTGAAGTTTGTTGCTTTTTTGCGCATCTAAGCCGAAATAGTTGAATAAGACAGTGGCACAGAGAAGCAAGCTGAGTAGAATGAGGGTAACGAACGTGATAAAGAAACCATGTGGTCAACTTTGTCGCTCATCATGGTCATTTAATAGGTAGCAAAGATGTCTTTCGAAGTATTAGAACAGCTAGAAGCAAAAATCCAAACCGCAGTGGATACCATTGCATTATTGCAAATGGAAGTGGAAGAGCTTAAAGAAAAAAATGAGCAATTGGCTTCTGAAGCCGGTCAACTACGTGAAGGCCGTGCGGAATTAGAGCAACAAACTCAAGCGATGCGTCAAGAACAACAAGCATGGCAAGAGCGTGTCCGTAACCTGCTTGGTAAAATGGACGATGTAGAATAAGCCAGACATCTTAATGTCGCGTTTATTGAATAAAAAAAACAGAGCCTTTGCGCTCTGTTTTTTTATGATCAGTCTTGTGCTTAACCAACAAGAACAATAAAGAATTAATCTTCTAATGGCTCAAGCTCGTCATCGTCAAGATCGAGTTCAATATCCAGAGGTTCTTGAGAAATGATCACACCGGTATTATCGGCGTATAAAAAATCTTCTGGAAGGAAAGTGACGCCACCAAAGTTGACGGGTACATCCACTTCACCAATGTTATTTTGAGTAGCGCCGACAGGAATGGAAGCTATTGCTTGAATGCCAATTTCCATTTCTTCTAAATCATCAATTTCACGGACACAACCGTAAACAACCAACCCTTCCCAGTCATTCTCTTCTGCTAATGCTGCAATTTCAGCATCAATAAGAGCACGACGTAATGAGCCACCACCATCAATTAATAACACTCGACCCGCTCCGTCTTCTTGTAAGATGGTGCGAATAATGCCGTTATCTTCAAAGCATTTTACTGTGGTTAATTGCCCCGAAAATGAGGTTAAACCGCCAAAGTTGCTAAACATAGGCTCAACAACATCAACTTGATCTTGGTAAATATCACACAGTGCAGAGGTATTGTATTCCATAGTGGTTTCTCTTTGCTTTCAGGGGATGGTTACGAGTATATCCGCTCAGGGTGGCTTTGCAATGACAAAGGACATTTTCCTGAACAGACTTTGATTTCAACACGTCTTTAGGTTAACGGTTTGATTCACTTCAAAAACCAACCATCCATGGTCGTTGGTTTTTGAAGTGAGTTGGTCATTTTGTTGAAGCGAGTGAGGAGGGAGCTTATTGTTGGGCTAAAACGACAGTCACAGCGAAAATAATATTGGTAATAAAGGCGCATTTCACCATATCAGGTAGCATAGGAATAAACTGTTTTGATTGCTGAACTTTCCAGATCGTCACACCGTGTTTAGTCACAAATATCAACGGGATAAGCATGGAGAGATTGAGCCAAAATGGCTGTACATGCATCAATAAGTAGCCCGTCATGGTGAGCCAACCTAACGCTAATAATCCGAGGTGGTAGCATTTGGCTCTGGCTATTCCGATGCGAACCACTAGAGTGCGCTTGTTGCTGACAGTATCGTTTTCCACATCACGCATATTGTTGATATTGAGAACGCCCATGGAAAATAAACCAGAACCAATAGCAGGCAATAAGAGTGAGGCGGTAATGGTTCCTGTATGTAAAAAGTAGGTGCCTAGAATCGCCAGCAATCCAAAAAAGATAAAGACCGAAATATCACCAAGACCGATGTAGCCATAAGGCTTGCTTCCCATGGTATAAGCAATCGAGCTGATAATCGACAAGAAACCTAAAATGATAAAGGCTGCAATACTGGTTGGAGTTTGTAGGGCATAAAATACTAACACCAATCCACTGATGACGATGAAGACGATGTTAATCGCAATGGCTTTTTTCATCGCTGATTGAGTAATGGCTCCTTGTTGCATGCCTCGAATTGGGCCGATCCGGTTTTCGTTATCGGTTCCTTGGACTGCATCGCCATAGTCGTTGGCTAGGTTCGATAAAATTTGCAGCAGAGTTGCGGTCAATAAAGCCAACAAAGAAATTGCATAAGAAAAGTGGTGGTCGGCATACGCAAGGCTACTACCGGTGGCAATCGCGGCAATGGCAAGCAATAAAGTTTTTGGTCTAGCGGCATCAAGCCAGATAGCTAAGGATGATTTCATATAATTATACAGTTAGGGCGAATAAACTAAGAAAGTATAGCAAGGGACGTACACCTGATATACCGGAAAGTAAAAAGCTCGCATGAGGGCGAGCTTTTATATTATATCGAATAATGAGGGGTATCTTACAAGATAAAGCGGCTTAAATCTTCATCAGCGACAAATTCACCTAAACGTTGTTTCACGTAATCGCCGTCAATAGCCACCTTCATTCCAGGATTATCTGTTGCATCAAAGGAAATTTCATCCATTAATCGTTCCATGACGGTATGTAAGCGACGTGCTCCAATATTTTCGGTGGTTTCATTGACCTGCCAAGCGGCTTCAGCAATTTGCGTGATGCCTTCTTCGGTAAATTCAATATCGACATTTTCTGTGGCCATCAAGGCACGATATTGCTCGGTTAACGAGGCATGAGGTTCAGTCAAAATACGTTTAAAGTCATGGCTGCTTAAGGCTTCTAACTCAACACGAATCGGCAAACGGCCTTGTAATTCAGGGATCAGATCCGATGGACGAGCCACTTGGAAAGCTCCCGATGCCACAAATAAAATGTGGTCGGTGCGCACCATACCGTGTTTGGTTGAGACTGTGCTTCCTTCGACTAAGGGCAGTAAATCACGTTGTACCCCTTCACGAGACACATCGCCACCACCGGTTTGGTCTGCACGTTTACAAATTTTATCGATTTCATCAATGAAGACAATGCCGTTGTTCTCGACATTAAAGATCGCTTGCTCTTTAAGGTCTTCTTGATTGACCAGTTTTGCTGCTTCTTCTTCCGTTAACGCTTTGAAAGCATCTTTGATTTTCATCTTACGGCTTTTTTTCGTATCTCCTGCGAGGTTTTGGAACATACCTTGCAGTTGATTCGTCATCTCTTCCATACCTGGAGGCGCCATGATTTCAACCCCCATTTGCGGCGCAGCAACATCGACTTCAATTTCTTTATCGTCTAATTGGCCTTCACGTAATTTTTTACGGAAGACTTGGCGAGTGTGAGAGCTGCTCTCCGAAGTTTTTTCGTCTTGTCCCCAGCCTTCACGTGGTGGTGGAAGTAAGGCATCTAAAATACGCTCTTCGGCTTGTTCTTCTGCGCGGTATTTTACTTTTTCCATTTCTTGTTGATGTGTCAGTTTGACGGAAACATCAGTCAGATCACGGATGATAGATTCGACTTCTTTACCGACATAGCCCACTTCAGTGAATTTAGTCGCTTCGACTTTAATGAAAGGGGCGTTGGCTAATTTGGCTAAACGACGGGCAATTTCTGTTTTACCCACACCGGTTGGACCGATCATTAAAATATTTTTTGGAGTCACTTCTGCGCGCAGAGCTTCGTCTAATTGCATGCGACGCCAGCGGTTACGTAGGGCAATAGCCACGGCACGTTTCGCTTTATCTTGGCCAATGATGTGTTGGTTGAGTTCATGAACAATTTCACGAGGTGTCATTTCAGACATAACGTTATCCTTTTACCTGATTCAAGGTGCGCACTGCAAGTTGCTGTGCGCATGGTCAATGATGAATGAGTCTTGGGCTTGAAAGCGAAATGCAAAGCTCACATCACTGAAAGATGAATATTAAAGTTCTTCGATAGTGTGGTGATGGTTCGTGAAGACACAAATATCACCTGCGATAGTCAGTGCTTTTTCAGCAATGTCTCGCGCTTCTAAATCGGTGTTTTCCAAGAGAGCGATGGCCGCCGCTTGAGCAAAGTTGCCACCAGAACCGATCGCAATCAGATCGCGTTCAGGCTGAACTACGTCACCATTACCAGTAATGATTAATGATGCGGTTTCATCGGCTACTGCCAATAAAGCTTCCAACTTGCGTAAGGCACGATCGCTGCGCCATTCTTTAGCTAGCTCTACCGCAGCCTTAGTTAAGTGACCTTGATGCATTTCCAGTTTGCGCTCAAAGCGTTCGAAAAGCGTAAACGCATCCGCAGTACCGCCAGCAAAACCAGCTAATACTTTGTCGTTATATAAACGGCGGACCTTCTTGGCATTGCCTTTCATGACGGTGTTGCCTAAAGAAACTTGGCCATCACCTGCGATGACGACTTTATTATTGCGGCGTACAGATACAATCGTAGTCACGAGAAACCTCTTAGTTATTCTGCTGTTTTAACTGATATGAGGTTAGGACAAAAAGAATTCAAGAGAAAGGGGAATAAAATGTCGAGGAGTCGTTAAGAAGATAGGAAGCTTTTAAGGAAAGTATTTGCTGCTCACAAAGCAGAATCGAGATGCGAGAACGCTGCGCTCGGGATCCGAAAAGAATGCTTGACATTAGGTAGTCTCGCCACATAATCCTCTCGGCTCTCGGCTCTCGGCTCTCGGCTCTCGGCTCTCGGCTCTCGGCTCTCGGCTCTCGGCTCTCGGCTCTCGGCTCTCGGCTCTCGGCTCTCGGCTCTCGGCTCTCGGCTCTCGGCTCTCGGCTCTCGGCTCTCGGCTCTCGGCTCTCGGCTCTCGGCTCTCGGCTCTCGGCTCTCGGCTCTCGGCTCTCGGCTCTCGGCTCTCGGCTCTCGGCTCTCGGCTCTCGGCTTTACCGCAACGTATCTTTCATGATGATACAAGGTTCAATTTTGGCACGTTGCAATACGTGTTGTTCTTTCACCGCATCTCGTTTAAAGGTATATGGGCCTAAAATAATGCGATACCAACTGCTGCCTTCTAGTTTCACCACTTTGCTGCTCAAGCCTTGGAAAGCAATATTGGCTTTGCGTTGCTCTGCTTGAGAAGGGGTTTTATAAGCACCACATTGCATAATGTATGGAATTTTAGGGATCTCCACTTCTTTGGCTTGCACTTCGATTTCTCGTTTCGGCAAGGTTTCCATGTAATCCCATTTTTCTTGTGGTGGTGGTGGCAGTGATTCGGCCGGTTTTGATTTTTCCGGAACGGCAATCGGGACGGTGTTATTGTCTAATACCGTGGGTTCTGGGTCGTTATTGAGCTTTGACAGGAGGGCAATTAACCCAGCTAACAAGATAACGGCAATGATCGCGGCTTTCCAAGGAATAGCACGAGAGGCAGGCTTCTTTTTCGATGCCGATCTTTTGGGGGTTCTATTGCCATTTTTCTTGTTAGAAGTTGGATTTTTTCTTACGTAATCTCGATTTGCCACGGCGGTGTTGTTACTCAATGGAATAAAAAAGGACTTCTATGTTAAAGCAGTTTTTTGAGCAATACCATATTTTTAAAGGGATGAATAGCGGTCGTTGAACAGGATAAAAACGTCCGCTATTTGAACCCGTTAATCGGCAGTTTATGCTGCGTTTGTTATTTAAGGTTTCGTAATTGAGCGCCTTGGTTAACGTCTCGGTGGCGCTGCACTATTTCGGATCACTAAGTTAGCTTCAAGCAGTCGCGAACCTGCGCGTACTTCTCGGCCTTTGAGAGTCTCTAATAACATCAACATCGATTGGCGACCGATCTCATAACGGGGTTGCGCAATAGTGGTGAGCGGCGGATCGCAATATTGTGAAAATTGAATGTCATCAAAACCTACAATCGAGAGGTCTTGCGGCACTTTAAAGCCCAGTTTTTTCGCTTGTTGAATTGCCCCGATGGCCATGCAGTCGTTATGGCAAAAAATAGCAGTAGGTGGTTCGGCGAGCGTCAAGAGTTTGTTGGCTGCGATAACCCCTGATTCTAACGTAAAATCCCCATAGGCTTGATAAGTGGGGTGCATATCAATACCCGCGCGGCGTAAGGCTTGCTGATAACCTTGGTGACGAAATTGACATAAAGGAGCTTCAACAGGGCCCGACATTTCGGCAATCCGTTTGTGACCCATTTGAGTTAAGTAATTAACCACATCAAAAGCGGCGGTCAGATTATCGATATGCACGGTAGGCAATTCTAATTCTGGCGCGTATTCACAGGCCATGACCAAAGGAGGAAGGTTTTTTTGTTCAGGCTTACTCACGTCGAATGGTACATCGGCCCCTAGTAACAGCATGCCATCAGCTTGTTTGGTGAATACCAGATTGACAAAAGTGCTCTCACGCTTGAGTTGTTGATTGCTATCGCCCAATAAGACTAAATAATTGTGCTCGGCTGCCGTATCTTCAATGCCGCGAATGATTTCACTGAAATAAGGATCACATCTAATTCTGGCGCGTATTCACAGGCCATGACCAAAGGAGGAAGGTTTTTTTGTTCAGGCTTACTCACGTCGAATGGTACATCGGCCCCTAGTAACAGCATGCCATCAGCTTGTTTGGTGAATACCAGATTGACAAAAGTGCTCTCACGCTTGAGTTGTTGATTGCTATCGCCCAATAAGACTAAATAATTGTGCTCGGCTGCCGTATCTTCAATGCCGCGAATGATTTCACTGAAATAAGGATCACAGATATCCGGGACAATGACGATGATGGTTTTAGATTCATTTCTTCTTAAATTACGAGCTAAAGAATTGGGAGCGTAGCCGGATTCAAGTACGGCATCTTCCACGCGTTTACGTGTTGCACTGGAGACTTTTTCTGGATTCATCAGCGCACGGGAAACCGTTGCTGTTGACACTCCAGCGAGTTGGGCAACCTCCTTCATTGTCGCCATAAGTATTCCTCTCTATTTACTTTCCTACCCAAATGGGCAAATAAAAAAGCTTATTGATGAAATAAGCAAAAAAGAAAGATGTGGTCGCTTAGGTTCCGTGAATTAGAACCGGTTGGACTCACCTTAATTTAGGGCAATCACATCAAGCCAGTTAGGATGATGGTATCGATAACGACTGCTATACCCAAAATACGCCAAGGTATTATGTTATGAGGATATTTTATGTCCTTAATTTGATACTGAATAGCATTAGGTTAACAAATCCTACATGCTTTAAGTGATATGCGTCACATAGCAAGTTTTTGATTTATAGGCTTTATTGATTTAAGAGGGTATGCCCATGTTTAAACTAAGGTTAAAGACAAAAATAATAAGAAGATTCTTATCAATAATAGCCGACTTAGCTCAAGGTTAGACGACTAACTTAAATCTTGCGGCTCAACATCGAGGTTCCAACGAACTTTTTTGGCTAAAGGTAAAAGTTGAATGGCGGTTTTAGATGACAGTAATAGGCGTTGCATTTGACTACGAGTGCTTACTTGTAACATTAATTGCCAACGGAATTTGCCCGCTCTTTTGGCTAAAGGAGCCGGCATTGGGCCAAGTACTAAACATTGCTCATCGAATAAAGGGTGCGCCTCTAAGGTATAGCGAACCTGGCGTAAGAAGGCTTCAACATTGTCATTGTGGTTAGCTTCTGCACGGAAAAGGGTCAAAAAGCTGTACGGAGGTAACTGAGCCATTTTGCGTTCTGCTAAAGCGGTTTGAGCAAAGTGCTGATAATTTTTATGTAGCAAAGATTGTAATAGTGCGTGCTCGGGATGATGGGTTTGCAATAGCACTTCACCGGGTTTACTAGCGCGACCGGCACGTCCTGCCACTTGAATAAATAATTGGGCTAATCGTTCTGAAGCGCGAAAATCACTGCTATAAAGAGAACCATCGACATCTAAGAGCCCGACTAAGGTGACATTCGGAAAGTGGTGACCTTTCGCCAGCATTTGTGTGCCGATCAGAATTTGATATTCACCTGAGCGGATCGATTCTAATGCACTTTCTAAGCTGCCTTTACGACGAGTACTGTCCCGATCAATACGAATGGTTTTAAATTCAGGAAACAAGATCTCTAATTGTTTTTCTAACTGTTCGGTTCCTACTCCTACCGAAACCAGTTGAGTGGAGCCACAACCTTGGCATTGCTGAATTACCGGGCGTTGTGAACCACAATGATGGCAACGAATTTCTTGGTTCCCTTGATGATAGGTGTAATAGGCATCGCAGCGTTTGCATTCCGCGATCCAGCCACATTCATGACACATCAGTGCCGGAGAAAATCCACGGCGATTCAAAAAGAGCATCACCTGATTACCAGCATTTAAGTGACGGCGCATTTGTGCAATTAAAGGGGCGGATAACCCTCCTTCTAAATACAATCCTTTAATATCTAAGACATGATGTTTGGCTGCACTAGCATTACCCGCGCGTTGAGTTAGGCTGAGGTAATGGTATTTGCCACTTTGAGCATTGTGTAAGCTTTCTAACGCTGGCGTTGCTGAGCCTAACACCACCGGAATGTTTTCTTTATGGCCACGCATCACCGCCACATCACGAGCATGATAACGTAAACTATCTTGTTGTTTGTAGGAGGCGTCGTGTTCTTCATCTACGATGATAATGCCGAGATCAGCAAATGGCGTAAATAAGGATGAGCGAGTTCCAATAATAATACCGGCTTGACGTTCACGGGCGGCCAACCAAGCATTAAGCCTTTCGCTGTCATTTAAGCCTGAGTGCATCACTTCAATGGGAACATGAAAGCGGCGCTTAAATCGATTGATGGTTTGTGGGGTTAACCCAATTTCAGGTACTAACACCAAGGCTTGCTTGCCAGCGGCTAAGACTGGCTTGATTAAGTTTAAGTACACTTCGGTTTTACCAGAACCGGTCACACCGTCAATCAAATAACAGCCAAATCCTGATGCTTGATTGATGGTGGCAACTGCAATGGCTTGCTCGGCATTGAGTTGGGGTTTGTGTTGCTCATTTTCGATCAGGTTAGGCCACACAGTTTTTGCCGGTTGAGTATGTTTCATTTCAATCCAGCCTTTTTGCTGCAGCGCTTTTAAAGTGGCACTGCTAATGCCTTCATCGATCATTGCTTGATGAGGTAAAGAGGAAGACTCCAGCAAACGCACCACTTTTTCTTGTTGGTGCGCACGGCCAAATCCTTGGATTAATTTGTTTTTACCTGCTTCGGTAAGGTGCCAGGTTTTTAAGCTGGTAAAGTCCGCAGTTTTGCCTTTTTTTAATAAAGCCGGTAAGGCCATCGCCAAGGTTTCTCCAAGAGGGTATTGGTAAAACTGGCTGCACCATTGCAATAATTGATACAGCGGCGCCGGCCAAATCGGATGGGTATCGAGACTGGCTTTGATGGGTTTAAGTTGCTCTCGCGGAAAGTCTGAATGATCGACTATATTAATGACAATCCCAACCAGAGTTTGCCGCCCAAAAGGGACAGAGACACGGCCGCCAATAACCGGAAAAAGGTAATTAGGGATGAGATAATCGAAGCACTTATCTAAAGGAACCGGTAAGGCAACTTGAGCAATATTGGGCTGCATAAGCGAAGAGTGGGTCCTGTTTGCCGTGATAAAACCAATGGAAGGGTATGATAAAACAGCCCATATTGATATAAAACTGAAATATTGTAGAAAAAGAGAGCAAATGAGTTGATCGAAACCAGAGTATTCTCTATTATACTGCGCCTCTAACGATGTATATATCTACATCATTTTTTAGTAACTACGTATGGTGTCTGACCGCTCTTGTAGGTAACTCTTACAAGGGGATGATTCAGATAGCGATACGGACCAATAAAAGGTTTGTCCTATGAAAACTGGTATCCACCCAGAATACAAAGCTGTTAGCGCTAACTGCTCTTGTGGTAACACTTTTGAGTTCAACACAACTCTAGACAAAGAGTCAATCCACCTAGACGTATGTGACAAATGTCACCCATTCTACACTGGTAAGCAACGTATCGTAGATACAGGCGGCCGTGTTGATCGCTTCAACAAACGTTTTGGTGCACTTAGCAGCAAAAAATAATCGATCACTAAAACACTTTAGTGTGAGACCGAATTGGAAAGGGATGCTTAGGCGTCCCTTTTTTCTTATCTAAAATGCGCGACATTAACTACCAAGTTTTAATTTGATCCATTAAGATTGACACTTATCCCTCCGTATACATTTTAGGACTACAGCATAATGTCAGATGATCAGCAGCAAGATGACTTTCGTCAAAGAGCACTTAACTACCACGCTCAACCTACCGCCGGCAAAATCGCTATTGCTTTAACAAAGCCTGCCGATACCGCAGAAGACCTCGCCCTCGCTTATAGCCCAGGGGTAGCAGAACCGGTTCGTGAAATTGCCCTGAATCCTGATAATGCTTATAAGTACACTGCGAAAGGCAATACCGTTGCAGTGATCTCAAATGGTACGGCGATTTTAGGTTTAGGTAATTTAGGCCCCTTAGCCTCTAAGCCTGTAATGGAAGGTAAAGCGCTATTGTTCAAGCGTTTTGCCAATCTTGATTCAATTGATATTCAAGTAAAACATCGCACCATTGATGAATTTATTGATACGGTTGCCAATATTGCCGACACTTTTGGCGGTATTAATCTAGAAGATATTAAAGCTCCTGATTGTTTTGAAATTGAACGTCAGTTGATTGAACGTTGTGACATACCAGTTTTCCATGATGACCAGCATGGTACCGCTATCGTAACGGCAGCAGGTATGTTAAATGCCATTGAGTTACAAGGTAAAAAACTATCAGAATGTAAAATTGTTTGCTTAGGTGCTGGGGCGGCTGCGGTCGCTTGTATGGAGCTCTTGATCAAATGCGGCGCCTTACGTGAAAAGATTTATATGCTCGATCGTAAAGGCGTGATTCATACTCGTCGTGATGACTTGAACGAATACAAACAATTATTTGCCAATAATACGGATATGCGTACCTTAGAAGATGTGATTGAAGGTGCTGATTTATTCTTAGGTGTGTCAGGTCCAAATCTATTACCAGCTGAAGCGCTTGCCTTGATGGCGGATAAGCCGGTTGTTTTTGCTTGCTCTAACCCTGATCCTGAAATCAAACCTGAAATCGCGACCAAAGTGCGTAATGACTTGATCATGGGAACAGGGCGCAGCGATTATCCAAACCAAGTGAACAATGTGATTTGTTTCCCATTCATTTTCCGTGGAGCATTGGATGTGCGTGCCAGTGAAATTAATGATGAAATGAAGCTGGCTGCAGTTGAAGCGATTCGTCAACTAGCAAAACAAGAGGTTCCGGCGGAAGTATTAAAAGCAGCTGGCGTCGATCATCTAGAATTTGGCCCAGATTACATCATTCCAAAACCAATGGACCCACGTTTGCTCTCTGAAGTTGCGGGTGCTGTGGCTCGTGCCGCGGTTGAATCTGGCGTAGCACGTATTGAGTTGCCGGAAGAGTATAAGCGATAACGGAGCTCGAATTTCGTTTCTCGTTATTCGAAAAAGCAAAAGCCAGAACGTTGATTCGTTCTGGCTTTTTATTATGAGTAACTAAAAATTTATAGTGGTGAATTAAAACGAGAAAGAATATTCGAGAAACGAGCCACGAATATGCGAGACACGTTTTTAATCATCAAAATTTTCGAATTCAATCCCCATTTCCGTCATTAAACGTTTTACTTCCGTTGGGATATCATCAGGGCGGTCTTTACGTAGATCTTCATCTGTTGGTAAAGGTTGGCCGGTATAAGCATGCAAGAAGGCTTCACATAGCAACTCACTGTTGGTTGCGTGGCGTAAGTTATTGACCTGACGGCGAGTGCGTTCATCGGTCAAAATCTTCAGTACTTTTAAGGGAATTGAAACAGTGATTTTTTTGACTTGTTCACTTTTTTTTCCATGCTCTGCATACGGGCTAATGTATTCACCATTCCAATCTGCCATCACACACCTTCGTTATTGATTATTTAAAATTTGTGGCTGTGGGTAATTTTAGGTGCATTTACCGCCAAAAGTAAAGACACTTAGATGGCTAGAAGTCTTGACGTCCTGCTTTGGCAGCGATAAAGTTAACCTCTCTTTAGACACTGTGAGCCTGTAGAGTCAAATGATCGTAGACATCTTCATCGTCAGTGATGACTTATGCCTTGATTGATATGATTATTTTAAGAAATTCCCTAGGCAAAAATAGCGCTTTAATAGTATTTAAGTATAGTGTCTATATACATTGATTGAGCACGTAACGTAAGGAATACACCAATGAGTTCAAGAAAGCCCGCGACTGTCGCTGTTCGAACCGGAATTGAATCTGATAGCCAATTTCATGCCGTCGTTCCGCCAATTTACCTTTCGACCAATTATGGCTTTCCTGCTTTTGGTGAAGTGCCTCAATATGATTATACTCGCTCTGGTAACCCCAATCGTGGTTTGCTAGAACAAGCTCTGTCTGAATTAGAACAAGGCGCTGGTGCGGTTATTACTAATTGTGGCACTTCCGCTTTGAACTTATGGGTTTCGGCCTTTATCGGCCCCGATGACTTAATCATCGCTCCCCATGATTGTTATGGTGGGACTTACCGCTTGTTTAATACTCGGGCCCAAAAAGGAGATTTTAAGGTTCAGTTTGTTGATCAATCCAATCAAGCGGAATTTGATGCGGCGCTCGCTAACAAGCCGAAGTTAATCTTATTAGAAACCCCTTCCAATCCTTTAGTGCGAGTGGTGGATATCGCACAAGCTTGCGCAAAAGCCAAGCAAGTGGGCGCATTAGTGGCCGTAGATAACACCTTCTTGACACCGGTGTACCAAAAACCGTTAACCTTAGGGGCAGACTTTGTGGTGCATTCGACCACCAAGTACATTAATGGTCATTCCGATGTGATTGGTGGCGTCATCATTGCAAAAGAAGCCGAGCATGCTGAAACATTAGCCTGGTGGGGAAATTGCATTGGGGCAACGGGCACACCGTTTGATAGTTATATGACGCTTCGTGGCCTGAGAACCTTGCCAGCCCGGATGCGTGTTCATGAAGAAAGCGCCCAAACTTTACTGGCTTATCTTCAACAACAGCCTTTAGTAGGGACGATTTACCATCCGAGTTTACCGCAGCATCCTGGGCATGATATCGCCAAAGCTCAGCAAAGTGGTTTCGGCTCCATGCTCAGTTTTGAAATCAATGGCAGCATGGAACAACTCAAGACCTTCGTGGGTCAGTTACAACTATTTTCTCTAGCGGAGTCGTTAGGTGGAGTAGAAAGCTTAATGTGTCACCCTGCATCAATGACTCATCGAGCTATGTCAGATGAAGCACAAGCAGAAGCGGGGATTTCGCCGCTATTATTGCGTGTTTCTGTTGGATTAGAGGACAGTCAGGATTTAATCGCTGATTTAGAGCAAGCTTTCAAAAAAGCACAAGAGGTAGCGTAAATGACATCTGCTCGTCAGTTACACAAATTTGGTGGTAGTAGTTTGGCCAACCCAGAGTGCTACAAACGAGTCGCCAACATTTTAAAAGAATATTCATCTCCAGCCGATATTATCGTCGTCTCTGCGGCAGGCAGTACTACTAACCGTTTGATCGATTGGATCAGTGCGTTAGAAAAAGATGGTCGTATTGCACATGAAGTTTTACAGCAATTACGCCAGTTTCAAATTGGCTTGGTGGAAGAACTATTACCAGAAGAAAAAGCTCAGCCTTTGTTGGACTTATTGGTCGCAGAATTTACCGCATTAAGTGATATTCATGGTCCGATCAATGACGTTATGCGTGCGAGTATTTTAGGTCATGGTGAAGTCTGGTCATCTCGTTTATTAGCGGCGTTATTATGCCATTTAGATATGGAAGCGGCACAACTGGATTCTCGTGATTTTTTACGTGCAGAGCGAGGCGCACAGCCTGAAGTCGACCGCGGCCGTTCTTTACCATTATTAAAAGAAATTTTGGCGCAACATGGTAGTAAGCGTCGCCTAGTGATTACGGGTTTTATGGCGCGTAATGAAGTGGGCGAAACGGTCTTACTTGGGCGTAATGGTTCCGATTATTCGGCCACTGTGATTGGTGCACTAGCGGAAGCAAAACGCGTCACTATTTGGAGTGATGTGGCCGGAGTGTACAGCGCCGATCCACGTAAAGTCAGTGATGCTTGCTTATTGCCATTATTACGCTTAGATGAAGCCAGTGAATTGGCACGATTAGCCGCCCCAGTGTTGCATAGCCGTACATTGCAGCCGGTTGCACAAAGTGCCATGGATTTAAGCTTACGTTGTAGTTATCAACCTGAGTCTGGCTCGACACGCATCGAGCGCGTATTAGCTTCTGGGCGTGGTGCGAAAATCATTACTTCACTTGATGAAGTCTTACTCGTCCAAGTTAATTTTGGTTCAGGACATGATTTTGAGCGCCTAGAATCTGAATTATTGCGCACCTTAACTCGAGCTCAATTGCAGCCCTTGGCAACCTTATCTCAGCCAGACCAAGGCAGTGTGTCGTTGGCCTATACGGCAGAAATTGCCGCAGGAGCGTTAAGTTATCTGCAAGACACAGCCGTTGGCGCTGAAATCAAATTGCTGGAAGGCTACTCCATGGTCGCGGCAGTTGGCGCAGGCGTTTCTAATAATCCTAATCATTGTTATGGATTTTATCAGCAGCTTAAAAATGCCCCAGTTGAATTTATGTGCGAATCTGAATCCGGCTTAAGCTTGGTAGCGATTTTACGCAAAACCGATGTCGCTAAGCTGGTGGTCGGCATTCATAGCCAATTATTCCAAGCACAAAAACGTATCGCCATTGCTTTGTGTGGTAAAGGTAATATCGGCTCTAGTTGGTTGGAACTCTTTGCCGAGCAAAAATCAGAACTGGAAAAGCGTCGCGGCATGAGTTTTGATTTAGTGGCGGTGGTCGATAGTCAAACTTATTGGCTGGATTTAAAAGGCATCGATCCGACTCAAGCATTGACTCGTTTTAGCGATGAAGCCGTAGCAAATGATGGCAAAACTTGGTTACAGACACTAGCGCATCAAAGTGATTACCATGAAGTGGTGGTTATGGATGTGACGGCCAGTGAAGAGTTAGCAGGCCAATATGAACAGATTGCAGAGCTAGGGATGCATTTAATCTGTGCCAATAAAGTGGCTGGCTCAGCCTCCACTCAAGATTATCTACGCATCATGAATGCCTTTGAAAAAACTGGCCGTCATTGGTTGTATAACGCCACAGTTGGGGCTGGGTTGCCAGTCAACTACGCGATTCGTGACTTACGTAATAGTGGCGATCAAATCACGGCTGTTTCTGGTATTTTCTCAGGTACTCTATCTTGGCTATTCCAACAATTTGATGGCAGCATTCCTTTTCTTGAGCTGGTCGATCTAGCGTGGCAGCAAGGGTTAACCGAACCGGATCCTCGTTCGGATTTGGATGGTTCTGATGTGATGCGTAAATTAGTGATCGTGGCGCGAGAATCGGGATTAGAAATAGAGCCGGAAAACGTCAAGGTAGAAACGTTAGTGCCAGAAGAATTAAAAGATTTATCGATCGATGATTTTTTTGATAAAGGCAAAGTACTCAATGAGCTATTGTCAGAGCGTTTAGCTAAAGCACAGAAGCAAGATAAAGTGTTGCGCTATATCGCACGATTATCTCGTGACGGCAAAGCCACGGTTGGCGTTGAGGCCTTGTCACCTGAACATGCGTTAGCGAACTTATTACCGTGTGATAATGTTTTTGCTATCGAAAGTAAATGGTACAAAGATAATCCATTAGTGATTAAGGGGCCGGGGGCAGGGCGAGCTGTCACCGCCGGTGCCTTACAATCGGATTTAAATCGCCTCTCTAACTTGATATAACGCCAATCAATTGATGCCACTCTGCTTACCCTTCTGTGGTAACTGAGTGGCATTGTTGTATTTGAGAGCAACTCAACATTATCATGAAGAAAATTCATGTTTATAAGATTGACATTAGATCCTATTCAATACATTCTGTAGACATATAGACGTCTAAATGAAAGTGAGCGACAACCAGATAAGTCAAGGGTTGAGCCAAGGCGGGAATTAGTCGGACGAGGAAGCTCCGGCCGTATTTTATAATTTTAGGTAAGTGATTTTAGTGAGTGGCAGTGCCACAGGGAGTTGAACATGAGTTATTCACACGCAGGGCATATCGATGCACTAAACCACAATGTGGCTGATCTTGCTGGCAAAATTAATGTTTCTTTTGAGTTTTTCCCACCGAGCAGTGAGAAGATGGAAGAAACCTTATGGAATTCCATTCATCGTTTAAAAACCTTGCAACCTAAATTTGTCTCTGTGACTTATGGAGCAAACTCTGGTGAACGCGACCGTACTCACTCCATTATTAAAGAAATTAAAGATCAAACGGGCCTGATTGCGGCGCCTCATTTAACCTGTATTGATGCTTCACGTGATGAGTTAAAAGAGATTGCACAAGATTATTGGAATAATGGTATTCGCGATATCGTTGCATTACGAGGCGATTTACCTCCCGGTGGTGGCAAGCCAGACATGTACGCCGCCGATTTGGTGGCGCTGTTAAAAGGAGTGGCTGACTTTGATATTTCTGTCGCCGCTTACCCTGAAGTGCATCCTGAAGCCAAAAATGCCCAAGCGGATTTAATCAATTTAAAACGTAAAGTCGATGCCGGGGCAAACCGAGCGATTACGCAATTCTTTTTTGATGTCGAAAGTTATCTTCGCTTCCGTGACCGCTGCGTGACCGCTGGCATTGAAGTTGAAATTATTCCCGGCATTTTACCGGTATCGAACTACAAGCAAGCAAAGCGTTTTGCTGATATGACCAATGTGCGTATTCCAAGCTGGATGGCGAAACAATATGAAGGTTTGGATGACGACCCAGTGACACGTCAGATGGTCGGGGCAAGCCAAGCCATTGATATGGTTCGCACACTCAGCCGTGAAGGGGTGAAAGATTTCCACTTCTATACTCTAAACCGTTCAGAGATGACGTACGCTCTTTGTCATACTTTGGGAGTTCGCCCTCGTTAATTCTTTTATATCGTGAGGTTAATAACTGCACGATGCAAGGCCGATGAATGATTTTTCATCGGCCTTTTTGTTTGCCGACAATTTTTTGCTGATTAGTTTTTTTTGATTGTTTTTTTCTGATTGGTTTTTAGTGATTGGCTTTTTGCGAATCAACAGGAAGCGATAATAAAAAACCGCGCAGAGCATGATGACGCTGCGCGGTTTGTGATTGAGGTGTGCGATAACTTAAGCGGTGTTACGCATACCTGCCGCAATACCTGCAATCGTTAGCATCAATGCTTCTTCCAACTCTGAAGAAGGGTTGTCAGTTTGACGAGTACGATAAAGTAATTCGGCTTGTAGCATGTTCAATGGCTCAACGTAGATGTTACGTAGGCGAATTGATTCTAATCCCCACGGATCACTTTGCATTAAGTTCTCGTTATTTTCGACATTCAGAACCGTTACGATGTCTTTTTGCAGTTGTTCACGGAGGCGCTCGCCCAGTGGCCACAAAGATTCGTCGGTTAGGCGATGATCGTAGTAACGAGAGATATCGATATTACATTTTGAGTACACCATTTCTAGCATACCTAAGCGGGTTGAGAAGAATGGCCATTCACGACACATTTCTTCTAGCATAGGTTGATGGCCTTGATTTACAACATGTTGAATTGCTTCACCTGCGCCAAGCCAAGCCGGTAAGACTAAGCGGTTTTGGCTCCAAGAGAAGATCCATGGAATTGCACGTAAGCTTTCTACGCCACCATTCGGGTTACGTTTAGAAGGGCGAGAACCTAAAGGTAATTTGCCCAATTCCATCTCAGGGGTGGCCGCGCGGAAATAAGGCACGAAATCAGGCTCACCACGAACTACGCCACGGTAAGCATCACATGAGACATCCGAAATGGTTTGCATCAATTCACGCCATTCTTTTTTCGGCTCTGGTGGTGGCAATAAGTTGGCTTCTAAAATCGCAGCGGCGTACAAATTAAAGCTATTTACGGCGACGTCGGGTAAACCAAGTTTAAAGCGAATCATCTCACCTTGCTCGGTCACACGTAGGCCACCTTTTAAGCTGCGAGGCGGTTGAGATAAGAGTGCAGCGTGTGCAGGTGCACCACCACGGCCAACTGTACCACCGCGACCGTGGAAGAGGGTTAAATCAATCCCTTCGGCATCAGACACTTTAACCAGTTTATCCATCGCATCGTACTGTGCCCAACCTGCGGCCATGACACCAGCATCTTTCGCCGAGTCTGAATAGCCAATCATTACCATTTGATGGTTGTTGATGAAATTACGATACCAATCTAATGAGAACAGTTGTTTCATGACTTCTTCAGAGCGATTTAAGTCATCCAAAGTTTCGAATAATGGGCAGACATCCATACGGAATTTGCAGCCACACTCTTGCAAGATAAGGTGCACCGCTAGGACATCAGAAGCGGTACGTGCCATGGAAATTACATAAGCACCGAAGGCTTCACGCGGATGCTCTGCCATGACGCGGCAAGTATCAAGCACTTCTTGCACTTCCGGTGACGGCTCCCAATTACGAGGAAGAAGCGGGCGTTTTGAGCTCAGCTCTTTGATTAAAAAGGCCACCTTTTCTTCTTCAGGCCATTGATCATAATCGCCAATTTCTAAAAAGCGTGTCATTTCGGTAATAACATCGGCATGACGAGTGCTTTCTTGGCGAATATCAAGGCGTACTAAGTGAATACCGAACGCATTAACGCGACGCAGAGTATCCAACAAAGAACCTTCGGCAATGATGCTCATACCGCATTCATGCAGTGATTGGTAACAGGCCAGTAATGGGTCCCATAACTGCTCAACTCGTTCTAAAATCGGCAAACTTGGGACTTCTTTACCATTAATACGTGCATCAAGGACGGTACAGGTATTATTTAATAAAGTACGTAAGCGCTTGAGAATGGCGCGATAAGGTTCGTGCTCTTCACCTGACAATTCACGCACTTTATGATTACAGGCGGTCATTGATAACTCAGTAATCAGATCTTGAATGTCTGTGAAGTATAAATCAGCTGCTTTCCAGCGAGAGAGTAGGAGCACTTCTGCGGTGATTGGATGAGTCACATTTGGGTTACCGTCGCGGTCTCCCCCCATCCAGGATGAGAAATGTACCGGACGAGCATCAATCGGTAACGATTCACCAGTGAATTCTTTAACTCGGCCATTAAATTCACGTAGGAATTCAGGCACGGCTTGCCAAAGTGAGTTTTCGACAACCGCAAAGCCCCATTTAGCTTCATCTAATGGAGTTGGGCGTTGCTGACGAATGACATCGGAATGCCAAGCCTGAGCAATCAGACCTTCTAAACGACGTTCGGTTTTTAGGCGTTCACGACGAGATAAATCACTGTGTTCTAAAAGCGCGAGGCATTTGTTGATTTTGACCAATTTATTGATCATGGTGCGACGAGCAATTTCAGTTGGGTGCGCGGTTAATACCAGTTCAATGTTCAATTCTTTGATGGCTTGCGCTGCAGCATCTTGGCTGATGTTATTGGAGGCTAATTTGTTGAATAAGGATTCAATGGCGTCAGGTTCACAAATGTATTCTTCGCAATGGCGAGAAATAGTATGAAATTGTTCAGCGATATTGGTTAAGTTCAAGAATTGGCTAAAAGCATGGGCAACGGGAGTCAGTTGGTCATCGGGAAGATTTTTGATTTCTTCAACTAAGCTTTCCCTTGCTTCTTGGTTACCTGCACGAGCGGATTTGGAAAGTTTTCGAATGGTTTCGACTTTCCCAAGAATCGCGTCACCATGCGCTTCTTGAATGGTTGCGCCGAGTAAGTCACCGAGCATGCGTACGTTGCTCTTTAAAGCGGCATATTTTTCATTCATTGTCGTTTCACCTTGTAATTTAATTACATCCATTTAATTTTTAACCACTACAATCTAGCGAAAATATTTGCACTGAGTCAAATATTTGCCGCCATAGTGAAAAAATAATACCGATATTCTTGACGTAAATCAGTTATGGCCAAGTGATAAAATTGATTCAATTGCAGTAAGAAACTGTTGTTATTTATACCATAGTGCGCAAAAAGAGACCGTCTTGCCGTGTGTGAATGCGGCAAGATTCATTTTTCACTCGCCGTTGTTTCATTTTGCGTCTCGGCCAGCAAAGCAATATTCCTGTATGGCTTTAGACAATAAACGAATGGTTGGGTCGATAAACTCAAAGGCTAAAAATTCATCAGGTTGATGAGCTTGGTCTATCGAACCTGGGCCCATCACTAATGTGGGGCAGACTTGCTGTAAAAATGGCGCTTCCGTGCAGTAGTTAACGGTTTCACAAGGCATTTCTGTTAAGGATTCGATGCTGTGAATAAAAGGGTGGTCGTGATGACACTCATACCCCGGGATCGCTTCATGTAATGGTTGGATATCAATGCGACCAGGCCATTTGTCTTGCACTTCCTTTAGCGCTGACGTCAGCATGTTATTTAAGCCATCTAAGCTGATACCCGGTAAAGGACGGACATCGTAATGTAATTCACAGCAGCCACAAATTCGATTAGCGCTGTCACCACCATGAATATGCCCAAGGTTTAAGGTCGGGGTTGGAATATCAAAACCCGGATGATGGTATTGCTTGATCAGTTGATTGCGCAGTTGCATTAACGCAAATAATACTTCATGTATAATTTCAATGGCATTTACGCCTAAAGCCGGATTTGACGAATGCCCTGAATGGCCAGTAACTCGAATGGCGTTGGCAACATGGCCTTTGTGCGCTCGAATCGGTTTTAAACTTGTAGGCTCACCAATGATGCAGTAATCGGGTTGATAAGGGGTATCACCATTGAGGCAGGATTCGGTAAAATGCCGAGCACCTAGCATGCTGGTTTCTTCATCACAGGTGGCTAAAACATATAAAGGCTTGGTTTGGTTGGTCCAATCGATGCTTCTGACGGTTTCTAAAATAAAGGCGAAGAAGCCTTTCATATCCGCAGTTCCTAAACCATAAAAGCGGTTGTTATCTTCGGTGAGAGCATGTGGATTATAATTCCAGCGACCTTCATCAAATGGCACGGTATCTGAATGGCCAGACAACAACAGCCCGCCTTCACCTTGTCCCTTCTTGGCGATGAGATTGTGCTTTCCTTGTGCTACCTCGATAACTTCGACCGTAAAGTCTAAATCTTCAAACCATTGCGCGAGTTTGGCGATGACTTGTGCGTTGCCTTGATCCCAAGCTGGGTCGGTGGCGCTAATCGAAGAGGTCGAGATCAGGTCACGATAAACCGTTTTAAAATTCGGTATTGTCATAATAAGTCCATTTAATCCGTTAAAAGGTCGCAAAAGAGAGACTGTCATTGAGGTAAGACAGCACAGCCTCATTGTGCTCGATAAGCTTTCTATTGACAAGAAGCATATAAAACGATAAAACACATATTAAATCATTATTTGTGAATAAAAAATCAAATAATGGCGATTTTTTAGAGAGTGTAGTCAGCTTCGATAATACATTGCAGCAAAATTTTAGCCCTGTTATGGTATAGCGAGCTTGATGAGAAAGTGTTCAACAAGCACCACGAGTACATGAAGAACTCGCACACAAACAAATGGATAGGTGAGTATGCTGAAAACAGTCATTATTGGAGCCAGCGGTTATACCGGGGCAGAGTTGGCCTTAATGGTAGAAAAACACCCACAGCTGACTTTGTCGGGTTTATACGTATCGGAAAAGAGTGTCGATGCTGGTAAGCCGATTTCACAATTACATGGCAAACTCAAAGGATTGGTTGATCTTCCTGTCCAACCGTTAATCTCAGTCGGCGATGTCGCAACTCAATGCGATGTGGTTTTTCTCGCAACCGCCCATGAAGTTAGCCACGATCTTGCCCCAACATTTCTTGCCCACGATTGCACCGTCTTTGATTTATCTGGCGCTTATCGAGTGAAAGCGGAAGGTTTTTATCCTCAATATTACGGTTTTGAACATACCGAATCGCAATGGCTTGAGAAAGCGGTGTACGGCTTGGCTGAATGGAATGAACAGCAGATTGAGAATGCGCAATTAATTGCCGTACCGGGTTGTTATCCTACGGCCTCTCAATTGGCGATCAAACCATTGGTGGAAGCTCAACTGCTCGATTTAACCCAGTGGCCTGTGATTAATGCCACCAGCGGCGTCACGGGTGCTGGACGTAAAGCCACTATGACCAATAGCTTTTGTGAAGTCAGCTTGCAGCCTTATGGTGTCTTTAACCATCGTCATCAACCTGAGATCGCCAAGCATTTGGGTTGCGATGTGATTTTTACTCCTCACCTTGGCAATTTTAAACGCGGCATCCTCGCAACTATTACTATGAAATTAGCCGCTGGGGTGACGCAAGAGCAGATTCAGCAAGCCTTTATCTCGGCCTATCAAGGCAAGCCAGCAGTACGTCTTTTAGATGTGATTCCTCGTTTACAACATGTTGAGAATACACCGTTTTGTGATATCGGCTGGAAGGTACAAGGTGGGCATATTATCGTGGTTTCAGCGATCGATAACCTGCTAAAAGGCGCTTCAAGCCAAGCGATGCAATGTTTGAATTTGCGTTACGGCTTTCCTGTCTTAACGGCATTAGTGTAAGGGCGTCGCATGAGCATTAATCCATTAGTGATCAAATTAGGCGGCGCGGTGTTATCGGATACCGATACTTTGGCGTTGCTGTTTCAAACCATTTCCCATTATCAACAACAAGCTCAGCGCGCGGTCGTGATCGTGCACGGTGGCGGCTATTTAGTCGATGAGCTTATGGACAAACTCCAACTGGAAACGGTTAAAAAAAATGGCTTACGTGTGACTCCGTTTGAGCACATTAACTACATTAGCGGTGCACTGGCCGGAACGGCGAACAAATTACTGCAAGGTCAAGCGATGAAGCTGGGGCTGAATGCGGTGGGCTTAAGCTTGGCGGATGGTGGATTGTGTCAGGTGACGCAACTGTCACAAGACTTAGGCGCAGTTGGGGAAGCGAAGGCTGGAGAGGCGAGCGTGCTTAAGGCGATTTTAAGTACAGGGGCGCTGCCGATCATTAGCTCAATTGGCCTGACAAAAGAAGGGCAATTGATGAACGTGAATGCTGACCAAGCGGCGGTTGCGGTGGCGACAGCGTTAGATGCGGAACTGGCATTATTGTCTGATGTGTCAGGGGTATTGGATGCAAAAAAACAATTGATCGCTCAACTGGATCAAAACATGGCGGATCAATTGATCGCACAAGGCGTGATTACCGACGGCATGATCGTCAAAGTCCAAGCTGCATTAGACGCTGCAAAACAATTAGGCCGCGCCATTGAAGTGGCTGGCTGGAAAGAGCCGCAAAAATTAACACAGCTCTTAGCGGGCAATAGCATCGGAACTCGCTTTTTGCCTTAGTGGCGAGAAGCATTATTAATTATCCACGGATTAACGCTAATACAAACTAACGCTTAACCGCGTGCGTGATTCCAAGGAAGGCAAAATCAATATTTGGGAGAAGTACAATGAGTATATTAAGCGTTGATAAATCAAGTGTTAACAAGGTTGTCGTGGCGTATTCGGGAGGCTTAGACACCTCGGTTATCATTCCGTGGTTAAAAGAAAACTACGAATGTGAAGTGGTGGCGTTTGTGGCCGATGTTGGTCAAGGTGAAGAAGAGTTAGTCGGCATTAAAGAAAAAGCCATCGCCTCTGGTGCCTCTGAGTGTTATATCGCAGACCTAAAAGAAGAAATGGTCGCTGACTATATTTACCCAACCCTAAAAACAGGCGCTTTGTATGAAGGTAAATATCTATTAGGCACCTCAATGGCTCGTCCTATTATTGCTAAAGCGCAAGTTGAAGTAGCACGTAAAGTTGGGGCTGATGCTTTGTGTCACGGCTGTACCGGTAAAGGGAATGACCAAGTCCGTTTTGAAGGTGCGTTTGCTGCGCTTGCCCCAGATTTGCATGTGATTGCACCGTGGCGTGAATGGGATTTAGTAAGCCGTGAAGAATGTTTAGATTACCTAGCGGAGCGTAATATTCCGTGTACCGCTTCTTTGACTAAAATCTACTCGCGTGATGCGAACGCATGGCACATTTCAACCGAAGGTGGCGTGCTAGAAAATACTTGGAATGCGCCGAATGAAGATTGTTGGGTATGGACGGTCGATCCGGAGCAAGCGCCCAATGAAGCGGAATACGTAACATTAAAAGTAGAAAAAGGCGCGGTTGTTGCCGTTGATGGCCAAGCGCTTTCTCCGTATCAAACGCTGGTAGCCTTAAATGAGAAGGGAGCCAAACACGGAGTTGGTCGTATAGATATCGTGGAAAACCGTTTGGTTGGCATGAAGTCTCGTGGTTGTTATGAAACTCCGGGAGGCACCATCATGATGGAAGCGTTGCGCGCAGTTGAACAACTGGTATTGGATAAAGCCTCTTTTGAGTTCCGTGAAGAATTAGGGGTGAAAGCATCGCACCTTGTTTATGATGGCCGTTGGTTCACTCCTTTATGTAAATCACTACTTGCTGCGACCGAAACCTTGGCGCAAGATGTGAATGGTGAAGTGGTGGTTAAGCTTTATAAAGGTCAAGCTACGGTGACGCAAAAACGTTCTGATAACAGCTTATATTCAGAAGAGTTTGCGACCTTCGGTGCCGATGAAGTTTACGACCAAAGCCATGCGGGTGGATTTATTCGTTTGTACTCACTAGCAAGCCGTATTCGTGCGTTGAACGAAGCGAAGAAGAAATAAAAAAGAAGGTTCCTAGTTCCTTGTCCCTAGTTTCTAGGCTGTGGAGCTAGAGAATTTATACAAAACGTTATAATTATAAAAGCGTTAGGTTCAATCCTAAAAACACAGAACCTAACGCATCAGTGATTTCTAGGGACTAGGAACCAGAACCTAGTCACCCAATTGAGCAATGGACCAAGCAGGAGATTCACAATGGCATTATGGGGCGGAAGATTTACCCAAGCAGCAGACACTCGGTTTAAACAGTTCAATGACTCATTGCGCTTTGATTACCGATTGGCTGAACAAGACATTGTGGGTTCCATCGCTTGGTCTAAGTCGTTGTTGTCTGTTGGGGTCTTAACGGAAGAAGAACAACAAAAATTAGAGCTGGCACTTAATGAATTAAAACTGGCGGTGATGGAAGATCCGGAGCAAATTTTGCAATCGGATGCAGAAGATATTCACAGCTGGGTCGAAACTCAACTGATCAACCGCGTCGGTGATTTAGGCAAAAAACTGCATACTGGCCGTTCTCGTAATGATCAAGTCGCCACCGATCTAAAACTATGGTGTCGTCAGCAAGGTCACCAATTGCTTATTGCCTTAGATCGTCTGCAATCACAAATGGTTGCGGTGGCACGTGAACATCAAGGCACGGTTTTGCCGGGTTATACTCACTTACAACGTGCTCAACCGGTAACATTTGCTCATTGGTGTTTAGCCTATGTCGAAATGTTTGAACGTGATTATTCGCGTTTATCCGATGCAATTAAGCGTCTTGATACCTGCCCATTAGGTTCTGGTGCCTTGGCGGGAACCGCGTACCCGATGGATCGTGAGCAATTAGCACATAATCTTGGTTTTCAACGCGCTACTCGTAATAGCTTAGATTCGGTTTCCGATCGCGATCATGTGATGGAATTAATGTCGGTAGCGTCAATTTCTATGCTGCATTTATCACGTCTGGCAGAAGATATGATTTTCTATAACTCAGGCGAATCGGGCTTTATTGAGTTAGCTGATACGGTGACATCAGGTTCTTCTTTAATGCCACAAAAGAAAAACCCCGATGCGTTGGAGCTTATCCGTGGTAAGACCGGTCGTGTGTATGGCTCGCTGGCCGCCATGATGATGACCGTGAAAGCTTTGCCACTGGCGTATAACAAAGACATGCAAGAAGACAAAGAAGGCTTATTTGATGCGCTCGATACTTGGAACGACTGCATGGAAATGGCCGCGTTATGTTTTGATGGCATCAAAGTGAATGGTGAAAGAACTTTAGAAGCCGCCAAACAAGGTTATGCCAACTCCACCGAGCTGGCCGATTACTTAGTGGCGAAAGGTATCCCATTCCGTGAAGCGCACCATATTGTGGGTGTGGCGGTGGTGAGTGCCATTGCTAAATCGTGCGCTTTAGAAGAGCTTTCACTGACAGAATTGAAAGCTTTCTCACCGGTAATTGAAGAGGATGTGTATAACATTCTGACCATAGATTCTTGCTTGGAAAAACGTTCGGCTTTAGGGGGGGTATCACCAAAACAAGTGGCTTACGCGGTTAATCAAGCGCAAAAACGTTTGGATGAGCGAGACAATTCTGGTGTCACGGTGCGCGCAGCACGTTTAACCGATATTGATGCACTTGAAGGCATGGTGGCGTATTGGGCGGGCTTAGGCGAAAACCTACCACGTAGCCGTAATGAACTGATCCGTGATATTGGCTCGTTTGCTGTATCGGAACATCATGGTGAAGTAACGGGTTGTGCTTCTTTGTACGTCTATGATTCGGGATTAGCCGAAATTCGTTCATTAGGTATTGAAGCCGGCTGGCAAGGTCAAGGTCAGGGGGCTGCCATCATTAAGCACTTAGTCGATAAAGCTCGTCAAATGGCGATTAAGAAAGTGTTTGTGTTAACTCGTGTTCCAGAGTTCTTTATGAAACAAGAGTTTATTCCAACCTCTAAAACCTTGTTACCAGAGAAAGTGCTAAAAGATTGCGATCAATGCCCACGTCAGCATGCTTGTGATGAGGTCGCACTGGAAATTAATCTTAATGAACAAGTGATCCTGCGCGTCGGTGTCGCTTAAGCAAAAGAAATAATGCAATGAAGGGTTGAGTCGTTGGAACTTTATTTTTAGTTAAGCGTCTTAACAGTACACTGCTTTTTCTTAATTTGAATCTCCTTAAGATGGTTAAGAACGCCCCGTTTCGGTTTCGATGCGGGGTTTTTTGTTGCCATCATTTTCACTCCAATAATAGTGAGTGTCATGCTCCCCACTAAAATAAAGAGCTGCGTAAAAGCCTTCCTGTATTAAGCGCATATTATGGATAAATGTTTTCATTGTGACCTCTTTGGGAGTGATGAGAAAAAAAAAGAGGCCAAAAGGGTGGCCTCAAAGCAGTCGAGTGCGCGACTTTGTTGCATCAACAATAAGGTTAGGTGAGTAACCATTAAGCTGATTGAAGAGTTTTGATCCTAATGGCTTTAATATGGACAAAAAGCTTTGATAGCTCCAATCATTTAGTGCTATTGTTTTGATAGTTTTTAACTATGGAGTGATAGCGTGAATATCCGTGACTTTGAATACTTGGTTGCTTTAGCCGAGCATAAACATTTTCGCAAAGCCGCAGAAGCTTGTTTTGTCAGTCAGCCTACTTTAAGTGGCCAGATTCGTAAGCTGGAAGATGAACTCGGAACCTCGTTATTAGAACGCAGTAGCCGACGGGTATTATTTACCGATTCAGGGTTACAACTGGTCGCTCAAGCTAAGCGTGTTTTAGGCGAAGTGAAAACCTTCACTGAAATGGCAAGCTTGCAAGGTAAAGAAATGAGTGGCCCATTGCATATTGGTTTTATTCCAACCATTGGTCCGTATATCTTACCGTTAATAGTACAGCCGCTTAAAAAAGCATTTCCTGATTTAGAATTGTTTTTACACGAAGCTCAGACCAATCAATTGGTTCGTCAACTGGAAGAAGGACGAATTGATTGCATTATTTTAGCCTCTGTTGCGGAAACCGAACCTTTTATTGAGTTGGATATGTTTGATGAGCCCCTCATGATGGCGGTGCCAGAGAATCATCCGTGGGCAGAAAAAACCGAATTGGATATGCATGAGCTGAAAGGACATACGGTCTTGTCTTTAGGAGATGGTCACTGTTTACGCGATCAAGCCTTGGGCTTTTGCTTTGCCGCAGGAGCTAGCGATGATGACCGCTTTAAAGCCACCAGTTTAGAAACTCTGCGTAATATGGTTGCCGCAGGGGGCGGAGTGACGTTACTGCCTAAATTATCTGTGCCGAAAGAGAAAGTAAAAGATGGCGTGAGTTATTTGAAGGCGGTCAATCCAACACCAAGTCGTAAAGTAGTGTTGGCTTATCGACCGGGCTCACCATTACGTAAACGTTTTGAACAGCTTGCTGACTTTGTGACTCAAACCGTTGCGATGGAATAATGATAATTAGAGACAAATTCAGTTGTTAGTGAGTGAAAACAGAGAGAAAAAAGAGGCCAGTGGCCTCTTTTTTATTGGTAGGATTGATACATAACAGACTTAGAATAAGCTATCGCCATCTTCATCTTCTGTATATAAATCCGTGCCTTTATCATCAGAGATATATTCGGTTGGTTCTGTACCCGCTTTAAAGTATTCCCACATTGAGGAATCATCATTTTTACGAGTTAACAGCCCTGAATCACGGTCGATACGGACACGAATAATACCCGCAGGTAGTTGAGTTTCTTGCTCTGGCACATTTTTTAGCGCCACTTTCATGAAGTCTACCCAAGCCGGTTGCGCGGTTGTTGCTCCAGATTCTCCACCGTTATATTGCTCTTTACGGGTAAAGTTTGCATTGGCGGCAGTGTAACCGAGTGGGCGGTTAGCTTGGTCAAATCCGACCCAAGTGGTGGCTACAATTCCGGGAGCATAACCATTAAACCAAGTATCGACAGAGTCATTGGTGGTACCGGTTTTACCGCCGATGTCACGACGTTTTAAAACTTGTCCACGCCAGCCGGTGCCATTCCAACCTGTGCCCTTACTCCAGACGCCACCACCCCAAATATTGCTGTACATCATTTCACGCACTAAGAACGCGGTTTGTTCGGAAATGACTTTTTCAGCATGTTTTGGCATTTCTTCTGTGCCTTTATCATCCACCACAATAGGCTGTTGCGAGCATTGGGTATCGCATACTGTGGTTGGGTTTGAGCGGTATAATAAGTTGCCATAAGGATCATTAACATGATCAATATAGTAAGGCTCGACGTAGTAACCACCGTTGGCGAACACCGAAATACCTTGTGCCATTTGCATTGGTGTTAAACTACCAGCCCCTAGAGCTATGGTTTCTGAGTGTGGCAGCTTTTCCGGGTCAAAACCAAAACGAGGTAGGTAATCGAGTACATTATCTAAGCCAACTCGTCTGAGGGTACGTACCGCCATAACGTTCTTCGATTGTGCTAGGCCGCGGCGCAGCATTGTCGGTCCAAGGTACACTGGTGGCGAGTTTTTCGGACGCCATGCTGTGCCTTGCCCCTGATCCCATTGGTTGATCGGCGCATCGTTAATTAAGGTCGCTAGAGTTAAACCTTTATCAATTGCGGCAGAATAAATAAATGGCTTGATACTTGAACCTACTTGACGCTCTGCCATTGTGGCGCGGTCAAACTTACTGTGGACAAAGTTAAAACCACCCACCAGAGAGAGCACCGCACCATCTTCAGGGTTGAGTGCGACAAAGGCGGTGTTCACAATCGGCACTTGGCTGAGTTGCCAAGACACTTTATCTAAAGGATCGATACCTTGTTCATCTTCGTCCACATCTTGTTTCATTAAGGTATTTTCGGTTTCTTCTACAGCTGGTTTTTCCTGTAAAACTCCCATAGGACGAACCCAGATTTGCTGACCAACTTCAAGCATATCTGACGCTTTACTTGGTGCAGGACCTTGACGTTTGTCATTGTAATATTTACGAGCCCATTTCAAGCCATCCCATTCGATGGTTTGTTCACCACGGTTTTTGATATACACCGTCGCGGAGCGTTGCGCAATGCTGGTCACCAAGGCAGGATGAATTAACCCAAAAGTCGGTTTGTTTTTGAGGTATTTATCCATTTGTTCTTGGGTAAATGCTTTGTCCGTTGGTTTCCAAGCGATGGCTTCAGGGCCACGATAACCGTGACGCTCATCGTAATTTAATAGGTTACCAATGGCGGCTTCGTTGGCGGCTTCTTGTAAGTCAGATTTAACGGATGTGTAGATTTGTATACCGGAGCTGTAAGCCTCTTCACCGTAGCGTTTAACTGCCCAACCACGTGCTAACTCAGCAACATAGGGAGCATTCACTTCAATATGAGCGCCGTGGTATTTACCATCAATCGGTTCGGCATCGGCAGCATCAAATTCTTGTTGCGTGATGTATTTCTCTTCGAGCATACGCAGTAGTACCACATGGCGACGAGTTTTAGCGCGATCAATTGAGTAAATCGGGTTCATGGTAGAAGGGGCTTTCGGTAAACCTGCGATAATCGCCATTTCACCTAAAGTTAAATCTTTCGGCTCTTTACCAAAATAAGTTAACGAGGCTGCACCCACACCATAAGAGCGATAACCCAAATAAATCTTATTTAGATAGAGCTCTAAAATTTCTTGTTTATTCAACACTTGTTCAATGTGCAGTGCGATAAAAATTTCTTTAATTTTACGCATAATCTTCTTGTCATTGGATAAGAAGAAGTTACGAGCTAGTTGCTGAGTAATGGTACTTGCACCTTGTTTTGCTGAACCTGATATCGCAACTACCACGGCAGCACGTACGATACCAATGGGATCGATACCGTAGTGTTGATAGTAACGACTGTCTTCGGTCGCAATAAACGCTTCCTGCATTTTTAGCGGAATATCATCAAGTTTAAGAGGGATACGTCGTTTTTCACCAAATTGGGCGATTAACTTTCCATCTTGACTGAAAACTTGCATTGGCGTTTGCAGTTGTACGTTCTTTAAGGTTGCAACGTCTGGGAGCTGTGGTTTTAGGTAGTAATAGAACCCAAAAATTGTAGTCACTCCAAGAATCATGCAAACAAATGAAAATATGAGCAATGGCTTTATGAACTTCACCGGATATTCCCTGATTGAGTAAGGATGTGTCGATATAAACACCTGTACAGTAGGTGCTCATATTAGCATATCGTTAAAAAAATGCGTTCTTAACTTTATATTTCATTGGTTCAAAAAAGAGGTCATTCACAACGGAGTGACATCCATAAGTGTATCCATGTATTTCGTTAATTTCTTAAGCAAATTCATTGATCATCGATATGTGTGTGTTTGTTAATCCAACCATTATGGAGGTGATCAGCCTCTGACTGGAGCCGAGTGTTATGGGTAAATCTTTTGTTACGGGTATTGATATCGGTCATCACAGTATAAAAGCTGTGGTTGTTAAGCCCGTTGGAGTGCAGTTTGAACTGGTGACTTATGCCGAAGTACCAGTAAGCGGCGCTATTTTTTCAGATAACCATACGGTGAATCATCAAGAAATTGTCAAAAATCTAAAACAGCTCAAAAAACAGCTTCCGATGAGAGCCAAAAAAGTGGTGTTGGCGGTGCCCGATAGTGCCGTGATCAGTAAATTGTTGCATATCGATAGTGAACTTGAGGAGCGCGAAAAAGAATTTGCGCTTTATCAGTTGTTTGCTCAACAGTCGCCATTTCCCATCGAAGAGTTGAGCTTAGATTATGTCAAGCTTGAACCGGAGCGGGCAACGGTCTCTAGCACGAGCACTTATCAAGTCTATGCTACCCGCAAAGAGGTAATTGAAAGTCGCGTTGAGGTCATCAAAAAATCGGGCTTTACTCCATGGGTGATGGATTTACAAGCGCACGGATTATTACGAGTGTGGCAAATGGCTTGCCAAGAACAAGCCGAAAAAGCCAATGGCTTATTGGTTGATATCGGTCAAAGCCAAACCTCTATCTGTATTTTGCCGGCAGGGCGTCCCGCTTATTACAAAGATTTTCCCCTTGGCACGCAGCAGCTGCCTTCCTCGTTAACTACATCACAAGCGGTTTCCGAGCCGAGTTTTACTTTGTCATTGGAACCACCTGAGTCCTTTATTGCTGAATTAGCGGAGCGCTTAACTCGGCAATTGAGTTTGTATGCTTCGGTAAACCAGCAACATCAGATTGACGGGGTGTGGCTGACCGGTGGAGGAGCGACCTTGCTTGGGCTTGAAGAATCACTCTCTACTAAATTGAATTTGCCAGTGGCGCGCTTTAACCCTTTTGCTCGCTTACAAGGCAAGTTGACCATTCCTGAGCGTATGGAACCTGGTACTTTTGGGGTTGCTGTGGGCTTAGCACTCAAAGGGTTGCAGTGGCAAGGAGGAAAACATGTTGCATGACATTAACTTATTGCCCTGGCGAGAAGAAAAAAGGCAGCAATATAAACAACGATTTTACGTCATGGTGGTTGCCGGCATGGTGTTGGCGTTTTTACTGCAGTGGGCGGGCAGCGCTTATCTTGATTACCTAAAAAATGAGCAAAGGCAACGTAATCAACAATTACAAACCTATTTGTCTGAGCTGGATAAACAATTGCTCAATATGAAAGAAATTGAAGCCAAGCACAGGTCGATTTTAACTCGTTTACGCTTAGTGGAATCGCTACAAAATGAGCGTAATAAAACCACGGATTTTATGAATTTGATGCCAGCCTTGGTTCCGGAAGGCGTGTATATCGACAAAATTAAAATGAGTGGCCGAGAAGTGGAGATGGCTGGCATGAGTGACAGTACCGCACGCCTTGCCACGATGCTTGATAATTTTGAAAACTCGAAGTGGCTAACCGAGGTTGAAATGCATTCGATCATTTCAGGCAAAGTGTTATTTGGTAAAAAATTCCAAAGTTTTAAATTGTCGTTTCGCTTTGATGGGAGCGCCACCGCACCGCTCACTACTGAGCAAATCACTAGCGCTCAAGTGCTCACTCAGGGAGGAAGTCACTAATGGTCGATTTTCGTGAATTGGATCTTGATGACATGCCAGAATGGCCATTATTACCGCAATTATTAGCGATTGGTGGCCTCATTATTGTGCTGCAAATTGTGGGTACTTGGTTTTACCTGTCACCGCAACATGATGAGTTAAACCAAATTCGCCAACAAGAAGTGACACTCAAAAGCTCAATTCGTATCAAGGCGGCCAAAGTGGCTGCTTTACCTCAATTACAAGCTCAATTGGATGAGCTCAATACCCGTTATCAATATCTACTCAAGCAACTGCCGGTGCAAAAGGAATTAGCCAGCATGTTGTCTTCGGTTAATGACATGGGGCTTAAGAATGATTTGACCTTTACGCGAGTGGATTGGGGAGAAAAGCAGGTACAAGAATTCTTGTATCGCTTACCGCTGAATATCGAATTAACAGGGGCTTACAACAATATTGGGCAGTTTTCAGAAGCGATTGCTAAGTTGCCTCGTATTATCAGTTTACACAACGTGGAATGGCAACGAGTCAGCCAAGAGAGCAGCACTTTGCATTTTCGGGTTCGAGCGTACACCTACCAGTTTAAGTCACAGGAGGTGCAGTAATGAAATATCACTTTGGGTGGCACTCTGCTGCTTGGGCCATGATTGTCATGCTAACAGGGTGTCAAACATCAGAAAATGACATTGATAGTTTTATCGCTCAAGTGGAAAACCAATCGCGTAAAGAAATTGCCCAGTTAGAGCCTGAAAAAACCTTTCAAGCCAGTCAGTTTAATGCTCACGAGCTTCGAGGGCCGTTTATGCTGCCTGCCATTGCGGTCGCCAATCAGCCCAAAATCAAGCAAGACTGTTGGCAACCTCGCTTGAGAACGAAAACCGGAGCCTTGGAGTTATACCCTTTAGAACAACTGTCTTTAAGAGGAGTAATGGCAAGCAAAGGGGATATTTCAGGTTTAGTACAAACCCCCAAAGGGACTTTAGTCAGTGTGACGGCAGGGGAATACCTTGGCCTGAATAATGGGAAAGTAACCAAAGTGACTCCGCAATTTATTTTAATCAAAGAAACCCTCCCAGATGGGCTGGGATGTTGGCAACAGCGTAGTGTGAAGCTAGCGCTGAAATAACCTCTACCACAAACATGAAGACAATAATTGAGTATTACATTATGCATAAAGGATTAACGCTGACAGGATTAACGCATCACACTGGTTTGATATCGGCCATAGCCTGTTTATTTATGTTTGGACCCATCGCGATGGCAGCCCCTACGACGACGTCTACGGTTTCCACAACCCAAACTTCGGTACAACCGGCGTTTAGCAATCAATTTGTTGGGCTCGATTTTCGGATCAATAAACAAAAAGAAGGGGTGATTGTGGTGAAACTCTCCTCTTCAACTTCTGCTGTGGATATTAAAAAGAATGCCCAAGGCTTAACGATCGATCTGATTCATACGCGTGTCAGTGATGATGACTTATACGTTATTGATGTTAAAGATTTTTCAACGGCAGTCAGTACCGTTGAGGTCTTTCGAGAGGGGGAGAATACCCGTTTACAAGCGGTGGTGAGCGGTGACTTTAGTTATGACTATCGCTTAAAAGGCAACAATCTTGAAATCACCGTCACGGAGAGAAAAGCAACGAAGTCGGCGGCTCAATCTAAGACGGTGTTAGAAGGGGAAAATAAAAAGATTTCGATTAACTTTCAAGATATTCCGGTGCGAAACGTCCTGCAATTAATCGCAGAGTATAACGGTTTTAATCTCGTGGTCTCAGATTCGGTAACGGGTAACCTAACTCTGCGCTTAGATGGCGTACCGTGGCAACAAGTGCTGGATATTATTTTGCAAGTAAAAGGACTGGATAAGCAAATTGAAGGTAATGTGGTGTTAGTGGCTCCGCAAGCTGAACTGGATGCTCAACAAAAACAACGTTTAGAGCAAGCTCGTATGGAAGAAGAGCTTGGCAACTTGAGTTCAGAGTTGGTGCAAATTAATTTTGCTAAAGCTTCGGATATTGCCGCCTTAATTGGAGGGGAAGGGGAAGTCAGTATGTTGTCGAGTCGTGGCAATATCAATGTCGATGAACGTACCAACTCGCTGCTTATTCGTGATTTAACCACCAATATTGAAGTGATTAAAGGCATTATTGAAGCGTTAGATATTCCGGTAAAGCAGGTGCAAATTGAAGCTCGTATTGTGACTGTGAGTGAGGGGAATTTGCAAGATCTCGGCGTGCGTTGGGGGGTGAGTAATACTAATGGTTCGTTTTCGACCGGCGGTTCGATTGAAAGCAATTTAGCCAATGCCAATCGTCATGGTCAAAATGGTCGTGGTGGTTTAATGGATGGTGATGATTTGGACTTTGCTGGCGGCGATCAAAAAGTTGGCATTGATGATTTTTTAAATGTTAATTTAGCCGCAACCAGTTCCAATGCTTCAAGTATTGCCTTTCAAGTGGCTAAATTAGGCTCTGATACGTTATTGGATTTAGAGTTATCGGCGCTACAAGCTGAATCGAAAGCTGAAATTATTTCCAGCCCACGCCTGATCACGACCAACAAGCAACCGGCTTATATTGAGCAAGGGACCGAAATTCCTTATTTGGAAGCCTCCTCCAGTGGTGCTACCTCAGTCAGTTTTAAAAAAGCGGTGCTGAGTTTAAAGGTTACTCCTCAAATTACCCCAGACAATCGCTTGGTGTTGGATTTGAGTGTGACGCAAGACCGCCCCGGTGAAGTGGTGAAGACTGGAGATGGGGAAGCGGTGGCCATTGATACCCAGCGCATCGGAACTCAAGTGCTGGTGGATAATGGAGAAACGGTCGTGTTGGGCGGTATCTATCAACATTCAGTCCAAACCAGTGTTGATAAAGTGCCTTTGTTAGGTGATATCCCTTATCTTGGGGCGTTATTTCGTCGTAGTTATGAAAATTATGGCAAGAGCGAGTTATTGATTTTTGTTACGCCTAAAGTCATTCTACAGTAGTGAATTTGCTCTCAAAAATGAGATTGTGGAACTGGCTCAGTTGGAGATAAATTCACACTTAGTAAAATTAAAGTTGCATTAGTGGCACCATACTTAGATAATTTCGGGTCTGATCACGAATTATCTGTGAGGAATTAGGTGCCATAATGATATCTAATGAGCTTTTGTTTGTTTAAAAACAATGGGTTAATTAGAGAGTCCAATGGCGATGTCATTAAATTAACGTTGAATTACTGCTAAACATGGCCGAAAAACGCAATATTTTTCTTGTTGGCCCAATGGGTGCCGGCAAAAGTACAATTGGTAGACATCTAGCTCAACAGCTGCACATGGAGTTTTTAGATTCTGATACGGTTATTGAGCAAAGAACTGGTGCAGACATCAGTTGGGTATTTGATGTTGAAGGTGAAGAAGGTTTCCGCGTTCGCGAAGAAGCCGTCATTGACGATCTAACACAAGAGCAAGGTATCGTTCTTGCGACAGGTGGTGGCTCAATTAAGAGCAAAGATAACCGCAATCGCCTCTCTGCTCGTGGTATTGTTGTCTATTTAGAAACCACGATTGAAAAGCAATTAACACGAACAAACCGTGATAAAAAGCGTCCATTATTACAAACGGGTGAGCCGCGTGAAGTGTTAGAAGCATTAGCGGCGGAACGTAATCCTTTATATGAAGAGATTGCAGACTATACCGTACGTACGGATGATCAAAGCGCGAAAGTTGTGGCAAATCTTATTGTTAAGATGTTAGACGAAAATTAATCGATAGCTTAGGAGCCCCAAACCATGGAACGGATTAATGTGGATCTTGCAGAGCGGAGCTATCCCATTTCGATTGGCGCTGGATTATTAAGTGATCCAGCGCTTTTCTCATCTTTAAAACCACAGCAAAAAGTCGTCGTTATTAGTAATACCACGGTGGCTCCTTTGTACGCCCCAAGATTAATGGCGACCTTACAAAGCCTCGAATGCCAAGTTGATTTACTGACGTTACCAGATGGTGAGCAATACAAATCGCTGGAAACGTTCAATACCATCATGACTTTCTTATTAGAAGGCAGTTATAACCGTGATGTGGTATTGGTGGCATTAGGTGGTGGTGTGATTGGTGATTTAGTTGGCTTTGCTGCCGCTTGTTATCACCGTGGTGTCGATTTTATTCAAGTACCCACGACCTTGTTATCCCAAGTGGATTCTTCGGTTGGGGGGAAAACGGCGGTCAATCATCCTTTAGGTAAGAACATGATCGGGGCTTTTTATCAGCCCAAGTCGGTAGTGATTGATACCGACTGTTTAAATACCTTACCTGAACGTGAATTCGCAGCGGGCATGGCCGAGGTGATTAAGTACGGCATCATTATCGATAGTGATTTTTTTGCCTGGCTTGAACAGCATGTCGATAAATTAGTGGCGTTGGATAATCCCGCGCTGTGCTACGCCATTGCTCGTTGTTGCCAGATTAAAGCTGATGTTGTGAATGCCGATGAAAAAGAGTCCGGTGTTCGGGCGTTGCTTAATCTCGGTCATACCTATGGTCATGCGATTGAAGCTGAAATGGGGTATGGCAATTGGTTACATGGCGAAGCGGTAGCCTCAGGTACTATGATGGCGGCCCAGACGTCAGTATTACGTTCGTTGATGACCCCACAACAGTTAGAGCGAATTAAAACGCTGTTAGTCAAATTCAACTTACCCATTCATACCCCAGAAAGCATGTCGTATGAGCATTTTATTAAGCACATGATGCGAGATAAAAAAGTATTAGCAGGGCAGTTACGGTTAATCTTACCTACCGGGATAGGCTCTGCAGAGGTTCTCGGTGATACCGATGAAGCCATCATTAGACAAGCGATAGAAGCCTGTCGTTAGTATTAAGGCCTTTGAGTTATATCAAGCTCAAAGGTCTTTTTCATTGCATTCAAGAAATTTATGTTTATTTGACATATATAACTTACTAACATGTTAATACAAAAAGAAAATTTTCTTGATTTGAAAGAGGCTAGTAATGAGTATGACTCATGATGGAGCACCCATTGTGCAATTGGAATCGCAACAACAATTATTAGACAACTTGCAACAGATGATTCGTCTCGATTCAAATCTGATCTGTGTCGCCGGTAAAAAGGGGGCAGGTAAGTCTTGGTTAGCGCAACGTTTCCTTAATACTGACTCCGCCATTCAAACCTTGTCTTTTCTCATTTGTTTACCATCTCAAACGGCAGAACAGCAACGCAGTGTGCTACTGGGACAATTGCTTTCAGATAGCTTCTGTACTGGCGAAGAAACCTTAACCGAAAGTTTAGGGACTTTTCGTGGCGAGCAAGAATGCAAAGCTACGATTGTGGTTGATGATGCTAACTTACTGACGCATCATCTATTGGATGAATTAGCCCAACTGGTGTTGGAAGCTCAGAACCAACCACTGTGGCAAATCAATGTTATTTTATTTGCTAACCCAGATTTAATCGATGAAGCTTCGTTAACGACCCTACCAAAACCCGATTTTAAACATTTGGTAATTGAGCCTTTCCGTCCTCAAGAAGTGAATGATTTTCTTGAACAACTGGTGATCCCTGCACATCATGTAGATTCAGAGAAAAAGCAACAAGCCATTTATCAGGCCGCTCAAAAAGTCGAAGCTTATCCCGGCAATCTTTATGCTTTGGCGGAAAAACATCGCCCACCGGTCGTATGTTGGGTAAAACGTTCTTTAATTGCCATTATCATTTTATTGCTCGCCTTAGGCGGTTGGTCTTGGTGGACCAGCTATCAAGCGAGGGTACAAGACCAAATGCTTGATGCTGGAAGCCAGAAGGATGAGCAACAAGTAGCCCCAACGGACGAATCCGCGACAACTGACGCGAGCAGTTCGGCGCAATCAACCCTTTCATCTCAAAGCGAGTCAACTCAACAAGACGATGCGCTGCCACCGAGTGTTACTGAAAAAACCTTAACGGTTGGCGATGAGACCAATGGCGAGCAAAAACGTGTCGTGGTACCGGCGAATGTGGTGGATGCGCTGTTAAATGGTGAAAGCCCAAAATCGGCCAAAGTCAGTCAAGAAGACGTACAAAACTTACCGGCGACGAATTATTCTTCGATTGCTGATGGTAACTTAACCCTAGCAAGCGAAGCGTTATTAGCGATTCCTGAGCAGCGCTATACTTTGCAATTGGCAGCAGTTACCGAAGAAGAGGAAGCGATCAATTTCCTTAAAATGTATGACTTAGATGGCAAAGTTCGTATTTATCGTACCCTTCGTGGTCAACAGCCTTGGTATATTATTACCTATAAAGATTTTGCTAGCATTCAGGAGACTCGAGAAGCGATTCAAGAGTTATCGTTAGCGCTACAAAAAGAACAACCTTGGCCAAAATCAATGGCACAAGTGCATCAAGAAATTGAGAAAGCGAAATAACGCTGAGTCTCGCGCTGAAATGTGTTACATTCCCCACCCCATTAGCAATAGTTGATGGGTTGGTGAAAGATATGTGGTCGGTGAGTAGTAAAATAAATGAAGAAGCAGCGAGCTTTCCTCAAATGGGCAGGCGGTAAATACGGATTAGTTGAAGATATTCAACGTCACCTACCAGAAGGTAGAAAACTGATTGAGCCTTTTGTCGGGGCTGGTTCAGTGTTTCTTAATACCGACTATGACCAATACTTATTAGCCGATATCAACCCTGATCTGATTAATTTGTATAATTTGCTTAAAGAGCAGCCGGATAACTTTATCCAAGAGGCTCAGCGCTTTTTTACGAGTGAATACAATCGTAAAGAGGTGTATTTAGGCATCAGAGCCGATTTTAATCAAAGCCAAGATACCTTTTTTCGCTCCTTAGCTTTCCTCTATATGAACCGTTTTGGATTTAATGGCTTATGCCGTTATAACAAAAAGGGCGGATTTAATGTGCCGTTTGGTTCGTATAAAAAACCTTACTTTCCTGAAAAAGAAATGCTGCATTTTGCTGAAAAAGCTAAAAAAGCCAGCTTTGTCTGTGAAAGTTATCCCCAAACCTTTGCGCGTGCTCGTAAAGGGTGTGTCGTATATTGCGACCCCCCGTACGCTCCCCTTGCTCAAGCCAGTAATTTTACGTCGTATGCCGGCAATGGCTTTTCGTTGGATGACCAAGCTGAATTAGCCAGTATTGCTGAACACACAGCAATGCAGCGAGAGATCCCTGTTTTGATTTCTAATCACGATACGGCATTAACTCGTCGTCTTTATAAAGGCGCTCAATTAAATGTTGTGAAAGTAAAACGCACCATCAGCCGTAATGGCTCAGGCCGTAATAAAGTGGATGAGTTGTTGGCGTTGTTTGAAGCGAAGGGATAGGCTGGTTTCTGGTTTCTGGTTTCTGGTTCCTAGTTTCTAGGTACGAGTTACGAGGACGCTGCGCTCGGGAGCCGAAAAGAATGGTTGACATTAGGTAGTCTCGCCACACAATCCTCTCGGCTCTCGGCTCTCGGCTCTCGGCTCTCGGCTCTCGGCTCTCGGCTCTCGGCTCTCGGCTCTCGGCTCTCGGCTCTCGGCTCTCGGCTCTCGGCTCTCGGCTCTCGGCTCTCGGCTCTCGGCTCTCGGCTCTTCCTAGCAGCGAAGCGAAACTAGGGACTAGCTACCTAGAACCTTTATGTGACCATTCACCCGTAAACGCTTTCCTGCCTTGTATCTAATCGTTTGCTTGGGTAAACTTGCGCCGAAATTATATTCAATTGTGTTCACGATTGAGCTTCTACTGTTTTGGCCTTATTCGGAGTTATCCATGAAAGACTTTTTGATTGCCCCTTCCATTCTCTCTGCTGACTTTGCGCGTTTAGGCGAAGACGTAGAAAAAGTATTGGCAGCTGGTGCTGATGTTGTTCACTTTGATGTGATGGATAATCACTATGTGCCAAACCTGACTTTTGGTGCGCCGATTTGTAAAGCGTTGCGTGATTACGGTATTACCGCGCCAATTGATGTTCACTTGATGGTGAAGCCAGTAGATAGCATCGTACCTGAGTTTGCCAAAGCCGGTGCCAGCATGATCACTTTCCATATTGAAGCCACGGAGCATGTGGACCGCACTTTACAATTAATCAAAGAGCACGGCTGTCAAGCTGGGGTAGTCTTTAACCCGGCGACGCCATTACACCATCTTGATTACATCATGGATAAAGTGGATATGATTTTGTTGATGTCAGTAAACCCAGGTTTTGGCGGTCAGTCTTTCATTCCTTCGACATTAGATAAGCTGCGTGAAGTGCGCAAACGCATCGATGAAAGTGGACGTAACATCCGTTTGGAAATTGATGGTGGCGTTAAAGTAGATAACATTCGTGAAATCGCGGAAGCGGGTGCTGATATGTTTGTGGCCGGTTCTGCTATTTTCAATCAGCCTGATTATAAAGAAGTGATTGACCAAATGCGCAACGAATTAGCCCAAGTAAAAGAATAAGCCCGAGTTAATAGGACTATGTAGCGCATAGGTTAATATAGCTCATGGGTCGATATAGCTAATAGGGTCGATATAAAAACAGGCTTGAGATACACTCAAGCCTGTTTTTTTATCGATGGACATGGTAATGGCACTACAAGATATTCAATTAATCGCATTTGATTTAGACGGAACCTTACTCGATAGCGTGCCAGATTTGGCCGAAGCGGCCGATCTTGCGGTGCGCAGTCTCGATTTTCCAAGTGTGACTCAAGCGCAAGTTCGCGACTGGGTGGGTAATGGCGCAGATATTTTGATCGCTCGAGCATTGAGTCAAGATATTCTGATTGATGAGAACTTAGATGCCGAGCTGGTTAAGCAAGCGCGAGTACGTTTCGATGAATTTTATCACCAAGGCGGGCATCGACTCAGCCACCTGTATGACAAGGTGAAATCAACGTTGCAAACCTTGCATGGCGCAGGTTACAAAATGGCGATTGTGACCAATAAGCCTTCGGCGTTCGTCCCCGACATTCTGGCTCAACACGGTATTGCTGATGTATTTGTTGATGTGATTGGCGGCGATGATTTTCCGAACAAAAAACCCGATCCTATGGCGTTGAACTGGCTACTTGAGAAACACCAAGTGAGTGCTAAGCAAATGTTGATGGTTGGCGATTCTAAAAATGACGTTCTGGCGGCGAAAAATGCTGGTTGTCATTCATTTGCTTTAACTTATGGTTACAACCATGGCGAACCGATTGCCGATTCTGCTCCTGATTTTGTCGCAGATAATTTGGCTGAATTGTTGGATGTGCTGGCGGTGGTAAATTAATTTGTCTCTTGGAAGCAATTAGTCTGATAAAACGCTAGTCAAACCGAGCTAGATCAGTAAACTGAAATGCCTGTTATTTCCTATTATTTTAGGGGAAGCAGGCATTATTTTTAATTCAAGCCCAAGACATCCTGATTGGGTAGACAGGTAAAGGAAAGAAACATGAGCAAACCCATTGTATTAAGTGGTGTTCAACCGTCTGGTGAACTGAGTATTGGTAACTACTTGGGTGCTCTACGTCAATGGCAACAAATGCAAGACGATTACGACTGCCAATATTGTGTCGTGGACTTGCATGCGATCACGGTTCGCCAAGATCCGAAAGCATTACATGAAGCGACCTTAGATGCGTTAGCGGTTTGTCTTGCAGTTGGTGTTGACCCTAAAAAGAGCACGTTATTCGTACAATCACACGTACCGGAACACGCTCAATTAGGCTGGCTTTTAAACTGCTATACCCAAATGGGTGAACTGAATCGTATGACTCAGTTTAAAGACAAATCTCAACGTTACGCGAATGATGTTAATGCGGGTTTATTTGCTTACCCTGTTTTGATGGCGGCGGATATTTTGTTGTATGGCGCTCACCAAGTGCCGGTCGGTAACGATCAGAAACAACATTTAGAGTTAGCACGTGATATTGCGAACCGTTTTAACAATGTGTATAGCCCAGATGAGCCTATCTTCCAAATTCCAGAGCCTTACATTCCACAAGTGAATGCGCGTGTCATGAGCTTGCAAGATGCGACGAAGAAAATGTCAAAATCGGATGATAACCGTAAAAACGTGATCACTATTTTGGAAGATCCTAAGTCGATTTTGAAAAAGATCAATAAAGCACAAACGGATACAGAAACGCCACCACGTATCGCTCACGATGTGGAAAACAAAGCAGGTATTTCAAACTTGATGGGCTTGTATTCTGCTGCAACAGGCAAGAGCTATGCGGAAATCGAAGCGCAATATGCTGGCGTTGAAATGTACGGCCCATTTAAGAAAGATGTAGGTGAAGCGGTAGTTGCTATGCTAGAACCGATTCAAGCGGAATATCATCGTATTCGTGCTGATCGCGCTTACATGGATGAAGTGATGAAAGTGGGCGCTGAAAAAGCATCAGCAAAAGCGGCGGTAACGTTAGCAAAAGCCTTCCAAGCGGTGGGGTTTGTACCACGAGCTTAATCGTCTAAATGATGCCTCTTTTGGTGTTTTGACCGAAAGCGAGTCTATTGACTGAAAGAGGCATTCTTTCCCTTCTGTTTTAAATGAGCCCAATCCACCCATGCTATTGATTATCGATAATTACGATTCCTTTACTTACAACCTATATCAGTATTTTTGTGAATTAGGCCAGCAAGTGCGTGTTATTCGTAATGATGAAATTGATATTGCAGGTATTGAAGCTCTGAATCCAACTCATTTAGTTATCTCTCCAGGACCTTGTACACCCAATGAGGCCGGTATCTCATTGCAAGCGATTGAACATTTTGCCGGGCAATTACCCATTTTAGGGGTATGCCTTGGTCATCAAGCGATTGCTCAAGTATTTGGAGGGCAAGTGGTACGTGCACGACAAGTGATGCATGGTAAAACTTCTGCGATCGTACATAACGGAACCAGTGTCTTTACTGGCTTGCCAAATCCTTTGACGGTGACTCGTTACCATTCCTTAGTAGTGCAAACCGAAAGCTTACCAGATTGCTTCGAATTAACCGCTTGGAGTACCCTCGAAAGTGGTGAAATGGATGAGATCATGGGTTATCGACATAAAAGCTTGCCAATTGAGGCGGTGCAGTTCCATCCTGAATCAATTAAAACCCAATGTGGTCATCAGATCCTAGCGAATTTTATCCAGCAATCTTGACCTAATGGAAGTCAGAAGTGTTAGATATTGCACAAGCTGACGACGATTATTTTATCCTTTCGTTATTTTCCACTACGCTTATTATCAATAATGTCAGTCGATTGATCGCACTGATATCAATACTATTGAATTTTTATTTTAAAAAAGTGAATAAAAATCTATTGCTACTCGATGCGGAGTTCGCTAAATTAATCACCAATGGGTCGTGGATAAAAGGGATTAGGGATGTCTATAAATACACAAGTAAAAAGAAGTTGGTTTGATGAGGTCATGGTGCCATGTTACAGCCCGATGGAGATGATTCCGGTTCGTGGGCAAGGTTCTGTGGTGTGGGACCAACAAGGAAAAGAGTACATTGATTTTGCTGGTGGCATTGCCGTTAGCTGCTTAGGCCATTGCCATCCCATCATGGTAGAAGCTTTAACGGAACAAGCCCATAAAATTTGGCATTTAAGTAATGTGATGACCAATGAGCCTGCCTTACGTTTAGCGAAAAAGTTAACGGAAATCAGTTTTGCGGAAAAAGTCTTTTTTGCCAACTCTGGTGCCGAAGCCAACGAAGCGGCCTTGAAATTGGCGCGTCGTTGGGCAAAAGAGGTTCATGGTGAAGAAAAAAGTGAAATCATTGCGTTTGTACAAGGTTTCCACGGCCGAACGTTCTTTACTGTTACCGTGGGCGGTCAACCGAGCTATTCGGATGGTTTTGGCCCGAAACCAGGTAATGTGACGCATATTCCTTATAACGATCTTGCCGCCTTAAAAGCACACATTTCGGAGAAAACTTGCGCGGTGATGATGGAGCCGTTGCAAGGTGAAGGTGGGGTCATCTCTCCGGATAGCGACTTTATTCACGCCGTTCGCGATCTTTGTGATCAACATAATGCGTTGTTGATCTTCGATGAAGTACAAACGGGTAATGGGCGTACTGGCCACTTTTATGCTTACCAAGGCCTAGGGGTGACTCCGGATATTTTGTCTACCGCAAAATCATTAGGGGGAGGCTTTCCCATTGGTGCGATGCTTACCACCAGTGAATTGGCTCAACATATGAAAGTGGGAGTACATGGCTCCACTTATGGTGGTAACCCATTAGCGTGCGCCGTGGCGGAAGCGGTGGTGAATCACATCAGTCAACCGATGGTTTTACAAGGCGTTGTCGAACGTGAGCAATGGTTGAAGCAAGGTTTAGAAGCATTAAATCAAAAGTATGGGATATTTGCAGATATCCGTGGCAAAGGTTTATTGATTGGCGCTGAACTCAATGAAGAATGGCAAGGGCGTGCTCGTGATATCTTGGTGGCCGCAGGTCAGCACGGTTTATTACTGCTGGTGGCCGGAGCGAATGTGGTACGTTTTACCCCTTCTTTAGTGATCACTAAAAATGAGGTTCAACAAGGTTTAGAGAAGCTGGATGCAGCGTTGGCTTCATTGGTGAATCAGTCTTAATCCGTTAACACTAACTCAGCGAGTAAACTAAGGCGTTCCCGTTATTGTGGAGCGCTTTTTTTTGTCCCGTTATTTTTGTGCGCTCAATGTGAGTTTTACGAAAGAAATTAAACTGTTACCTATTGCTTTTGCTCACTTGAACTATAGTTATACCCATCAAAGCAATTTAATGTGATTGGTATGAATACCATGAGTCGCTATCGGAGAAATGCTATGTTGAGTGTTGAGCAATTATTTGAACATCTGTGGCAAGACTACACGACCCGCCTGTGTCCTTCTGCCTTGAAAGTGCAGAAACTTCTGACCCATCAGCAGGGTGAGCCGATTAATGACCATATTGCATTACGCACTTTTTCGGGCTCTAAGTTAGGTCTTGAACAATTGGCCAAGCATTTTGTTGAATTGGGGTACTACCAGGCTGGTGAATATCATTTTGAAGCGAAAAAGCTGTATGCTCATCATTATCAACATCCTGAAGCTGATTATCCGAAAGTCTTTATTAGTGAACTTAACCTAGCGGCGTGTTCAGAGACCCTAAGAGATATCGTTAACAAGCTGACGCATGATATTCCATCTCAATATACAGATGATGTTCGTTTTTTATTTCAAGGCAGACCGTGGCGTATTTCGAAACAAGATTATGCTGAGTTGTCGAAAGAAAGTGAATATGCTGCTTGGGTTGCTGCTCATGGCTTTGGTGCGAATCATTTTACGATCAGTGTGAATGCACTGCCTGGCTTTGCAGATCTTGAACAAGTAAATGACTTTCTCGTTTGGCATCATTTTGAATTAAATCATTCGGGAGGTGATATTAAAGGGAGCGAAGCGGTGGGGTTACAACAGTCCTCGACCATTGCAGACCAAGTGTCGGTGGCGTGTTCTGATGGTGAGCTTTGTATTCCAGGCGGGTTTTATGAGTTTGCGAAACGCTTTCCTTTAGCGGATGGGGTTTTGTATCAAGGTTTTGTGGAAGCGTCAGCCGACAAAATTTTTGAAAGCACGAATCGTTAGGCGCTGTCTGTTAAGTGCTGTCCATTAAGTGACTTCTCTAATGACACTCGTGACTGGAATTTTTTGACTCGAGCAACGAGTGCCATAGATAAAGAGCTTTCGTTTATAAAGAGCTTTTGTTCATGAGGGCCTGATTGTAGAGCAACGACTTATCGAAAATGGATGCTTGTTCTCAAGTCATTTCCCTACGCAATATCAGACCATCTCATTCGTGTATCATGCGATTAATTACGAGCACGACGCACTTTTAAGGCATGCGGCATGACGCGAATACGTTTCATGATACCAGCAAGGTGCACACGATCTTTGGTGGTCAATAATAAGGTAACGGTATATAAACGACCATCACGTTCTTCGGTTGCGATGCCATGAATATTCGAGCCAGTCGAAGCAACCACATTGGTTAAGTCGGCTAAAGCCCCTTGGCGATTTTGCATGTCGATTTTAAGTTCAGTTATAAACTCTTGCTCAAAATCTTTCGACCATTCAACGGCCATATAACGTTCAGGTTCTTTTTGATAACCACGAATATTAGGGCAAGTTTCACGGTGAATGACTAAGCCTCGACCCGGTGATACGTGAGCAATAATATCGTCGCCAGGGATCGGGTGACAACATTTCGCATAGGTCAATAAAATACCTTCTGCACCACGAATTGGTAGCTTTTTATTGGTTGATAGAGCGTCGTCCTCGTTAGAAGGTAGCTCAGTTAACTCATCGGCATCACCTAATAAACGACGAGCAATCACAATACTCATCAATTCGCCTAAGCCAATCGCTGCCAATAATTCATCTTCACTTTTCAGTTTTAGATCCGCAATGACATGCTTAATATTTTCCGCGCTAATGTCTTTAAGAGATAACTCACCAAGCGCATGATTGAGCAAGCGACGACCGAGTGCCACCGATTCTTCTCGGCGCATGGTTTTCAGAACTTGACGAATTTTAGTGCGAGCACGCGAGGTCACCACATAATTTAGCCAAGCGGCATTAGGGCGAGCACCGGGTGCACTGATGATTTCAATGGTTTGACCATTTTTGAGTGATTTACTCAGCGGATAAGGATTGCGATCTACTCGCGCGCCTACGCAGGTATTACCCACATCAGTATGTACAGCGTAAGCAAAATCAACCGCAGTGGCTCCTGCCGGTAATTCAATAATGCGGCCTTTTGGCGTGAACACGAAAATTTCATCTGGGAAGAGATCAGATTTAACGTTTTCAATAAATTCGAAAGAGTTACCCGCACTTTGCTGGAGTTCAAGTAGGCTTTGCATCCAACGTTGCGCTTTAATTTGTGCGGTGGTGCCTGAGCTGTCGCCATTGGCTTTGTAAGACCAATGCGCCGCCACCCCTTTATCCGCCATCTGGTCCATGTCTTCAGTACGAATTTGCACTTCAACAGGCACACCATGAGGACCAACCATCGAAGTGTGTAAAGATTGATAGCCGTTGGCTTTGGGGACTGCGATGTAATCTTTCATACGGCCAGGGCGAGGTTTATACAGATTATGTACCTGACCTAGCACGCGATAACAAGTATCTGGCGTATCGACAATCACGCGGAAGGCATAAATGTCCATAATGGTATGAAAACGTTGCTCTTTAGTACGCATCTTATTGTAGATGGAGTACAAATTCTTCTCACGTCCCAACACTCGAACTTGTAAGCCGGCTTCTTGGAGACGACCTTCAATTTCACTATGGATGCGTTGGATCATTTCTTTGCGGTTACCACGAGCAGCTTTCACAACTTCTTTTAACACTCGGTAGCGATTGGGATAGAGTGCTTCAAAACCCAGCTCTTCGAGTTCGGTTTTGATGTTGTTAATACCTAAGCGGTGCGCCAAGGGGGAGAAGATTTCTAACGTTTCACGCGCAATGCGACGACGCTTATCTGGGCGTAAGGCGTCAAGAGTGCGCATATTATGAGTGCGGTCTGCCAGCTTGATTAAAATCACGCGAATATCTTGCACCATGGCCAAGATCATTTTGCGGAAGTTTTCAGCTTGTGCTTCTTTGCGATCGCGAAATTTGAGTTTATCGAGTTTAGAGACACCATCCACGAGTTCAGCTACGGTTTCACCAAACTGAGCAGCGAGATCTTCTTTGGTGGTGGCAGTATCTTCGATGACATCATGTAATAACGCTGCCATTAAGGTTTCGTTATCCAGATGCATTTCTGCGAGGATGCGGGCTACCGCGACAGGGTGGATGATATAAGGTTCGCCACTGGAGCGACTTTGACCTTCATGCGCCTCTTTTGCGACCAAAAAGGCTTGTCGCAGAGTCTCAAGTTGAGACTCTGGCAAATATTCTTGGGCAACGGCCTTTAAACTTTCAAATAAGTACAATGTGTTCTACGCCCAGAATAGAGAGATTAACGGTGGTGAACGATGCTGCTTACTGCTGCTAGTTCTGCCGCGTCTTGCTCTTGTTGTTCTTGGCGCTCACGTGCGTCCAATACTTCTTTAGTGATCAAGCCTTCTTCGATCTCACGTAGAGCGATCACGGTCGTTTTATCGTTTTCTTCCGGAACCAATGCATCCTTGTTACCAGTTTGCATTTGACGTGCGCGGCGAGCCGCAATAAGAACTAGGTCGAAACGGTTACCGATTTTTTCAACAGCGTCTTGGACAGTTACGCGTGCCATGGTGACTCCAATTAGTGAATTTTATTTAGAATGACGGGAAATTATACAACCATACTTGTTGAGATTCTAGCAATAACATGCCCGTCGATAGATTTACTTTCGTTACGTTGGCGCAGAATTATTCTGTGAGCAACGCTTTTAACATGCCGTTGTATTTAACCGCTTGTTTATCTTGTTTTAAACGCTCAGCACGGATGATAGCTTTAAAGTCCATTAGGGCGGCGTCAAAGTCATCATTGATGATGAGATAATCGTATTCGTTGTAATGAGAAATTTCTGCTTTGGCTTTGCTCATGCGTCCAGCGATCACTTCAGCACTATCTTGGCCTCGAGTGTTCAAACGACGCTCTAGCTCCCCGTTAGAGGGTGGCAAAATGAAAATACCTTTTGCTTGCGGCATTTGTTCACGAATTTGACGAGCACCTTGCCAATCAATATCGAGGAAAATATCGATGCCTTTATTGAGGTTTTCTTCAATCCAGACTCGAGAGGTGCCGTAATAATTGCCAAACACTTCGGCATGTTCAAGAAATACGCCTTGTTGCATTAATTCCACAAAATGTTCTTTTTCCACAAAGTGGTAATGAACGCCATCTTCTTCGCCAGGACGTTGATCGCGAGTGGTGTGTGAAATAGACACTTTCATCGCGTAGTTAGGGTTTTTTTCTAACATGGCAGAAATTAAGCTCGATTTACCTGCACCACTTGGTGCAGAAACAATATAAAGCGTACCTTTACCGATCATTATTCATTCACTTTTGTTGTGGTTTGCCTTCCTATTTTAGTCGCTTACCATCAGGTGTGGTAGACAACGCACACAAAGGATAAAAATAGTCAGGGAAAAAATGGGGAGCGAAGAGTAGCACAACTGCACTCTAATTTGAATCGGTTGGCTATTATTTCCTATGTTCAGAGTGACTTTTCGGTATACTCAAGCGGTGTATTTAAGATTGATGTTGCTATGAAAAACTCCCACTCACGATTGCCGCTTATTCCTGTACCCGATTCTGTTATACAAGCAGCTCCGGTGACTCGTTTTCGCTCTCAGGCCACATCTGCTGTGGTGAATGAGCAAGAGCAGTTTGCCATCGAAACCCCAGTAGCCTTGATATACAACGGTATTTCTCACACGGTATTGATGTGCAGTCAAACGGATCTGGAGGATTTGGCGATAGGGTTTTCATTGTCTGAAGGCATTATTGATTATGCTCGTGATATTCATGACATTGAGATACAAACCTCTGAGGCGGGGGTAGAGCTGTACATTGAATTATCCAATCGTTGTTTTGAAAGGTTAAAACAAGCTCGTCGGACAATGGCAGGCAGAACCGGTTGTGGTATTTGTGGCTCTGAGCATTTATCACATGTGGTGCGCTCCCAACCACCACTTCCTAATCAGAGCGTGTTAGATTGGCATCTTATTGATGGGGTGTTGGCACAACTTAAAGATCTGCAAGCGCTTAACCAAATCACAGGGGCAACACATGCGGCGGTCTATTTGTCGCAGCAAGGAGAGATTGTCGCCATTCGAGAAGATGTCGGTCGTCATATTGCTTTAGATAAATTGGTGGGGTATATCGCAAAAAATAAATGCTCAGGAGGGGCGATTTTGGTGACCAGTCGTGCCAGTTTCGAAATGGTACAAAAGACCGTGAGCGCAGGGGTGGAAATTTTGTTGGCTATCTCTGCCGCCACCAGTATGGCGGTGACACTGGCTGAGCAATCGAATTTAACCTTAGTGGGCTTCTGCCGCCCAGGACGTGCGGACGCTTATACTTATCCGCATCGATTATTGATAGAGCCATAACACTCGATTCCAGCTTCTTTATGGTTTAAGTAAGTTAATGATTTAAGCAAGATTTTGGTTCAAGAAGGCTAATAGTTAAAGAAGGCTAATAGTTAAAGAAGGCTAATAGTTAAAGAAGGTTAATGGCTCAAGAAAGCTAATGATTAAAGAAAACTTATAGCCAAATAAAGCTCAGGCCGAACATATTATTGATGTTCGGCCTGAGCTTTTTTGTCACATTGATAAATGTGTCACTTGATAAATCAGCGATATAGCCAACTACTTTGTGACATAGTGGTGTGACTCAACGTCCTAAATGAAAATAGCTGGTGCTCGGTATTAACTCGTGCTTGGTATTAATAAGACACGACATGGATATTTTCATCGGTTTCAGCACTTTTCTTCACAGTAACGGCGATCGCTTTAGACACTGGGGTATGGCTTAAATCTCCACTATCATGCAGCGCCACTAATGGGTTTGCTTCTGGGAAGTAAGCGGCAATGTTGCCGACCGGAATATCATAGGCGACCAATTTAAAGCCAAAGACTTCACGTTCATATTGATCGGCATAAAGCGAACGAATATCAACCCGTTCACCAGCTTTTAGACCGATTTTCTCGATGTCTTGCGCATTCATAAACAGCACTTTTCGCTCACCAAATACGCCACGATAGCGATCATCAAAGCCATAAATCGTGGTGTTGTATTGATCGTGAGAACGCATGGTTTGTAACACGAACACCGCTTGATCACTCATGGCACGTAATTTAGCGGGTAATAAATGTTCAGGTAAATCATGGGTTATGATTTCAGCCTTACCCGATGGAGTTTGCCAGTTATTTTCTCGCGCTGAGTTGCCAAGGTAAAAACCACCCGGTTGTTTGATCTTCTCATTCACGCCAGCAAAGCCTGGGATCACTTGTTCGATTAACGATCGAATACGATCATAATCATCAACTAAATCTAACCATGCGACCGGATGAGAGCCTAATGTGGCTTGAGCCATTCCTGCAATGATCGCAGGCTCGGAGCGCATCTCACCTTGATCGTTATGCTCTTTATCATTAGCAACTGCACCATAAGAGGCATGCACCATGCTAAAGGAGTCTTCGACCGTAACACATTGTTGTCCTTGTTTTTGTAAGTCGATATCGGTACGACCTAAACAAGGCAGGATCAGGGAGTCTTTACCCGGCGATAAATGCGTGCGATTGAGTTTGGTGGCAATACTCACGGTTAAGTGACAACTTTCCAAAGCTTGTTGAGTTAGGCGTGTATCGGGGGTGGCGGAAACAAAGTTACCCCCAAGAGCGATGAAGACTTTGCTCTCCCCAGCTAACATGGACTTGATCGATTCAACTACGTTGTGGCCCGGCTGTTTAGGAACGGTGAAGTTGAAAACTTGTTCCATTTTATGATTGAAAGCCGCTGAGGGTTTTTCATTAATGCCAACCGTACGGTCACCTTGGACATTACTGTGTCCACGAACAGGGCAGACGCCAGCGCCTTCACGACCAATTTGCCCAAAGAGCAACTGTAAGTTTACGATCTCTTGAATGGTATTGACCGAATGTTTGTGCTGGGTGATTCCCATCGCCCAGGTTGTGATCACGCGTTTAGCTTGGCGGTAAGTGGTGGCGGCGCTGTCAATTTCTTCGCGAGTTAATCCTGATTGCTCAAGGATGTCATCCCAAGGGGTGGCCGCGACTTTAGCGAGATAATCTTCCATGCCGTTAGTATGGGCGGCAATATATTCATGATCGAAAATGGAGGGGCGGCCTTGGGCAATTTCATTTTGATCAAATTCGTATAGTGCCTTAACCATGCCACGTACCGCGGCCATGTCACCGCCTAATTTTGGCTTGAAGTAATGACCACTGATTGGAGTTGACCCGTTGGTGATCATTTCAATTTTATTTTGTGGGTTGGTAAAGCGTTCTAAGCCACGCTCTTTAAGATTATTGAAAGAGACAATCGAAGCGCCACGGCGTGAAGCCTTGTATAAGGTATCCATCATGCGTGGATGATTGGTTGCTGGGTTTTGCCCAAATAAGAAAATAGCGTCGGCTTTAGCGAAATCTTCCATGCGCGTAGTGCCTTTGCCAATCCCTATAGACTGAGCTAACCCCACGCTGGTGGCTTCGTGACACATATTCGAACAATCAGGGAAATTATTGGTGCCAACTGCGCGAGCAAATAATTGATATAAAAATGCCGCTTCATTACTGGCGCGTCCAGAAGTATAAAACTCAGCCTGATTGGGGGATTCTAATTGATTGAGATGTTTAGCAATAAGAGCAAAAGCATCATCCCAGCTAATAGCTTCATAATGGTCGGTTTGTGAGTTGTAACGAACGGGTTGATTTAAGCGACCTTGATATTCTAAAAAATAATCGCTTTGTTTGCGCAACCAACTGACAGGATGTTGCGCAAAAAATGCGGCATTTACACGGCGACGAGTACCTTCCCAGTTAACAGCTTTGGCTCCATTTTCACAAAAGTGGAAAAAGCCTTTTTCGCCATCTTCACCCCAAGCACAACCGGGGCAGTCAAAACCTTTATCTTGGTTGGTCCGTAATAAATTGCGGATATTTTTAGCGACATTTTCGCTTTTTAGTAAGTGCTTGCTGGTGCTGATAAGTGCGCCCCAGCCGCCCGCCGCGTGGGTATATTTTTTTATTGCCATAAACGGTTCCTCGGTGAGGTGAAAAGTTAGAGTTTGTTAAATAAAACTCAAGAATGTTGCGTCATGGTGAGGAGTGGCTAAAGATACACCTAAATATTAGCCGTTATCAATAAAAGTTATAAAAAATGTAAGACTTTTTTAACCCCTCATAGCATTTTGAGTCAAAATACCATGAGGGGGTAGAGGAAACCGAAGGGAAAAGAGGCAGTAAGTTAGAGACGATGAGGTTTAAGTAGCATGGCTAACATCGCGCAAGCCGCTAACACAAAACAGTAATAAGAGTTGCTGACGATCTCTAAAGGCGAAAGCTGAAAAATGGAACCCAACAACAAAATTTGTGCCCCATAAGGAAGAATGCCTTGTGTCACGCAAGAAAAGATATCCAACACACTGGCCGAGCGACGTGGTGAGACATCATTTTGTTGTGAAAGCTCACGGGCCACGCTGCCTGAAACAATGATTGCGACCGTATTATTGGCCGTACAAAAATTGGTTAAAGACACCAAAATGGCGATACCAAACTCACTGGCTTTAGAATTGGCATCATGAGAATGTTGGGTGCCAAACTTTTGAATGATACGGCTGACGAATTGAGTTAAAAAGGCTAAGCCACCTTGTCGACGCATCAATTCACTTAAACCACCAATTAACATTGAAAGAATGAAGATTTCTTGCATGTTGCCAAAGCCTGCATAAATGTCTTTACCTAATTGGGTTAAGGCATAATCTGGCACTGCAAACAGGCTGACCGCTCCGGCAAAAATAATACCTAAACTCAATACTACGAACACATTTAACCCTGATACCGCTAAAACCAAGATGGTGATATAAGGCAAGATTTTAAGCCATTCAATCTCCGAGGTCGCGGGAGTTTGCGTTGCAGTACTACTCAAAGCAAAAATCACCAACGCAATGAGGGCGGCAGGAAGTGCGATCTTAATATTCTCGCGAAATTTATCTTTCATCTCACAGCCTTGTGAACGAGTTGCCGCAATCGTGGTATCGGAAATGATCGATAAGTTATCTCCAAACATAGCACCACTTAATACGACGCCTGCCGTTAATGGCAAACTCATGCCTGCTGAATGGGCAATGCCAACGGCCACCGGAGCCACGGCGGCAATGGTGCCCATTGAGGTGCCCATCGCCGTGGCAATAAAGGCGGAAATTAAAAAGATGCCGGGCAAAATCATAGTAGTGGGTAACAGGGATAAGCCTAAGTTGACCGTTGCATCGACACCACCTGACGCTTTGGCAACCGCCGCAAAGGCACCCGCTAATAGGTAGATCATGCACATGGCAATAATGTCTTGGTGACCAACGCCTTTTAAAAATTGCTCAATCGCTTGGTTAATTTTGTCTTTACTTAAGGCAATCGCCAATACAATCGCTGGTAATGCCGCGATCGGTGCAGGCAATTGATAAAACGCAAAATCGACCCCTTGTAAAGTCAAATAAGCCCCTACGCCAATGAATAACGCCAGAAAGACCCCTAAAGGTAATAAAGCTAAAGCCGAAGGTGTGATGTTGCTCGCTGGAGTTGAATTGGATGGAGGGATAGCAGACATAACATTCCAAAAAGTAATAATAGAAACAGGGCGCGCAGATTAAAGCTTGAGCAGAGGAATGTCAACGTCTAGACGTCTAAATGGCTGGTTAGGGGTGAGGGCTTCATAATAAATACGAAATGTAAGTATTGTGTAAAATCATGAATAAGTTATTGAATATCAAGATACTAATAGTTATCTATTCATTTTAAATAAATTATGCCCAAGTTTTATGCTCTATTATCTTTGATAAACATTGAGCTTAGGACTTGGGCATTGAGTATATTTCTAATTTATAGCTTATTTTAAATTGTTATAAAAATGCTCGGTAAGGTAGTTCGGGGTCATTTTTGAATATATCAGCAAAACCACGAAAATGCTGATAATGCATACGATTTTTATCTGTTGGGTAAGTATATTTACCTCCCACTTGCCAGAAGAAAGGTGCGAAATTGTATTGAAGACGTTCTTTTTTCATGTTCCATAGCACCTCGATTTCGCGTGGGTCGTTTTGGAAGTTAGCCCAAATGTCATGGTGGAATGGTACAACTATTTCACAATTTAAAGATTCTGCTGCACGAAGAATATCTGAGGAGGTCATTTTATCTGTTACCCCGCGTGGGTTTTCACCATAAGAAAGCAATGCAACGTCAATCTTGTGATCGTTACCGTGCTTAGCGTAGTAGTTAGAGTAATGTGAATCACCAGAGTGGTAAATTGAGCCGCCGGTTGTTTCGACTAAGTAATTAACTGCGCGGTCGTCCATACCATCTAAGATGTCTTTATCTAAAGAAGATGTACCTTCCGGTAGTGTAACTAATGCTGTACGATCGAAAGCGTCTAGAACTTTTATGTTCACGTCTTTGATTTGAATTTCATCTCCAACTTTTGCAATAATACAACGATCTTCTGGAACTCCCCATTTTATCCACAGATCTACACATGCTTTAGGCCCGATGAATTTCACATGCTCGTCACAGTTTTTTAGAACAGCTGCCGCTACGTTGATATCAATATGGTCACCGTGGTCATGGGAAGCCATTACAGCATCGATTTTTTTTATTGCAAATGGGTCTAAAGGGAAAATAGAGGTACGCAGGTTTGGTTGGAGTGCTTCAACTCCGCCCATACGCATCATTTGATGTTGGTTTTTCATTTTCTGAATTGCTTGTGTTTTTTTACCGGTACCACACCAGAAATCCATTGATAGGTTTGCACCACCTTCTGATTTTAGCCAAATACCAGTACAACCTAACCACCACATAGAGAAGGTATTTGGGGCAACAACTGCTTGTTCGATTTCTTCATTTAACCAAGTACCCCATTCCGGGAATGTATTTAGGATCCAAGATTCGCGGGTTATTTCACTTATATTTTTCATGATGATACCTTTAAATTTCAATTATTTGATTAGTTTTAGATGTAGGGAGCCGAGCACCTTAATTAGAATTAAAGTACTGAGCTGAGCTTTATTATTATTTTTTGGGTTAGTTCTTTAGGTTCACACTAATATGACTTGCACCCCTTGAGCTTCAATCTTTTTAATAACATTTGGGTTGGCATCTTTACCAGTAATGACAATATCTATTTGCTTGGCATTACAAAACAGCATTCCGGTTCTTTGACCTACTTTAGAGCTATCGACTACAACGACTAACTTGTCGACTTGTTCTAACATCTGTTGCTCGGCAACGGCGGTTAGCATGTCGGCTTTATAGAGACCCGCATCAGTTAACCCTTTACCAGACGTAAACATCCAGTTCCCGGCATAGCCACTCAATGAGTTTGGTGCTGGGTTTAAAAAGATGTTTTGTGCCTTGTTGTATTGGCCACCAATGATGATCACGTCGTCATGATCTTCGTTGATAAGGTAGCTAGCGAGTGGGAAATAGTTCGTCACGATCTGAACGTCTTCTCCACATAGCTGCTGGCCCAGTAGGAAAGCGGTTGAACCACAGTTTATGACTACGGTGTCTCCCGCCTGACAAAGCTCGGCAGCAGCATGCGCTATAAGAGATTTCTCTTCATAAAACTCAGTACTGTTGATATTGAGCGGTGACCACTTTCTCTTTTGGTTTTCTATTCTTTCGGCGCCATTTCGTACCTTTCGAAGTCTGCCTAGCTCATCTAACTTTGCGATATCACGTCTAGCGGTAGCCGGTGAAACACTAAAATTATCAATAATATGAGAGACGTTAATCGTCTGCATTTCTTCTAGTAACGACAGGATGCCGTTGTGTCTTTGCATTTCGTTCATATTTATCACTCTATTTGTCGTTGTGACAATTTTATGATTACTTTTGATTTGTTTTGATTCTAATTATCACGTTAATGATTGTCAAATACTCGATTTTGTAAAACAAGACTTTAATCACGATTTTGATAAGTTATTGTTTTTTATTGTGTTTTGCTTTTTTGGTGTGATCCAATGCCCAATTACCCATATTCTAATAGTGGATAATTGATTTAAGTCAAAGTAATCACAAGTGAGCATTGAATGATTGGTTTTGATTGTTAAAGTTTATCTCGTGAGCAAAACAAGACATCACTGAATCCTACAAATCATTAAAAATACAAATTATATCAGGGGTAAAGATATGGAGTTCTTATACGATATCTTCTATATTTTTTACAGTCAGGTTATGACCAAAGCACCTTTGCTGCTTGGTATCGTAACTTGTCTCGGTTACATCCTTCTCAAACGTGACGCAACAACCGTTATCGCTGGTTCAATTAAAACCATTGTTGGTTTTATGATTGTTCAAGTGGGTGCGGGAACACTGGTAGCAGGTTTTAAACCTGTTATTGAAAAGATGAGTGAAATTCATGGACTAACAGGCTCGGTAATCGACCCTTACACCTCCATGATGGCCACCATGGAAACTATGGGTGACAATTACTCTTGGGTTGGATACGCAGTCCTTATGGCACTGGGAATCAACATTCTATTGGTTGCCTTTCGCAGAATTACGGGTATCCGCACTATCATGCTTACGGGACACATCATGTTCCAACAAGCTGGCTTGATTGCTGTTTTCTACTTCGTGCTTGGTGCGGGTATGTGGGAAACTATCATCTACTCTGCAATTTTGATGGCTCTATACTGGGGCATCTCTTCCAACATTATGTTCAAGCCTACACAAGAAGTGACAGGCGGAGCTGGCTTCTCTATTGGTCACCAACAGCAGTTTGCATCTTGGGTAGCAACGAAAGTTGCTCCAAAGTTAGGTGATAAGAACGACAGTGTAGACCACATCAACCTACCGAAATGGTTACACATCTTCCACGATAGTATTGCTGCTACTACGTTAGTCATGACGGCATTCTTCGGCATTATTCTTCTCTCTTTCGGCCTTGATAATCTTCAGGAGATGGCAGGTAGCACACATTGGCTTATCTACATCTTCGAAACGGGTCTGAAATTCGCAGTAGCGATTCAAGTTATCGTAACCGGTGTACGTATGTTCGTTGCCGAGCTTTCTGAAGCGTTCAATGGTATTTCTCAACGTCTAATCCCGAATGCGGTTCTTGCTATTGACTGTGCCGCTATCTACGCATATTCACCAAACGCAATGGTGTTCGGCTTCCTTTGGGGTGCTGTGGGTCAATTCACAGCAGTATTGGCGATGTTGGCTTTCGATGCGCCAATTATGATTATCCCTGGCTTCATTCCAATGTTCTTCTCTAACGCAACGATTGGTGTGTTCGCTAACCACTTCGGTGGCTGGAAAGCGGTGATGAAGATCTGTTTTGTAATGGGCATTATCGAGGTGGTTGGTTCAGCTTGGGCGATTCACATCTTTGCGCAATCAGGTACTGAGTTTAACGGCTGGATGGGTATGGCTGATTGGGCTCTTGTATTCCCACCAATCATGCAAGGTATCTCTAGCTCTAGCATGTTCTTCTTTGTTGTTGTCGCACTATCGGGTGTTTACATGTACTTCGCATCGAAAGCACTGCGTGCTGAAGAAGACGGCGAAGCGCAACCAGCGCAAACCATGACAGCAGTAACATCAGAAGGCGTAGAAGTTGAGGTTGAAGCTCCTAATTCGCAAGCGCCTGTGAAATCTCAAGCGGTGACTGAGGCTCCACAAGCGAGCAACGCCACTGAACAAAAACCAGTGCGAGTTCTCGTGTGCTGTGGCTCTGGTCAAGGCTCTTCAATGATGTGTTCTAAGAAGATTAAAGAGTTCTTAGATAAGAAAGGGGTTCCAGCAACAACATTCAACAGTGCAATCACAGACTACAAATCACACTTAGGTTCATTCGATATCATCGTTACTTCGGTTGCTCTGGCTGAAAAGATTACCAACTTACCGGAAGGTAAACAGCAGCTAGCAGTGAAGAACATGATCATGGTGAAAACCTTTGGTGATGAGCTGATTTCACTTATCGAAAACAACTTCCACAAATAATTGAACTAGCTCAGCGGCAAAGCGACTGGGCTAATAAAAATACTAATAACAAATTACTAAGTGAGCAAAACAATGAACTTGAAAGAATCTCTGATTACCAACAACTCAATTCAACTTAATGCAAAAGCAACCGACTGGCAGTCGGCTATCAAGATCGGTACTGATGCTTTGGTTAAAGCTGGTGTAGCTGAAGAGCGTTACTACGATGCGATCATCAAAGCGATTTCGGCTGAAGGCCCATACATCTGTATTCACGACGCATTCGCTCTACCACATTGCCGCCCAGAGGATGGGGTAATCAAAACAGGCTTCGCATTAACACTCTTAGAAACCCCAATTCAATTTGATGACGTAGACGAGCCAGTCGATGTGCTGATCACCTTGGCAGGTAAAGATTCAGAAGAACACATCGAAGGTACGATGCAGGTCGCGAACCTGATCGAGTTTGATGAAGATTTCTCAAAACTACGTGCATGTAAAACACCGCAAGATGTGGTGAATCTGATTGATATGGCTCTCGCACAAGCTGAAGCGGCTTAAGGAGTCGATATGTCCAAATATAGCCAATTGAAACAACGTGTTTTAGAAGCGAATTTGCAGCTTCCTAAGTACGGCTTAGTGACATTTACCTGGGGCAATGTTTCTGAGTTTGACCGTGAAAATGACGTGATAGCGATTAAACCTTCAGGTGTTGAATACAGTGACATGACGGCTGAAGACATGGTGGTATTAGATTTAGAGGGCAACATCATTGAAGGCAAGCTGAATCCTTCAAGTGATACTGCTACTCATCTGGAGCTCTACAAAGCATTCCCAGACATCGGCGGCATTGTGCATACTCACTCTCGCAGTGCAACGATTTGGGCGCAGGCGGGCATTGATATTCCAGCTCTGGGCACGACACATGCTGACTATTTCTATGGTGACATCCCGTGTACACGTAAGCTCTCGAACACCGAAATTGCTGATCAGTATGAGAAGAACACTGGCTTGGTGATCATCGAAGAGTTTATCCAGCGTCATATCGACCCGATGGCAGTACCGAGTGTGATTGTGGCGGGCCATGCGCCTTTCTCTTGGGGTAAAGATGCCAAAGACGCCGTACATAACGCGGTAGTGCTAGAGGAAGTATCGGCAATGGCACTAGCTACACGTTCGCTGAACAGCTGGATCAAGATTCAGCCGGAGCTATCAGATAAACATTACCTACGTAAGCACGGTGAAAATGCTTACTACGGGCAGCAAAAAGCATGATGTGAGGAGAGGCGATGTATCAAGTATTGGCGTTAGACCTTGATGGAACCGTGTTGACTGATGATCACACCATCCATCCTGAAGTGAAAAAAGCGATCCAAGAGGCTAAGCAACATTGCCATGTGATGATCGTGACCGGTAGGCATCACACCGCAGCAAGGCCTTATTACTATGAGTTAGGGCTAGATACTCCGATTATCTGCTGCAACGGAGCCTACATGTATGACTACCAAACCGAGACTGTTTTAACTCAGAACGCTATTAACCATAAACACGCTCAGATGTTCATTGAGCTAGCGGAGGAATACAAGCTGAAGATGGTGATGTATATCACCGATGCGATGACTTACTCGAACTACAACCCATTCGCTTACATGTTGGCGTTGGAAGAGTGGGCTGAGCAAGCGCCAGAGCACCACAAGCCAAATATCTACCGCGTGGATTCATTCTCTGAAACGGCGAAGAACACTGAGTTTGTGTGGAAGTTTGTGGTGGAAGGGGAGCAAGAGTCGGTTGAACGCTTGATGCAAACGCCTTGGGTCAAAGAGCACTTTAACGGCGAACGTTCTTGGTCGAACCGAATCGACTTTGCTGCCATGGGCAATAGTAAAGGCCTACGCCTTGCTAAATACGTGAATGAGTTGGGTTTTCAACCATCCCAAGTAATTGCTATTGGCGACAATCACAACGACATATCCATGCTTCAATACGCAGGGTTAGGCGTAGCGATGTTTAATGCTGACGACACCGTCAAATCGAACGCTCAAGCCGTATGTAAAACAGATAACAATCAAGATGGTCTTGCCCATCTAATACGTGAACAAATTAAAGGATAAAACCATGACTAAACCAATGATTCAAATCGCCCTAGACCAAACGAACCTACCTGCTGCTATTGAAGTTGCTAACAACGTAGAGAGCTACGTAGATGTAATTGAAGTGGGGACTATCCTTGCGTTCGCTGAAGGCATGAAGGCGGTTTCGACACTGCGTAAAAACCACCCTGACCATATCTTAGTGTGTGACATGAAAACCACAGATGGCGGTGCGATTCTGGCACGTATGGCCTTTGAAGCCGGTGCTGACTGGATTACGGTTTCAGCAGCAGCGCACATCGCAACCATTGACGCGTGTAAGAAAGTCGCTGATGAATTTAATGGCGAAATTCAAATCGAGATCTACGGTAACTGGACAATGGAAGACGCTCAAGCGTGGGTTGACCTAGGTATTACACAAGCGATCTACCACCGTTCCCGTGATGCTGAGTTGGCGGGTGTGGGCTGGACAGAAGCGGACTTAGTGAAGATGCGTGCGCTGTCTGAGCTGGGTATCGAGCTTTCTATTACAGGTGGCATCGTGCCAGAAGATTTGTATCTATTCGAAGGCATTAAAGCGAAAACTTTCATTGCGGGTCGCGCGTTGGCAGGTGAAAAGGGTCAAGAAACCGCTGAAGCACTGAAAGAACAAATCAGCCGTTACTGGAGCTAGGAGGCGTTATGTACCAAAACTTAACGCGCCATCGTGTCGGGCTTTATGAAAAAGCCCTTCCGAATGACTTAAGTTGGGAAGATAAGCTAAAAACGACGAAAGAGTTAGGCTTTGATTTCCTCGAAATTTCGATCGATGAGTCCGATGAAAGACGCAGTCGTTTAGACTGGTACGATGAAGAGGTCTATGGCCTACGTCGCTTGTGTGAAAAACATCAAGTGCCGCTACAGTCGATGTGTTTGAGTGCACACCGTAAGTTCCCATTTGGCTCAGCCGATCCTAAAGTGCGAGAGCAAGCTGTTATCCATATGGAGAAGGCTATTACGTTGGCGTACAAGTTGGGGATTCGTACCATTCAGCTGGCAGGGTATGACGTGTACTACGAACTAGCAGACAAAGCGACACACCTACGTTTTATCGAAGGTATGAAGCTCTCGGCACAACTGGCGGAACGCGCTGGGGTGATGCTAGCGGTTGAAATCATGGACACGGATTACCTGAACTCGTTAAGCAAGTTTGAAGTGTTGAGCCGTGAGATTGACTCACCTTATTTCACTGCGTATCCAGACGTAGGTAATATCTCGGGTTGGAATTATGACATCGTGACAGAGCTTAAGCTGAGTAAGCCGCATATTACTCAGATTCACCTTAAAGATACGTATCGCGTCACTCCTGAATATAAAGGGCAGTTCCGTGATTTAGTGATTGGTGAGGGAGAAGTCGATTTCAATGCGATCTTCAAAACATTGAAAGAAACGGAATGCGTAGTGCCACTTGTGATCGAAATGTGGGCGCAAGATGAGCACTGGAAAGATAACATTTTGAAAGCTCAGGTTCGTTTAAACGAAGTTTGTAGTCAAACGGGTGTGATGCCTTTATTTGGAAGCTAATTTATTAGATTGAGGTTGCGCAAAAACAACAGAATAGCAGCTCAGTAGGCTTAACCGATTAGCGAGTCAAACATCGCTAATGTCAGAAAATTCATGCTCCTTTCTGGGAATAAAAATGTGCAGCATATTGTCCCCAATATACTGCACATTCTGTTTTATCTAGGCGAAGAACTAGATAGCCGTTGGCTAAATAGCGATAGTGACGTGGTCGCGTCCTACTTTTGCCATCTCCATCAGAACTTCAGTGTGGTACTTCTTTTTTACTGTAACGTGAGTACCAATTTCACTGGCGATATTTACGATTTCTAGTGCGTCTGTTGGGTGTAAAGAAGAGTTTTTTGCGATTTCGATGTTTACGCCTAGTTTGACGAGTTCAATTGCGTCGGTTGAGTACATGATATCTTTCCTGCTTTTTAATATTAGAGAACTATATCAGTTTTAATAGATATAACTATATACTCATCGTTCAAAAAGTTAAGGTGTGATCCTTTGAATAAGGATATAAAGAAAAAATTCAACATTAATCACAAAGCAATTATTTGTTATCTAGGTTGTATGTAAACAGCGAATTTATTTGTACTTATTTTAGGGGATGTTTACATGATTGAATAGTTGTTTACAGTAATTCAAAGCGTCATTTGCGATTGATGGTCGACCACTTTGATTAATTAGTTGGATGTTTACAACAGACGTAAAAAATGGTGACAGATAACAAGCAACGTATCATTGCATTGTTCTACTGTCCCCATCTTTGCCATCATTTAGATGATATCTTATGAAATTAAGTTTCTGATGAGAATCCTTTATAAACAGTAATTTTGAGTTCTTTTGGTGTCTGTAAAATATTATTCAATATTCTGGATCTGCTCACGCATTTGCTCAATCAACACTTTCAATTCAACACCTGAAGCGGTCACATCCGTACTAATCGATTTAGACGCTAGCGTATTCGCTTCACGGTTGAATTCTTGCATCATGAAATCGAGTTTACGGCCACAAGCGCCGCCTTTTTTCATGATGTTAGTAGCTTCTTTAACGTGAGAATCTAAGCGATCCAATTCTTCTGCGACGTCTGATTTTTGCGCCAGTAGAATCAATTCTTGTTCGACCCGTGAGCTGTCGAGTTCAATTTTGGCTTCTTCAAATTTGTTGAGTAGGCGGTCGCGTTGCCATTGTAGGATCTCTGGCATGCGAGCACGTACTTTGGCAGCTTCTGCGGTGATCGCTTCAAGGCGTTGGTCGATCAAGGCTTTCATGTTGGCACCTTCGCGGCCACGTGCGTCAATGAAATCACTCATTGCTTCTTCAAACGCTTCAAGTAGTTCTTTTTGGATGGTGTCCATGTCTTGCTCTGGTGCTTCCATCACACCCGGCCAGTTCATTACTTGAAATGGGTTGATGCGTGACTCTTCACCGGTTAGAGACATCACTTGATTAGCGGCTTTGATCACTTGTTTGGCAAGGTCTTCATTGATGTTGAGGTCGCTTTGCGCCTTGGAATTGGCTTCAAAGCGTAAGTGACATTCGACTTTACCGCGCGCTAAACGCTTACGAAAACGCTCACGTAAAATTGGCTCTAAACCACGAAATTGTTCAGGTAGACGGAAGTAGGTTTCAAGGTAGCGTTGGTTGACACTGCGGATTTCCCACACAGCGTTGCCCCAATCGGATTTGATTTCTTTGCGGGCATAAGCGGTCATGCTGTAGATCATTGAAGATTACCTAATCTAAATTGTGTGATGATTTTCTGAAAAGAATATTATCACAGTCTAAGGCAAGGTGGTTTCTTTAATCTCTGTGGTTTTATTAATCGTCGTTAAGATCGCTTTTTCACGACAAGATCGTTATAATCTTGCCCCAATTCTATTGCTAATTAGGTATTTCTTTATGTCTTCAACTTTGCGTCCAAATGATCGTGCCGCGGATCAAGTTCGTCCTATTAAAATGACTCGTAACTATACCGCTTATGCTGAAGGTTCAGTTTTGGTGGAGTTTGGTAATACCAAAGTATTGTGTAATGCCAGTGTTGAAGAAAAAGTACCAGGTTGGTTAAAAGGCCGTGGTAAAGGTTGGGTAACGGCCGAATATGGCATGTTACCTCGTGCGACTCATACGCGTAACCGTCGTGAAGCCGCTAGCGGTAAACAAGGCGGTCGTACTATGGAAATCCAACGTTTAATCGCGCGTAGTTTACGTGCTGTCGTCGATTTGGATGTATTAGGCGAAATGATGATCACGGTTGATTGTGATGTGATCCAAGCGGATGGTGGTACTCGTACCGCTTCTATCTCGGGCGCAAGTGTGGCATTGGCCGATGCGATTCAATCATTAGTGGACTTAGGCAAACTAAAGAAAAACCCAATGAAGTGTCATGTTGCGGCGGTTTCAGTTGGTATTATCGGTGAGCACGCTTTATGTGATTTAGAATATGTAGAAGACTCTGCTGCGGATACCGACATGAATGTGGTGATGACCGAAGAAGGTAAAATGATTGAGGTGCAAGGAACGGCAGAAGGAGAGGCATTCTCACGTGCTGAGTTGAATCAATTACTCGATCTGGCGGAGAAGGGCATCCAAGATATTATCGCCGTTCAGAAAGCCGCCTTGGCAAATTAAGTTTTTTAAATAGCTCCTCATTGAGGGGCTATTTTTTTGAGTGCAATTTGAGTCTGTTAGATTTATAACAGCTGAAATTGAAGATGAAATTCTCTAGGGACTAGAAGCTAGGAACTAGGGACCGAATAGAGATATTTTATGAAAGCATATCAACGTGAATTTATAGAGTTTGCCTTAGAAAAGGAAGTATTGAAGTTTGGTGAGTTCACTTTAAAGTCTGGTCGCATTAGCCCGTATTTCTTTAATGCTGGGTTATTTAATACCGGCCGTGATTTGGCTCGTTTAGGGCGCTTTTATGCCGCCGCGTTAGCGGATTCAGGGATTGAATTTGATGTGTTATTTGGTCCTGCTTATAAGGGGATCCCTATTGCCACAACCACAGCGGTAGCTCTTGCCGATCATCATGATATTGATACTCCTTATTGTTTTAACCGCAAAGAAGCTAAAGACCATGGCGAAGGGGGGAATCTAGTAGGTAATCCCCTAGAAGGGCGTATTATGTTGGTCGATGATGTGATCACGGCAGGGACTGCAATTCGTGAATCCATGGAAATCATCAAAGCCAATGCTGCTGATTTAGCGGGTGTATTGGTGGCCATTGATCGTCAAGAAAAAGGTAAAGGTGAGTTATCTGCCATTCAAGAAGTCGAGCGTGATTTTGGGTGTGCGGTCATTTCTATTATTAGTCTTGGCGATTTAGTCACGTATCTTGAAGAGCAAGGCAACAGTGCCGAGCAGTTAGCTTCAGTTAAAGCTTATCGAGATCAATACGGTATTTAATTGACCGTTAAAATGACTTTTCATCTGACCCAGTGGCTCATTTGGCCATTGGGTTTATTTTTATTTACAGTGCGTATATTTTTTTATACACCAAAACAAAATGACTATTTAAGGTAAATTTGTAGAATAATTGAGCGATTTTGATTTTTGTTACCTCGATTTAATCCTGAAAAATGAGTAATGTGTCAGCTTATTATTCCACCAGGTAAAAAGATAACAATATGAGTAATTCAAAGGTTTTTGGCAGTACTTTGATCATTGCCGGTACAACCATTGGGGCTGGCATGCTGGCACTTCCGATTGCATCTGCCGGTTTAGGCTTTTCCACCTCCTTGATGATCATGGTGGGGATGTGGGCTTTAATGGCGTACACCGCATTATTAATGTTAGAGCTTCATCAACATGCCGATTATGACGCAACCCTACACACTTTAGCGAAACAGTTTCTGGGTGAAAAAGGCAAATGGATTGCGACCTTTGCCATGCTATTTTTATTTTATGCGTTATGTGCCGCTTACATTGCTGGTGGTGGTGGTCAGTTTAACGCCAAGCTATATAACTGGTTTTCTCTTGATGTCTCGAGCGGTTTAGGCACCGTCATTTTTACACTATTAATCGCCTCTATTGTCACCTTTGGGACGCATTCTGTTGATCGAGTTAATCGAGTGTTGTTTACCTGTAAGCTGATCGCGATGGCAACCATGTTGTTTTTCTTAACCCCTAATATTGAAGCGGTGAATTTAGTCAACATGCCATTAGAAAAAGGACTGGTTGTGGCGGCTTTGCCAGTAATTTTTACCTCTTTTGGCTTTCACGGGAGCATTCCTGCGGTGGTACGCTATTTAGAATTAGACATGAAGGCCTTAAAGAAAGTGATGCTCTGCGGCTCTTTATTGCCATTAATTGTCTACATCTTATGGCAATTCGCAACCTTGGGTGTGGTGAATCAAGCGACCTTATCACAAGCTTCAGATGTGAGCTCTTTAGTGAATATCTTATCTCAAGTGATTCATAACAGCATGATTTCGCAGATTGTGTCTGTCTTTGCTGACCTTGCGTTGATTACTTCATTTTTAGGGGTGAGCTTGGGCTTGTTTGAATTTTTAGGGGATAGCTTAAATAAGCGACAAACCAAAAAAGGCCGTGTGGCGATCGCTTTCGTGACTTTTTTGCCTCCACTAGGCTTTGCTTTGTTCTACCCACAAGGTTTTATTATGGCGTTAGGTTATGCTGCTATTGCTTTGGCTATTTTAGCCATTCTATTACCGGTTGCTATGGTAGTGAAATCACGTCAACAGCATCATGAAACTCAAGCCTTTACAGTGAGCGGTGGTAAACCTGCATTAATATTTACCTTGTTAATGGGCGTGGTTATTATCGGGGTGCAGTTGTTGATCAGTGCAGGGGTGTTACCGGCGATTGGGTAATATCGGTATTCGTAACAGACCGCTGCGCTTCTCTAAGCGAGGAAAAGCACAAGCAGGAAAGCCGAGATATGGGGACGCTGCGCTAGGGAACCGAAAAGAATTATTGACATTAGTTGGTCTCGCAGCACAATCCTCTCGGCTCTCGGCTCTCGGCTCTCGGCTCTCGGCTCTCGGCTCTCGGCTCTCGGCTCTCGGCTCTCGGCTCTCGGCTCTCGGCTCTCGGCTCTCGGCTCTCGGCTCTCGGCTCTCGGCTCTCGGCTCTCGGCTCTCGGCTCTCGGCTCTTATCTTTATCGAGTCACAAGCAGCGTAGCGCCCGAATAACGAAACTCGCGTATAAAAAAAGCCACTGAACTTTCATTCAGTGGCTTTGTGGATTTTGGCTTGTTGTAAAACGAAAGACGATTAACGCGTACCGTAAACGACGATGGTTTTACCGTGAGCTGAAATCAGATTTTGCTCTTCTAGCATCTTCAAGATACGGCCAACAGTTTCGCGTGAACAGCCAACAATTTGACCAATTTCTTGGCGAGTGATCTTGATTTGCATACCATCAGGGTGAGTCATCGCATCAGGTTGTTTCGCTAAGTTCAACAGAGTTTGAGCGATACGACCCGTTACGTCTAGGAAAGCTAAGTCACCCACTTTCTGGCTAGTAATCTGTAGGCGTTTAGCCATTTGACCAGAAAGACGCATTAAGATATCTGGATTCACTTGGATAAGTTGGCGGAATTTCTTAAATGAAATTTCAGCGACTTCACAAGGTGATTTTGCACGGACCCAAGCGGTACGCTCTTGGTCTTCTTCAAATAGGCCTAATTCGCCAATGAAGTCACCTTGGTTCAAGTAAGACAAAATCATCTCTTTGCCTTCTTCATCTTTGATTAATACAGCCACTGAACCCTTCACGATGTAATACAGAGTTTCTGCTTTCTCACCGGCGTGAATCAAAGTACTTTTTGATGGGTACTTATGGATATGACAGTGCGATAGAAACCACTCTAATGTTGGGTCAGTTTGAGGTTTACCTAGAACCATAATTTGTTACTTCCTCTACAAGGCTTGCTCAGTGTTGAGTCATCCATCCTGAGACCGTCTGGACGGGTCACATAAAATAGGTGCTAATTTTCTTAGCTGTAAGACTTTTACAGTTGGTCTTAAATACTACCCCTTTCTTCATCGGATTTCTTGATTTTGATCGACCAAGAATGGGGTTTTTGACTGCCAAAATGTGTTCGAAATCACAGACTCGACAGTAAGTGTGCTCTCGCTAGCATTTCTAGTCGATTTTCCCTGTTTCGATTAATTGATGTAATAACGGTTGGATGATGAGTTCCATAGCAAAACTCATTTTTCCGCCCGGTACCACTAGGGTGTTATGGCGCGACATGAATGAACCATCAATCATGGCGAGTAAATAAGGAAAGTCGACATTTTTAATGCCACGTAAGCGGATCACCACAAAACTTTCATCGAGACTGGGGATTCCTTTTGCATTGAGTGGATTGGAGGTATCCACGGTTGGAACGCGTTGAAAGTTAATGTGAGTGCGTGAAAATTGTGGCGTTATGTAATTAAGGTAGTCATCCATTGAACGCACAATCGAGTCCATCACAGCTTCTCGTGAATGGCCGCGATCGCGGGTATCACGCACAAATTTTTGAATCCATTCCAAGTTAACGATCGGCACCATACCAATCAGAAAATCGACGTGTTTCGACACGCTGACCTCGCCATCGACGACGCCGCCATGTAAACCTTCGTAGAATAAAACATCGGTATTTTCAGGCAGATCTTGCCAAGGGGTAAAGGTACCTGGCATTTGGTTATAGGGGACGGCTTCATCAAAACTGTGTAGATAACGGCGCACTTTACCGGTGCCATCTTGCCCATATTGCTTGAAAAAATGCGCGAGAGCGGGGAAGTCATTGGCTTCGGGGCCAAAATAGCTGATGTGCTTGCCTTGCTCTTTGGCTTTACGAATGGCGATGTCCATTTCTGGGCGCGTATAACGATGAAAGCTATCGCCTTCAACCCAAGAAGCTTGAATGCCCATCATATTGAACATTTTACGGAAGGTTTCTGAGGTGGTGGTGGTTCCTGCACCTGATGAACCCGTAACCGCAATGATCGGGTGTTTTGCCGACATAATAATCCTTTATTGCGACTTAATTATGTCCCACAGTGTAGAGGAATGACGGCAAAGAATAAATAGGAGAGCGTGAGAGGTTAGTTGAGATCCCGAATCGATTTGATATCGACGCTTTCATGGAGCTCGGAAAAAACAATAACAACACTGCCAGCTTGGAGTTGTGTTTTGACTTGTTTGATTTTGGTCTCAAGTGTGGTTTCTTGGAGGCCGTAATCGGTTCCTTCTCGTAAAATAAATTCTTTGATTAAATTATCGAGTGTCTCGGGCTGAATCTCTTGCCAAGGAATGATCATGGTACTGCCTTATCCATTGATTGGGGTTATCGAGCCGTATTATAAAAAATCTCACACAGATGTTCAGCCCCAACCTTATGACAATAGAGATGGGTCATGGGTTGGCCAGAACGAGGAGAAAGGTCCATTTGATTAATGCAATGGACCAAATCTGATTGCTGTTGGCGTTCTAGTTGCAGTTCAAACTGTAAAGATTCACGATATAGGGTGTCGGGCAAATGCGGTTTGGCTTTGCGACGATAATAACGAAATTGCTCTAATAAGTGTTCCGTACGTTCAATCGCTGCATCAAGTTGTTGCCATTGTTGCTCTGATAGGGCGAGTTGGTGTTCATCTAACCATTTCAGTAACAACACCAAATTGACTTTGCCATGGTATTGGTTTTGTAAATGCAAACAAGCTTCTTTAATTTTGCGCACGCCATAATGTTGCAAACTAAATTGCCATAGGCGTTCAAAGGTGAGAGGCAGCGGTTGATATTGGGTCATATTATGAGCTTAAGCTTTCCAGTTCTTCCTGTAAGGCCATCCACTCCATCTCAATGTCTTCCAATTGAGACTTGCTGGAGGCTTGTTGCGCTAATACTTCTGTCAGTTTAGCTTTATTTTCATCTTGATAGAGTGATACATCGCCTAATTGTTGTTCGGCAGCGGCTAACTCTAGGCTTAGTTTGTCCATTTTTGCTTCGAGTTGTGTCAGTTTTTTGCGAATTGGTGCCGTTTGTTTACGTAATTCGGCTTCTAAACGCTTTTGCTCTTTACGTGCGGCAGCGCTGTTTTGACTGGGCTCGCTGTTGACGGGGTCTTGCGTGTCTTTTTTCTCTTGTTTTTGTTGTTCGGTTAACCATTTGTAATAGTCGCCTAAATCGCCATCAAAAGGCACAACCTGTTTGTCATCGACTAAGTATAAGTCATCGGTGGTGGCACGCAGTAAATAGCGGTCGTGGCTGACAATCACCATAGCGCCTTCAAACGTTTGCAGTGCCATCGTCAGAGCTTGGCGCATGTCGAGATCTAGGTGGTTAGTTGGTTCATCGAGTAATAAGAGGTTAGGTTTTTGCCACACCACTAACGCTAAGACTAAACGAGCTTTTTCCCCACCAGAAAACGGAGCGACTTTATCGAGGGCTTTATCACCGATGAACCCAAAGCTGCCTAAGTAATCTCGTAATTGTTGTTCGGTATGATTGGGCGCAATCTGCATCATGTGTTGTAGCGGTGTTTCTTCTGGATGCAAGGTTTCTAATTGATGCTGAGCAAAGTAGCCAATTTTCACCCCTTGTGAATAAGTGAGATCGCCACTTTGCGGTTTGAGTTCACTGGAGAGTAATTTGATTAACGTCGATTTACCTGCGCCATTACGGCCTAATAAGCCAATACGGCTGCCAGGAACCAAATTCAAACGAATGTGTTTTAAAATGAGATTATCGCCATAACCTGCTGATACTTGGTCCATCATGATGATTGGATTTGGCAAGGCTGCGGGCTCACGAAACTCAAAGCTAAATGGGTTATCAAATTGCGCAGGAAGGACTTTTTCCATTTTCTCTAACGCTTTAATGCGGCTTTGGGCTTGGCGTGCTTTGGAGGCCTTGTAGCGGAAGCGGTCGATATAACTTTGCATATGCGCCATTTGTTTTTGTTGTTTGGCATACATGGCTTGTTGTTGCATTAATTTTTGAGCACGTTGATTTTCAAAGGAAGAGTAGTTACCTGTGTATTCATTGAGTAACTGGTTTTCCACGTGGATGATTCGCCCCACGATAGGGTCAAGAAAATCGCGGTCGTGCGAGATCAAAATCAAAGTGCCCGGGTAGTTTTGTAGCCACTTTTCCAACCACAGTACGGCATCCAAATCTAAGTGGTTGGTTGGTTCATCGAGCAGTAACAAATCAGAGCGACATAACAAGGCTTGCGCTAAGTTTAATCGCATTCGCCAACCACCAGAAAATTGGGTGAGATTCCATTGCATCTGCTCTTGGCTAAAGCCTAAACCATTCAGCAATTCTGCAGCACGAGATTTAATGGTATAGCCACCGACCGTCTCTAATTTGCCATGTAACTCGGCAACTAAGGTGCCATTATCCGCTTGTTCGGCTGCGGCTAAGTCTTGCTCTAATTGGCGATATTCGCGATCACCATCAATTACGTATTCTAATGCGGCACGTTCTAATGCTGGGGTTTCTTGAGCAACCCAAGCTAATTCCCACTGGGCTGGCATTTGAAAATTGCCAGCATCGATAGAAAGCTCATTTTTTAACAACGCAAATAAGGTGGATTTACCGCAACCATTTTTTCCAACTAAACCGACTTTGTCACCGGGGTGAATAGTTGCAGAGGCTTGATCTAATAGAGGTTTACCACCGCGCAGTAATTGAATATTGGAAAATGTAATCATAAAGGTCTTATTTAGAGTTGCTGTTAGGAATCGTTGAAGGAGGTTGTTTTGTTACGCTGAGAATATTAGGGGTTTAATGGATAAATGTCGATCATTATACGAATTAGGATATGATGAATTATTTGTTGAAGAGTTGTTAATTGCAGCAATAAAATGAGCGTTCATACTAGTAGTAAGAACTAATAGTAAAAACTAATAGTAAAAACTAATAGTAAGAAATAGCCGTTGCTAGTGAGAAAATGGTCACTGCTAAAGCAATAAGCAAGGCAAGAAGAGAGGAGTAACAATGTCGAAGACCAAGGAATCTCCAGAGGAGATAGGTTCTCATGTGAACGAGTCAAAAGTTAACCCTCGTGTGTTAGTGATTTATGCTCACCCTGATCCAGATAATTCTATTGCTAATCAAATGTTATTAAAAGCCGCGCAAGGGTTATCCAATGTCACTATTCATGACTTATATGGTCGATATCCGGATTTTTTCATTGATGTGGCAGCTGAGCATCGTTTGCTTTTAGAGCACGATGTGATTGTCTTTCAGCATCCTCTTTTTATGTATTCTTGTCCGGCATTAATGAAAGAGTGGATGGATACGGTGCTTGGTAAAGGGTTTGCGTTTGGCAAGGGCGCAGCCTTAAAAGGTAAATATTGGCGCAGCATAGTGACTGCCGGAGGATCAAAAGAGGCATTTTCAACAAGAGGTTATAACCAGTATCCATTAGAGCAGATTTTGCAGCCTTTTGAGTTAACCGCAAAATTGTGTCAAATGCATTGGGTTGAACCTATGGTTTTATATTGGGCGCGTAATGTTGATAAGGCGACCCGTATTGAGCATGCGCAAGCGTATCGTTCTTGGTTACTCCATCCGATTGAATTACAAAAAGTAGAAAGGAACGCTTGATGGCATCAACAATGGATTTTTTAAACAGTGGCGTGGTGTTTTTAGCCGCCGCCGTGGTTACGGTTCCCTTAGCGCAACGCTTAGGTTTAGGGTCGGTTTTAGGCTATTTAATTGCTGGTATCGTCATTGGGCCATGGGGATTGGGCTTGATCAGCGATGTTGATAGCGTGATGCACTTTTCTGAGCTGGGCGTGGTGTTGTTGCTGTTTTTAATTGGTTTGGAATTGAACCCGAAAAAATTATGGCAAATGCGAATGCCTATTTTAGGGCTTGGTGGTGCTCAAGTAGTAGTGACTACCTTTGCCATCTCGGCGATTGCCAATGCTTTTGGGGTGAGCTGGCAAAACAGTTTAGTCATTGGGATGGGCCTGGCCTTATCGTCGACGGCCATCGCATTGCGAGTGATTGAAGAACAAGGTCTAGCCGGCACTGAAACGGGCCAGTCAGGTTTTGCGGTATTGCTTTTTCAAGATATCGCGGTGATCCCGATGTTGGCTTTGTTGCCTTTATTGGCGGGCAATGTCGGAGGCGATTGGTTAGATGCAGTTTGGATGATTGGGGGAATTAGCGCCCTGTTAGTCGGAGGGCATTATTTATTAAGACCCATTTTCCGTTATGTGGTGATGAGCCGCGTCAGAGAGCTATTTACTGTGGCCGCCTTATTATTAGTGATTGGGATTTCGGTGTTAATGAGTAAGCTGGGGTTATCGATGGCCCTAGGCACTTTCTTAGCTGGGGTGTTGTTAGCGGAAAGTGAATATCGCCATGAACTAGAAACCGCTATCGAACCCTTTAAAGGGCTATTGCTTGGCCTGTTTTTTATGTCGGTCGGCATGGCGGTCAATCTCGAACTATTAATCTCGTACCCCATTAAAATTATTGCCGCTGTGCTTGCGTTAGTGTCGATTAAGGGGCTGATTTTATATGTGCTTGCTCGCTTAATGGGAACACGTTCAAAAGCTCGTAGTCGAATGGCCGCGATTTTGAGCCAAGGAGGCGAGTTTGCTTTTGTGCTCTTTACCGCTGCCAAAGGTCATGGTTTATTAGGGCCTGAATTGAGTTCATTTTTATTGGTTGTGGTCAGCTTATCGATGATGACCACGCCGCTACTCTTATTGGCTCAGCATAAGTGGTTTAATCGCACCATCAATAGCCAAGAAGAGATGCAATCTGATGTGGTAAATGAAGAGCCTCGAGTCATTGTGGCGGGCTTTGGACGCTTTGGACAAGTTGTCGGGCGTTTACTGTATGCCAATAAAATACGCATTACGATTTTAGAAAGTGATGCCAGTCAAATTCAATTGCTGCGCAAATTTGGCTATAAAGTGTATTACGGTGATGCGACTCAACTGGATCTGCTTCGGGCTGCTGGAGCTGAGCAAGCCGAGGCCATTGCAATTTGTACCGACTCCCCAGAAGAAGTACTTAAAATCGCTGAATTGTGTAAGCATCATTTCCCTCATTTAAAAGTGCTGGCACGTGCGCGCAGTCGCATTGAAGCTTATCAACTGCTTAATCTAGGGGTGACCTTGTTCTCGCGAGAAACCTTCTTAGGGGCTTTGGATCTTGGCAGACAAGTATTAACAGAATTAGGCATGCATCCTTATCAAGCCAAGCGAGCTGAAGCGCATTTTAGAAAACTAGATACCGCTATGCTTAAAGAGTTATTACCTCAACATGCAGAAGATAAAGAGGTAGGAATTAAGGCGAGGGAAGTGCGTCAAGAATTGGAAGAGATTTTTGACCGAGAAATGGAAAGCGAACGTAAAATCCAGAATTACTGGGATTAGTTGATAAGTTAAGGCGGAATTGCAGCATGAAGAAAAGATTTATTGCCGGAGCTAAATGCCCACTCTGTGAACAAACAGACAGCTTGCGAGTATGGGAAGAGAATCAAATTGAAGTCGTGGAATGTGTCGAGTGTGATTATGTGGAACAAAAAACGCCTCAAGTTGTTGAAAAAACACCACACCAAGCCGAACAATTGATTGGGATTTTTAAACCAGAGTGAAAGCCATAATAAAAGAAAGAGATGAAGAAGGTGGTTTGGATAGAAAAATAATCACCTTTAGCGATTGAAATCTGCAAAGCTTATCCCCATTATCTTGCAAATAGAGATTAAGTGCTCACATTCTCACGCTTAATCTGAATTTGGAGCGAATATGAAAATTGAAAAAAACGTTGTTGTTAGCTTGGCATACCAAGTGAAAGTTGAAGATGGTGTTGTGGTTGACCAATCAACGGTTGATGCGCCATTAGATTACCTACACGGCCATAACAACCTAATCACTGGTTTGGAAAAAGAGCTTGAAGGTAAAGTTGCCGGTGACAAATTCACAGCAACTATTGCTCCAGAAGACGCTTACGGTGAGCACAATGAAGGCCTAGTGCAACGTGTTCCTGCAAACGTATTCCACGGTGTAGATGAAATTGAAGTGGGCATGCGTTTCTTAGCAGATACCGACCAAGGTCAAATCCCAGTAGAAATCACTGAAGTCGATGGTGATGAAGTGGTGGTAGATGGTAACCACATGCTAGCAGGCCAAACACTTACATTTGATGTTGAAGTTGTGGCAGTTCGCGCGGCGACTGAAGAAGAAATGGCGCACGGTCATGTGCATCAAGCGGGTCACCACCATGACCACGATGGTGATTGCTGTGGCGGTCATGATCACGAAGAGAAAAAAGAAGGCTGTGATGGCAACGGCGGTTGTGGCTGTTCTCACTAATCTTTTAAAAAACGCCAACTGAAGAGTTGGCGTTTTTGTTAATGAAGTTACGCTCATCATTTCAGTGAATAGGATTCACTAAATGGATTAAGAGTTAAATGGATTAATACCTCAATGGGCTAATACTTCAATGGATCAATAATGAGGAGGGGGTGTTTCCTCTGACGCGTCCGCTAAATGAGAAGCATCAAGGTTTTTCACTTTACCCACCACAAATTTCATTTGATCTTGCATACGAGAAATCAAGATCTGCTGTTGGCTTAAGGCATCATTAAGGTCATTGATGGTTTGCTCTTGAAAAGCCACTTGGCACTCAAGATCATCAATACGTTGTTTTAATTCCAGCTCTAGGTTATCTGAATGCATGCTGTTTACTTTAGTGATAAAAGAAAGTGAGAGTATACCTGAAACATTCAGGTCTGTAGAAGTTTGATGCAACGTAAGTGTTCAATAGAGAGGCGCTACGAAGAAAGGGCCTGAAAAGAAAAAGAAAATTCATACTTTCATGATACATTTTTCTACTTTTGTTGAACTTTGTTCTAAAAATACAGTCATCTACCAAGTGCTTGGAATAAGTCCATGGTAGTGTAGAAACAAGAGATATCCTGATTGAGGATATTCAAACATCACATCATTTAGAAGCATTCATAGTCGTGGAAGCACTAGAATTTGTAGTGGAAGCGATAAAATTTCTAGGTGTTGTTACAATAATTTTTTTAAATCATAACGATGGCTTGCCATCACGCTGGAGAAGTGAATGAAACCGATTTTTAAAGTATCTCTGTTAGCTGCAACTGTTTTATTAGCGGTTGGCTGCCAGAAAGAAGAATCTAAAGACGCACAACAAGCGGCGCCGAAAGCGGAACAAACGCAATCAGCTGCAGCATCCACTTTATACAAAACGGATGATGAAAAAGCGGCGTATGCGATTGGTGTTTCTTTTGCGAACTACTTAAATACCAGCATTGAAAAACCATCAGAAATTGGCATCAATTTAGATAAAGATATCGTCCTAAAAGGGATTGAAGATGTGTTTGCGCAAAAAGCAGGCATGACAGAAGAAGAAACTCATCAAGCATTACAAGCTTTAGATAAACGTGTTTCTGAGAAGATGCAAGCTCAAGCAGCAGAAAAAGCGGCTGCAGCGAAAAAAGCAGGCGATGAGTTCCGCGCGAACTTTGCCAAAGAAGAAGGCGTGAAGAAAACCGATTCTGGCATTCTTTACAAAGTAGAGAAAGAAGGCGAGGGCATGTCTCCTAAAGCCACGGATACTGTCGTAGTCAACTATGAAGGTACTTTGGTCGACGGAACTAAATTCGACAGCTCTTACGACCGTAAAGAGCCTGCGACTTTCCCATTGAATCGAGTGATCCCAGGTTGGACTGAAGCGGTACAATTAATGAAGGTTGGCTCAAAATACAAAGTGGTTATCCCGCCTGAGTTGGCTTACGGTGAGCAAGATACACCAACGATTCCAGCTAACTCAACGTTAGTTTTCGAAATTGAGTTGATGTCAGTAAAATCAGCAGACGCACCACAAGCACCAGCTGCTAAGTAATTCAATTTACGATTAAATTTTTAAGGCTCATCAGGTGATGGGCCTTTTTTATTCCCGCTCAATTTGATAAAAATTTGTTCTAAATCATCATAATGCGGTTAGAGCAATGCCTAATTCAAATTTTCTGATAAACTTACACTAATTTGTTTAATTGTTCAGCGCTGTGGCTGGGCATTTATCTCGGTGAATTAATCAAGAAGTAGCAAGAGGTGCCTGTGAGTCAATCTGAAGTTGTGCATTCTGAAGCATTATTAGAAATGGAATCTGTACATGTAATGCCCTTTACCGAGCAAGATAAAACGATACTGCATTCTTATGAAGCGGTGGTAGATGGACTAGCCAGTTTAATCGGTAGCTACTGTGAAATCGTACTGCATTCTTTAGAAGACCTACACACTTCTGCCATCAAAATTGCCAATGGTGAAAACACCGGTCGTCAAGTGGGGTCACCCATTACCGATTTAGCATTAAAAATGCTCAAAGATATTGAAGGTTCGCAGCGTAATTTTTCCCGTTCTTACTTTACGCGTGCCAAAGGTGGCGTATTGATGAAGTCGATTACGATTGCGATCCGTAATGCCGATAACCGTGTGATTGGCTTGTTGTGTATTAATATCAATTTAGATGCCCCATTCTCACAAGTATTGCATGCTTTTATGCCAACCGCAGAAGCGGAAGAAGCAGCGTCATCGGTGAACTTTGCCAGTGATGTAGAAGAGCTGGTGGATCAAACGGTTGAGCGCACGATCGAAGAAATCAATGCTGATAAGTCGGTATCCAATAACACTAAAAACCGTCAGATCGTGATGGATCTGTATGATAAAGGGATCTTTGATATTAAAGATGCCATTAACCGAGTTGCGGATCGTCTTAATATCTCTAAGCACACGGTCTACCTTTATATTCGTCAACGTAAAATTGAGGATGGTGAAAAGTGAGCCAAGCGTCGTTAACTTACACTTTGGTCGTCAATGGTTCAGTGTATGGTAGCCAGTCCGCTCGTCATGCCTATCAATTTGCTTGCGCCTTGCTCGAAAAAGGACATCAATTGGTTAGCGTATTCTTTTATCAAGATGGTGTACATAATGCCTCTGGTTTGGTCCTTCCTGCCAATGATGAGTTTGATCTGACCAAAGCATGGCAACAACTAAGCCAGCGTCATCAGGTGCGCTTAGAGGCCTGTGTAGCGGCATCATTAAGGCGAGGGATTGTGGATCGTCATGAAGCCGAGACGCATGCTCTCGATTCAAGTAATGTGGCAGCTGGTTTTGAGCTGGCTGGGCTGGGAAGCTTATCAGAAGCATTGTTGACTCAAGATAGGGTGGTGCAATTTTAATGCGTTTAGGTTTTGTTTTTCGTTCGTATCCACATACGACGGCAAAAGGTCGTGAAGGCTTAGATGCCTTATTAGCGGCATCGGCATATTGTGAAGATATTGAGGTATTTTTTATCGGCGCTGGAGTGACGCAATTGATAGGCTCACAGCAACCTGAGAAAATAAAGTCACGTGATTATATTGCCGCTTTTAAATTGCTTGAACTGTATGATATTGAAAAAGTTTTTGTGTGTGAATCGTCGCTGCAAGCATATCAGCTAACGAGCCAAGCCTTAGTGATAGACACGCAAACATTGAATCCACAACAAATAGCTGACAAGCTGCAACAATGTCATAAGATCATGACGTATTAATAGGATCTTAGTGATGCTGCATATTATAAAAACTCACACTGGGCTGCTTGATTCATTGCCATTGATCCAAGCTGATGATGACATTTTACTCATTGAAGACGCTGTTTATGCTTTATTTCGTCAGGATGGGTTATTTGAATCACTAAAGGATCGTCAAGATCAAGTCTATGTGCTAGAAGAAGATGCTTGCGCAAGAGGCTTAAATCTTGAAGCGATGAAGTTATTTCAAAATGTTGATTTTATTGGTTTTGTTTTGTTAACTGAGCAACACCTTCAATCGATGACTTGGGATTAAATCCCGCTTTGAATTCCTTGAGATTCGCTTAAAATAAAAAAACTCTCTCGCAAGATTGTATATTTCTTGACACACGCCCCCTTGATGCATAAAATTTCGCGTCCTTATTTCTCACTTCAATGTTATTTGAAGGTGAATAAGGATTAGATTTTTCACAAGCTTATTTTCGTAAATCAGGAGCTATTTAATGGCAACTATTAACCAGTTGGTACGCAAGCCACGTGCAAAGCAAGTTGTTAAAAGCAACGTGCCTGCACTAGAAGCGTGTCCACAAAAACGTGGTGTATGTACTCGTGTATATACTACTACTCCTAAAAAACCGAACTCAGCATTACGTAAAGTATGTCGTGTTCGTTTAACTAACGGCTTTGAAGTTACTTCATACATCGGCGGTGAAGGTCATAACCTTCAAGAGCACTCAGTTGTTCTAATCCGTGGTGGTCGTGTTAAAGATTTACCAGGTGTGCGTTACCACACCGTTCGCGGCGCTCTTGACTGTGCTGGCGTTAACGACCGTAAACAAGGTCGTTCTAAGTATGGTGTTAAACGTCCTAAGTCTTAATAGCTATTCTGTAATAACAGAAAGCGTTAAGTAAGGCCAAACACTACAATTATTGTATTTTGATGAAACTGAAAAGTTTTGGATAACCTGAAGAAGACAACGGAGAAACATCCATGCCACGTCGTCGCGTAATTGGTCAGCGTAAGATCCTTCCAGATCCTAAATTCAAATCTGAATTGCTGGCAAAATTTGTAAACATCCTTATGGTTGATGGTAAGAAATCAACTGCTGAAAAAATTGTTTACACTGCACTAGATACTATGGCTGAGAAATCTGGTAAAGATCACTTAGCTGTATTTGAAGAAGCTCTTGAAAATGTACGTCCAGCGGTAGAAGTTAAATCTCGCCGTGTGGGTGGTTCAACTTACCAAGTACCTGTAGAGGTTCGTCCGGTTCGCCGTAACGCACTTGCTATGCGTTGGTTGGTTGAAGCTGCGCGTAAGCGTGGTGAAAAATCTATGGCAATGCGCCTAGCTGCTGAAATGCTAGATGCGTCAGAAAACAAAGGTACTGCTGTTAAGAAACGTGAAGACGTTCACCGTATGGCAGACGCGAACAAAGCGTTCGCACACTACCGTTGGTAATCAGCTACTTGTTAGCCGACTTATAACGTTAGTTATACCTTCTGTGCTGCGGGGATTCCCGCAGCACATTTTTACTATTTATCGATCTCAAATTAAGTTAGATAAATGGTTTGAACAACCTAAGGGTTTCCTTAGTAAGAGGATACAATCGTGGCTCGTAAAACTCCTATTGAGCGCTACCGTAACATCGGTATCTGTGCGCACGTAGATGCAGGTAAAACAACCACAACTGAGCGTATTCTGTTCTACACAGGCCTTTCTCATAAAATTGGTGAAGTTCACGATGGCGCTGCAACCATGGACTGGATGGAGCAGGAGCAAGAGCGTGGTATCACTATCACATCTGCTGCTACGACTACTTTCTGGCGTGGTATGGAAGCTCAGTTCGAAGAACATCGCGTCAATATCATTGATACCCCTGGACACGTTGACTTTACGATCGAAGTAGAGCGCTCTTTGCGTGTACTTGATGGAGCAGTGGTGGTTTTTTGTGGATCATCTGGTGTTGAACCTCAGTCTGAAACTGTATGGCGTCAAGCGGACAAATATCACGTACCTCGTATCGTGTTCGTGAACAAAATGGACCGTGCCGGTGCAGATTTCTTGCGCGTTGTAAACCAAATTAAAAATCGTCTTGGTGCGACTCCGGTTCCAATCCAATTAAATATTGGTGCAGAAGAAGAGTTTAAGGGTGTCATCGACCTTATCAAGATGAAAGCTATTAACTGGAATGAAGCCGATCAAGGCATGACCTTCACATACGAAGAAATTCCGGCTGATATGCAAGAACTCGCTGATGAATGGCGTAGCCACTTAGTGGAAGCGGCTGCAGAAGCCACAGAAGAGTTGATGGATAAATACCTTGAAGGTGAAGAGCTCAGTGAAGCTGAAATCAAGCAAGCACTACGCGCTCGTACTTTGAACAACGAGATTGTATTAGCAACTTGTGGTTCCGCTTTCAAAAATAAAGGCGTACAAGCTGTACTTGATGCGGTGATTGACTACTTACCATCACCCACTGAAGTGCCTTCAATTAAAGGTATTGATGAAGATGAGAATGAAGTTGAGCGTCATGCAGACGACAACGAACCATTTGCAGCTCTTGCCTTCAAAATTGCAACTGACCCATTTGTGGGAACGTTAACCTTCATGCGTGTGTATTCCGGTAAAGTCAACTCTGGTGATACGGTATACAACTCAGTGAAGCAAAAGCGTGAGCGTTTTGGACGTATTGTTCAAATGCACTCAAACAAGCGCGAAGAAATTAAAGAAGTATTAGCAGGCGATATCGCTGCAGCAATTGGCTTAAAAGATGTGACCACCGGTGATACCTTATGTGATCAAAACCATAAAGTGATCCTTGAGCGCATGGAATTCCCTGAGCCAGTGATTCAAATTGTTGTTGAACCGCGTTCGACTGCTGACCAAGATAAAATGGCTATTGCTTTAGGCAAATTAGCCGCAGAAGACCCATCTTTCCGCGTGGAAACTGATGATGAAACTGGCCAAACCTTGATTTCAGGTATGGGTGAGCTTCACTTAGATATCATCGTTGATCGGATGAAGCGCGAATTCAGTGTTGACTGCAATGTAGGTAAACCTCAAGTGGCATACCGTGAAACCATTCGTGGTAAAGCGGAAGTCGAAGGCAAATTTATTCGTCAATCAGGTGGCCGTGGCCAATACGGTCATGTATGGCTTAAGCTTGAACCATCTGAACCAGGTGAAGGATTTGTATTTGTTGACGAGATCGTGGGCGGTGCTGTTCCTCGTGAATTCATCAGTTCAGTATCGAAAGGTATTGAAGAACAAATGAACAATGGTGTACTTGCTGGTTATCCTGTAATGGATATTAAGGCAACCTTGTTCGATGGTTCATACCACGATGTCGACTCAAGTGAGATGGCATTTAAAATTGCTGGCTCAATGGCATTCAAAAAAGGCGCGTTGGAAGCACAACCTGTGTTACTCGAGCCTATGATGAAAGTTGAAGTGACCACCCCTGAAGACTGGATGGGGGATGTTGTTGGTGATCTAAACCGTCGTCGCGGCATTATTGAAGGAATGGAAGAAGGTTATGGCGGCTTGAAAATTATCCGAGCCCAAGTACCATTATCTGTGATGTTTGGTTACGCAACCGACTTACGTTCTGCAACTCAAGGCCGTGCATCATACTCGATGGAATTTTCTGAGTATGCTGAAGTGCCTAAAAATGTTGCTGAAGCAATCATTGCAGAGCGCGGTTAAGGTTTAAATTAATGATCTTTTTCATAGAGATCTGCCGACTTAAACCATGAATCTATTGCGTTGATGAAAATTGACGCATAAAATAGCAAATTCTGGCGCGTTTTGACTTAAACTATGTCAAAACGAATCATAACTAGGAAGGAACACGATTGTGTCTAAAGAAAAATTTGAACGTACGAAACCGCACGTAAACGTTGGTACTATCGGCCACGTTGACCACGGTAAAACCACTCTAACTGCAGCTATCTGTACTACACTTTCTAAAGTGTACGGCGGTTCAGCTCGTGACTTCGCGTCAATCGATAACGCTCCTGAAGAGCGTGAGCGCGGTATCACAATCGCTACTTCTCACGTAGAGTACGATACTCCAACTCGTCACTACGCACACGTTGACTGCCCAGGACACGCCGATTATGTTAAAAACATGATCACTGGTGCTGCGCAAATGGACGGTGGTATCCTAGTTGTTGCTGCAACTGACGGTCCTATGCCTCAAACTCGTGAGCACATCCTACTTGGTCGCCAAGTTGGTATCCCTTACATCATCGTATTCATGAACAAATGTGACATGGTTGATGATGAAGAGCTTCTAGAGCTAGTTGAAATGGAAGTTCGTGAACTTCTATCTGAGTACGACTTCCCAGGTGATGATCTACCAGTAATCCAAGGTTCAGCTCTAGGCGCACTAAACGGCGAAGAGCAATGGGAAGCGAAAATCATTGAGCTTGCAGAAGCACTAGATTCTTACATTCCTGAGCCAGAGCGTGCAGTAGACCAACCATTCCTACTACCAATTGAAGACGTGTTCTCAATCCAAGGTCGTGGTACGGTTGTAACTGGTCGTATCGAGCGTGGTATCCTACGCGTAGGTGACGAAGTAGAAATCGTTGGTATCAAAGATACTACAGTAACTACATGTACTGGTGTTGAAATGTTCCGTAAACTGCTTGACGAAGGTCGTGCAGGTGAGAACGTTGGTGCACTTCTACGTGGTACTAAACGTGATGACGTAGAGCGCGGTCAAGTACTAGCAGCTCCTAAATCAATCAACCCACACACAACTTTCGAATCAGAAGTATACGTACTTTCGAAAGATGAAGGTGGTCGTCACACTCCATTCTTCAAAGGTTACCGTCCACAGTTCTACTTCCGTACAACTGACGTAACTGGCGACATTCAACTACCAGAAGGTGTTGAAATGGTAATGCCTGGTGATAACGTACAAATGACTGTTACTCTAATCGCACCAATCGCGATGGACGAAGGTCTACGTTTCGCTATCCGTGAAGGTGGCCGTACAGTTGGTGCTGGTGTTGTTGCTAAAGTTATCGCTTAATTGCTGATAGCTAACAACCGTTAGTACTAATAAAAAAAGGGGAGCTTAAGCTTCCCTTTTTTGTATCCTAAATGACACTCCTCTCGGCTCTCGGCTCTCGGCTCTCGGCTCTCGGCTCTCGGCTCTCGGCTCTCGGCTCTCGGCTCTCGGCTCTATTTTCTTTTCTCGATTAATTTTCAAACAACACTTGCATCCCGTTTTGTGATCTGTATAATGCACGGCTCTGGTTTAGCCAGTTGTGAACCAATGAGCAGCGAGGATTCGTGTTAACACTCTTAATCTTTCAGAGATTATTCGGTGATTTAACCATAATGTATACTCAGCTTATGTTCGCAGTTAATAAAAATTAGTCACCTAGTTATCTAGATAATAGTTAAATAGTTTCTGATAGAAATTAACTGACAATGTACCCAATAAGGGCACTACGGTTTCACATAAATCAATCGGCATTCCTGCGAATTTACGCAGTTGAGTGGCGATATTGTTTGTGTAATTAATTAATTGGAGCTCTGTCTCATGCAGAACCAACGTATTCGTATCCGCCTAAAGGCTTTCGATTATCGTCTAATCGATCAGTCAACTGCGGAAATCGTTGAAACAGCAAAGCGCACCGGCGCACAGGTTCGTGGTCCTATTCCACTACCTACTCGTAAAGAGCGTTTCACTGTTCTTATTTCTCCTCACGTCAACAAAGACGCACGTGACCAGTACGAAATCCGTACTCACAAGCGTTTAATCGACATCGTTGAACCAACAGATAAAACTGTTGATGCACTGATGCGTTTAGATCTTGCTGCTGGCGTTGATGTTCAAATCAGCCTAGGTTAAGGGAGAAGAAATAATGATTGGTCTAGTCGGTCGTAAAGTGGGTATGACCCGCGTATTTACCGAAGAAGGCGTTTCTATCCCTGTAACAGTTGTTGAGGTTGAAGCTAACCGTGTTTCTCAAGTACGTACACTTGAAAACGATGGTTACTCTGCAATCCAAGTAACTGCAGGTGCTAAGAAAGCTAACCGTGTATCTAAGCCTGAAGCTGGTCACTTTGCGAAAGCAGGTGTTGAAGCAGGCCGCGGTCTTTGGGAATTCCGTTTAGAAAACGGTGAAGAGTTTGAAGTTGGCGCTGAGCTAAACGTAGAACTTTTCAATGAAATCAAAAAAGTAGACGTTACTGGTACATCTAAAGGTAAAGGTTTCCAAGGCGCAGTTAAGCGTTGGAATTTCCGTACTCAAGATATGACTCATGGTAACTCTTTGTCTCACCGTGCTCCGGGTTCAATTGGCCAATGTCAAACTCCAGGTCGCGTGTTTAAAGGCAAAAAAATGGCTGGTCACATGGGTGCTGAGCGTGTAACGACTCAAAACCTAGAGATCGTACGTGTTGACGCTGAGCGCAATCTGCTTCTTATTAAAGGTGCAGTACCTGGTGCTATCGGTGGCAACGTAATCGTAAAACCAGCTGTTAAAGCATAACGTCTAGGAGTAAGTAATGGAATTGATGGTTAAAGGTGCTGATGCACTAACTGTTTCCGAGACTACTTTCGGACGTGAGTTTAACGAAGCTCTTGTACACCAAGTAGTTGTTGCATACGCAGCAGGTGCTCGTCAAGGTACTCGTGCTCAAAAGACTCGTTCTGAAGTATCTGGTGGTGGCGCTAAACCATGGCGTCAAAAAGGTACTGGCCGTGCGCGTGCTGGTACAATCCGTAGCCCAATCTGGCGTACAGGTGGTGTTACTTTTGCTGCTAAGCCTCAAAACTACAGCCAAAAAGTAAACAAAAAAATGTACCGCGGTGCTATGAAAGCAATTCTTTCTGAATTAGTTCGTCAAGAGCGTTTAATCGTTGTTGATAACTTCTCAGTTGAAGCGCCAAAAACTAAAGACCTAGTTGCTAAGCTTAAAGATCTTGAGCTAAACGATGTATTAATCGTAACTAGCGAAGTAGACGAGAATCTATTCTTAGCTGCTCGTAACCTTTACAAAGTTGATGCACGTGATGTAGCTGGTATTGATCCAGTAAGTCTAATCGCATTTGACAAGGTTCTAATGACTGCAGAAGCAGTTAAGCAAGTTGAGGAGATGCTGGCATGATCAGTGAAGAGCGTCTACTAAAAGTTCTACGTGCTCCGCACATCTCTGAAAAAGCGACAATGGCTGCTGAAAAAGCAAACACTATCGTTTTTAAAGTTGCAACTAACGCAACTAAAAAAGAGATCAAAGCAGCTGTAGAAAAGCTATTTGAAGTTGAAGTTAAGTCTGTAAATACCCTAGTTCTTAAGGGTAAGACCAAACGTCAAGGTATGCGTGAAGGCCGTCGTTCAGACGTGAAAAAAGCTTACGTTACTTTGAAAGAAGGTCAAGACCTTGACTTCGTTGGCGGTGCTGAGTAACAGGAGTAGTTAAAAATGGCTATTGTTAAGTGTAAGCCGACTTCCCCTGGTCGTCGCCACGTTGTTAAAGTAGTAAATGCTGACCTACATAAAGGTAAGCCTTACGCACCTCTTCTAGAGAAAAACTCTAAGAATGGTGGTCGTAACAATAACGGTCGTATCACAGTACGTCACATCGGTGGTGGTCACAAACATCACTACCGTTTGATTGACTTTAAACGTACTAAAGACGGTATCCCAGCGAAAGTTGAGCGTCTTGAATACGATCCAAACCGTAGTGCAAACATTGCTTTAGTATTGTATGCAGACGGTGAACGTCGTTACATTATTGCACCTAAAGGCATTCAAGCTGGTGATGCGATCCAATCTGGTGTAGATGCGCCTATCAAAGCAGGTAACACTCTGCCGATGCGTAACATCCCAGTAGGTTCTACAATTCACTGTATTGAACTTAAGCCTGGTAAAGGTGCACAGCTAGCTCGTTCTGCTGGCGCATATGCACAACTAGTCGCTCGCGACGGTGCATACGTAACTCTACGCTTACGTTCTGGTGAGATGCGTAAAGTGTTATCTGAAGGCCGTGCAACAATCGGTGAAGTAGGTAACTCTGAACACATGCTTCGTGAACTTGGTAAAGCTGGTGCTAACCGCTGGCGCGGTGTTCGTCCTACCGTTCGCGGTGTGGTAATGAACCCAGTAGACCACCCACACGGTGGTGGTGAAGGCCGTACTTCTGGTGGTCGTCACCCAGTTTCTCCATGGGGTATGCCAACTAAAGGCTTCAAGACCCGTAAGAACAAACGCACTGACAAGTACATTGTACGTCGTCGTAACAAATAATCTATAAAGAGGAATCGCCATGCCACGTTCTCTCAAGAAAGGTCCATTTATTGACCTACACTTGCTGAAGAAGGTAGAGAAAGCGGTGGAAAGCGGAGACAAAAAGCCTATTAAGACTTGGTCCCGTCGTTCAATGATCATTCCATCAATGATTGGTTTGACCATCGCTGTCCATAATGGTCGTCAACACGTTCCAGTATTCGTAACTGATGAAATGATCGGTCACAAACTGGGCGAATTTGCACCAACACGTACCTATCGCGGCCATGCTGCAGATAAGAAAGCTAAGAAGAAATAAGGAGTAAATAATGGAAGCTATTGCTAAACATAACTTTGCTCGCATTTCTCCACAGAAAGCTCGCTTAGTTGCAGATCAAATCCGTGGTAAATCAGTAGAGCAAGCGCTTGAAATCTTAACGTTCAGCAACAAAAAAGCGGCTGACTTAATTAAGAAAGTACTTGATTCTGCGATTGCAAATGCGGAACACAACGAAGGTGCAGATATCGACGATCTATCAGTCGCTAAAATCTTCGTAGATGAGGGTCCTATCATGAAGCGTATTATGCCTCGTGCTAAAGGCCGTGCGGATCGTATCTTGAAGCGTTCAAGCCACATCACTGTTGTTGTAGCAGATCGCTAAGAGACTAGGAGAGTAAGCAAATGGGTCAGAAAGTACATCCTAATGGTATTCGTCTTGGCATCGTTAAGCCTTGGAATGCTACATGGTTTGCTAATACCAACGAATTCGCTGACAACCTAGACGGCGACTTCAAGGTACGTCAGTTCTTAACAAAAGAACTGTCTAAAGCGTCTTTATCTCGCATCGTTATCGAACGTCCTGCGAAGAGCATCCGTGTGACTATTCACACTGCTCGTCCAGGTGTTGTTATCGGTAAAAAAGGCGAAGACGTTGAGAAGCTACGCGCAGCTGTAGCTAAAATTGCAGGTGTACCAGCGCAAATTAACATCGCTGAAGTACGTAAGCCTGAGCTAGACGGTCAATTAGTGGCTGATAGCATTTCGTCTCAGCTAGAACGTCGTGTTATGTTCCGTCGTGCTATGAAGCGCGCAGTACAAAACGCAATGCGTCTAGGTGCTAAGGGTATTAAAGTAGAAGTAAGTGGTCGTCTAGGCGGCGCTGAAATCGCGCGTACTGAATGGTACCGTGAAGGTCGTGTGCCTCTACATACCCTACGTGCTGACATTGATTACGCAACTTCTTCGGCTCACACTCAATATGGTGTGATCGGCGTTAAAGTTTGGATCTTCAAAGGTGAAATCCTTGGTGGAATGCCAGACGCAAACGCGGTAGAGCCAAAGGCTGACAAGCCTAAGAAGAAGCCACGTCAAAGCCGTAAGTAAGGAGTCGACTGATGCTACAACCTAAACGTACTAAATTCCGTAAGGTTATGACTGGTCGTAACCGCGGTCTAGCGAAAGGTACTGATGTAAGCTTCGGCGAATACGGCCTAAAAGCTGTTGGCCGTGGTCGCATTACTGCTCGTCAGATCGAAGCGGCTCGTCGTGCAATGACGCGTCACGTTAAGCGTCAAGGTCAAATCTGGATTCGTATTTTCCCAGACAAACCTATCACTGAAAAACCTCTTGAAGTTCGTCAAGGTAAAGGTAAGGGTAACGTTGAATATTGGGTTGCCCAAATCCAGCCTGGTAAAGTGATGTACGAGATGGGTGGTGTACCTGAAGAGTTGGCACGTGAAGCGTTCCGCCTAGCGGCACGTAAACTGCCTATAAAAACAACTTTTGTAACTAAGCAGGTGATGTGATGAAAGCACAAGACCTACGCGAAAAAAGCGTTGAAGAGCTTAACGCTGAGTTATTGAATTTGCTACGCGAACAGTTCAACTTGCGCATGCAAGCTGCAACTGGTCAGCTACAGCAAACTCATACTCTGAAAGCTGTACGCCGTGATATCGCACGTGTTAAGACTGTTTTGACTAGTAAGGCAGGCGCATAATGAGCGAAACAACTCGTACGACTCAAGGTCGTGTAATTAGCGATAAAATGGACAAGTCTATTGTTGTTGCTATCGAACGTTTTGTTAAACACCCAATCTATGGGAAGTTCATCAAACGTACGACAAAAGTACATGCTCACGATGAAAACAACGAATGTGGCCTAGGCGACAAAGTTGAGATTCGTGAATGTCGCCCAATGTCTAAGACTAAATCTTGGACTTTGGTTAAAGTTCTAGAAAAAGCGAAAATTTAATTTTGCTTAATTTTTAGGCTTTTAAAGCGGCTCCAAAGTTTTTTTTGGAGCCGTTTGTTTTTTGTCTACCTTTTCTCTAGAAACGGTGGTACAATTCGCAGCCCTTATAAAGAGGCAGCCCGACCCGTGATGGGTCTAGTTTTAATATTTAGCGGAGCACTAACATGATCCAAATGCAAAGTACACTCGACGCAGCGGATAACTCCGGCGCTCGCAGAGTAATGTGTATTAAGGTTCTGGGTGGCTCTCACCGCCGTTATGCACATATCGGAGACATCATTAAAGTTACTGTTAAGGAAGCAATTCCTCGCGGTAAAGTTAAAAAAGGTGATGTTCTGAAAGCGGTAGTGGTGCGCACCCGTAAAGGCGTTCGTCGTCCAGACGGTTCTGTCATTCGCTTCGACCGTAATGCTTGTGTATTGTTGAACGACAATACTGAGCAACCAGTCGGTACACGTATCTTTGGTCCTGTGACTCGTGAGCTTCGTAATGCGAAATTCATGAAAATTGTGTCACTAGCACCTGAAGTTCTGTAAGGAGCGGCAATAAAATGGCAGCTAAAATCCGTCGTAATGACGAAGTAATCGTTCTTGCTGGTAAAGATAAAGGCAAGCGCGGTAAAGTAACTAAGGTTCTCGAAACTGGTAAAGTATTCGTAGAAGGTATCAACCTTGTTAAGAAACACCAAAAGCCTCAACCGGCTCTAGGTCAACAAGGTGGCATCGTTGAACAAGAAGCAGCTATTGATGCTTCTAACGTTGCAATCTTCAACGCATCTACTGGTAAAGCGGATCGTATCGGTTTCCGTTTTGAAGAAGGCAAAAAAGTGCGTTTCTTCAAATCAAACGGTGAATTAATTAAGTAATTTGGAGTTCTACTATGGCGAAACTGCATGATTACTACAAGTCGTCTGTAGTCGCTGAACTGACCAAAGAGTTCAGCTACACAAGCGTCATGCAAGTCCCTAGGATTGAGAAAATCACCCTAAACATGGGCGTTGGTGAAGCAATCAACGATAAGAAACTACTAGAAAACGCAGCAAGCGATATGGCAACGATCTCTGGTCAAAAGCCACTTATCACTAAAGCTCGTAAATCTGTTGCTGGTTTCAAAATTCGTGAAGGCTACCCAATTGGTTGTAAAGTAACCTTGCGTGGCGAGCGTATGTGGGATTTCCTTGAGCGTTTGATTTCTATCGCTCTTCCACGAGTACGTGATTTCCGTGGTGTTAGCGCTAAGTCTTTTGACGGACGCGGTAACTACAGCATGGGCGTTCGCGAGCAAATCATCTTCCCGGAAATCGACTATGATAAAGTCGATCGTGTACGCGGTCTTGATATTACTATCACGACGTCTGCAAACACTGATGAGGAAGGCCGAGCTCTGCTGGCTGCCTTTAACTTCCCATTCCGCAAATAAGGTGAAGGGTTACTGTTATGGCTAAACAATCAATGAAAGCACGTGAAACAAAACGTGCAAAGCTTGTAGCACAATACGCTGAAAAGCGTGCTGCGCTTAAAGCAACCATCAGTGATGTTAACGCATCTGAAGAAGATCGCTGGAACGCAGTTCTTAAACTGCAAGCTCTTCCACGTGATTCAAGTGCATCGCGTCAGCGCAACCGTTGCAACCAAACTGGTCGTCCACACGGTTACCTACGTAAATTCGGTTTAAGCCGTATCAAAGTTCGTGAAGCTTGCATGAAAGGCGAGATTCCTGGACTTCGTAAGGCTAGCTGGTAATTGCCACTTAATCATTTGGAGTAAATCATATGAGCATGCAAGATCCGATTTCGGATATGCTGACCCGCATTCGTAACGGTCAGGCAGCAAATAAAGTTGCTGTGAAAATGCCTTCTTCAAAGCTTAAAGTTGCAATTGCTACTTTGCTAAAAGCTGAAGGTTATATCGCTGACTTCGCAATTGAAGGCGAAGTAAAACCTGTGCTAGAAGTTACGCTTAAGTACTTCCAAGCAAAACCAGTAATCGAGCAAATCCAACGTGTTTCACGTCCTGGTCTACGCGTCTACAAGAAAAAAGACGAGTTACCATCAGTGATGGGCGGTTTGGGTGTTGCTGTTGTTTCCACTTCCAAGGGTCTAATGTCTGACCGTGCTGCTCGTAAAGCAGGTCTTGGTGGTGAAATCATCTGTTACGTAGCTTAAGGAGTAGTATATGTCTCGTGTTGCTAAAGCACCTGTCGCTATTCCAGCTGGCGTAGAGGTGAAACTGAACGGCCAAGAAATTACTGTTAAAGGTGCAAAAGGTGAGTTATCTCGCGTTTTACACGATGCAGTAGTGATCGCTCAGGAAGAAAACAACCTGACTTTCGGTCCACGTGAAGGTGTAGTGAATGCTTGGGCTCAAGCAGGTACTGCGCGTGCACTAGTAAACAACATGGTTGTTGGTGTTACTGAAGGCTTTACGAAGAAGTTAGTTCTTAAGGGTGTAGGTTACCGTGCTGCTATTAAAGGCAACGCTGTTTCTCTAACTCTAGGCTTCTCTCATCCTGTAGAGCATGAACTGCCTTCAGGTGTTAAAGCTGAATGTCCAAGCCAAACTGAAATCGTTCTAACTGCTTGTGATAAGCAATTAGTCGGTCAAGTTGCAGCTGACATTCGTTCTTACCGTGAGCCTGAGCCTTATAAAGGTAAAGGTGTTCGTTACGCAGATGAAAATGTGCGTACTAAAGAAGCTAAGAAGAAGTAAGGTAACACTATGGATAAGAAAGCATCTCGCATCCGTCGTGCTACACGTGCACGTCGTAAGATTGCTGAGCTAGGTGCAAACCGCCTAGTAGTACACCGTACTCCACGTCATGTGTACGCTCAGGTTATCGCACCAAACGGCTCTGTGGTTATCGCTTCTGCTTCTACTGTAGAAAAGGCGATCCGTGAGCAAGTTAAGAATACTGGTAACGTTGACGCTGCTAAAGCTGTAGGTAAAGCTATTGCTGAGCGCGCTATCGAAAAAGGCATCACTGATGTTGCTTTCGATCGTTCTGGTTTCCAATACCACGGTCGAGTGGCGGCACTTGCAGATTCTGCACGTGAAGCTGGTCTGAAATTCTAAGGTAGGGTTGGAAGATGGCTAAACAAGAACAACAAGCTTCAGATTTGAATGAAAAGCTTATCGCTGTTAACCGTGTTTCTAAAACGGTTAAAGGTGGTCGAATCTTTAGCTTTACTGCGCTAACTGTAGTTGGTGACGGTAATGGTCGTGTTGGTTTCGGTTACGGCAAAGCTCGTGAAGTACCAGCTGCGATTCAAAAAGCAATGGAAAAAGCGCGTCGTAACATGGTTACTATCGCACTTAACGAAGGCACTCTTCACCACGCGGTGAAAGGTCGTCACACAGGCTCTAAAGTTTACATGCAGCCAGCTGCTGAAGGTACAGGTATCATTGCCGGTGGTGCAATGCGTGCAGTACTTGAAGTTGTAGGTGTTCACAACGTACTTGCGAAAGCGTACGGTTCTACGAACCCTATCAACATCGTTCGTGCAACGATCGATGGTTTGAGCGGCATGAAGTCACCAGAAATGGTTGCTGCTAAACGTGGTCTAACTGTTGAATCTATTTCGGAGTAAGAACACCATGGCAACTATTAAAGTAACTCAAACTAAAAGCTCAATTGGTCGCCTACCAAAGCACAAAGCTACTTTGCGCGGTCTTGGCCTTCGTAAAATCAACCACACTGTTGAACTAGAAGATACTGCATGCGTTCGCGGCATGATCAACAAAGTTCAATACATGGTTAAAGTTGAGGAGTAATCAGAATGCGTTTGAATACTCTATCACCGGCTGCGGGTTCTAAACCTTCTAAAAAGCGTTTAGGTCGTGGTATCGGTTCTGGACTAGGTAAAACTGGTGGCCGTGGTCACAAAGGTCAAAAATCACGTTCTGGCGGCTCTGTACGTCCAGGTTTCGAAGGTGGTCAAATGCCTTTGAAACAACGTCTACCTAAGTTCGGCTTCACTTCTCGTAAGAGCCTAGTGAGCGCTGAAGTTCGTCTAGCTGAGCTAGCGAAAGTAACGGCTGACGTTATCGATCTTGACAGCTTGAAAGCTGCTAACGTAATCACTAAGAACATCGAGTTTGTTAAAGTTGTTCTTTCTGGTGAAATCAGCAAGCCAGTAACTGTTAAAGGTCTACGTGTGACTAAAGGTGCTCAAGCTGCTATCGAAGCTGCTGGCGGTAAAATCGAAGCTTAATCTTCGAAGGATAGGTACAGATGGCTAAAAAACCAGGACAAGATTTCAGTACTTCTAAACAAGGTACTGGTGAATTAAAATCGCGTTTATTATTCGTAATCCTCGCGCTTTTGGTATTCCGAGCTGGCTCTTTTGTGCCGATTCCTGGTATTGATGCGGCTGTACTTGCCGATTTGTTCGAACAGCAAAAAGGTACCATCATTGAAATGTTTAACATGTTCTCTGGTGGTGCTCTTTCGCGTGCATCTATATTATCATTGGGCATCATGCCGTATATTTCGGCTTCGATTGTTGTCCAATTGCTAACTGTAGTTCATCCAGCGTTAGCGGAACTCAAGAAAGAGGGTGAAGCAGGCCGTCGTAAGATAAGCCGATACACACGCTATGGCACGCTTGTACTAGCAACATTCCAAGCCATTGGTATCGCAACTGGTTTGCCGAACATGGTCCAAAATCTGGTCGTTATCGATCAAACCTTGTTCACAATCATTGCTACCATTAGTTTAGTAACCGGCACCATGTTCTTAATGTGGTTAGGTGAACAAATTACTGAGCGCGGAATTGGTAATGGTATCTCGTTGATTATTTTCACCGGTATCGTTGCTGGGTTGCCTGCTGCAATCGGACATACAATTGAGCAAGCGCGTCAAGGTGAATTGAACGTGCTTCTTCTATTGTTAATCGCTGTGGTTGCGTTCGCTGTTATTTATTTCGTTGTTTTCATGGAACGTGGTCAACGTCGTATTGTCGTTAACTATGCGAAGCGTCAACAAGGTCGTAAAGTGTTTGCAGCACAAAGTACGCATTTACCATTGAAGATAAATATGGCGGGTGTTATCCCAGCTATCTTTGCTTCAAGTATTATCCTGTTCCCAGGTACTCTAGCTCAATGGCTTGGCCAGAACGGCGAGAGTAAAACATTTGGTTGGTTAACGGATGTGTCTTTGGCACTAAGTCCAGGTCAACCTTTGTATATAATACTCTATGCGACAGCAATTATTTTCTTCTGTTTCTTTTATACAGCGATGGTGTTTAACCCTCGTGAAACAGCAGATAATTTGAAGAAGTCCGGTGCATTCGTACCCGGCATCCGCCCAGGCGAGCAGACAGCAAGATACATAGATAAAGTCATGACACGTTTAACGTTAGTTGGTGCTTTATATATTACCTTTATTTGTCTCGTCCCACAGTTTATGATGACCGCTTGGAACGTTAAGTTCTATTTCGGTGGTACTTCACTACTTATCGTAGTGGTAGTTATCATGGACTTTATGGCACAGGTACAGACTCATCTGATGTCTCAACAGTATGATTCTGTTTTGAAAAAAGCGAATCTGAAAGGCTATGGTCGCTAATTTAGCGAGTATAGTTCAGATTTCATTTACGGAGTTTAGCAATGAAAGTTCGTGCTTCCGTTAAAAAAATCTGCCGTAACTGTAAAGTTATCAAGCGCAACGGTGTTGTGCGTGTAATTTGCAGTGAGCCAAAGCATAAACAACGCCAAGGCTAATTAGCAGAAATTTTTACTTGAAATATGAGGGCAGGCCGAGTATATTCCTCGGCCTACCTTTTGCGTGCAAAAGAAGTAGTATGCCGCTGCGTATCCTCGACGGGCTTTGCAGCGGATAATTCTTTATATAAGTACTAGGAGTGAATAGTGGCCCGTATAGCAGGCATTAACATTCCTGATCAAAAACATGCTGTGATTGCTTTAACTGCAATCTATGGCATCGGTAAGACTCGCTCTCAAGCTATTTTAGCTGAAGTGGGTATTGCTGAAGATGTTAAGATCAGTGAACTAACTGAAGAGCAGATTAATCAACTGCGTGATGGTGTAGCTAAATACACTGTAGAGGGTGATCTACGTCGTGAAGTATCGATGAACATCAAGCGTCTTATGGACCTTGGCTGTTACCGCGGTCTTCGTCATCGTCGCAGTCTACCACTACGTGGACAGCGTACTAAAACCAACGCACGCACTCGTAAGGGTCCGCGCAAGCCGATCAAAAAATAATCGGATAAGGTAGAGAGTACAATGGCAAAACAACCAACACGTACGCGTAAACGCGTTCGCAAACAAGTAGCAGATGGCGTAGCGCACATCCATGCTTCTTTTAATAACACAATCGTGACCATTTCTGACCGTCAAGGTAATGCTCTAGCATGGGCAACTGCCGGTGGTTCAGGTTTCCGTGGTTCTCGTAAATCTACGCCATTTGCTGCACAGGTTGCTGCAGAGCGCGCAGGTGAAATGGCCAAAGAATATGGCTTAAAGAACTTGGAAGTTATGGTTAAGGGCCCAGGTCCTGGTCGTGAGTCAACTATCCGTGCTTTAAACGCATTGGGTTACCGCATCACTAACATTGTTGATGCAACTCCGATCCCTCATAACGGTTGTCGTCCACCTAAGAAACGTCGCGTTTAATTCGTTTCTAGGAATATTGGAGAAAGATCATGGCAAGATATTTGGGCCCTAAGCTTAAGCTTAGTCGTCGTGAAGGTACTGACTTATTCCTTAAGTCTGGTGTCCGCGCGATCGATACCAAGTGTAAAATTGATAACGCACCAGGTGTACACGGCGCTCGTCGCGGTCGTCTATCTGAGTTTGGCGTTCAGCTTCGTGAGAAGCAAAAAGTTCGTCGTATGTACGGCGTACTAGAAAAACAATTCCGCAACTACTACAAAGAAGCTGCACGCCTTAAAGGCAACACAGGTGAAAACCTGCTTCAACTTCTTGAAGGTCGTTTAGATAATGTCGTATACCGCATGGGTTTCGGTGCTACTCGCGCTGAATCACGTCAGCTAGTTAGCCACAAAGCTATCCTAGTAAACGGCAAAGTAGTTAACGTTCCTTCATTCAAAGTTACGGCTAACGATGTTGTTTCTATCCGTGAAAAAGCTAAACAGCAATCACGTATTAAAGCTGCTCTAGAAGTTGCTGAACAACGCGAAAAACCAACTTGGATTGAAGTAGATGCTAGCAAGATGGAAGGTGTGTTTAAACGCATCCCAGAGCGTTCTGATCTATCTGCTGACATCAACGAACACTTGATCGTCGAACTTTACTCTAAGTAAGGTTTAAACAAAAGAGAGGACACAATGCAGGGTTCTGTAACAGAATTTCTTAAGCCACGTCTTGTTGACATCGAACAGATCAGCACGACACATGCAAAAGTAACTCTTGAGCCTTTAGAGCGTGGTTTTGGCCACACTTTAGGTAATGCACTTCGCCGTATTCTTCTATCTTCTATGCCAGGTTGTGCTGTGACAGAAGTAGAGATTGAAGGCGTTCTACACGAGTACAGCACCAAAGAAGGCGTTCAAGAAGACATCCTTGAGATCCTTCTTAACCTGAAAGGGTTGGCTGTAAGTGTTGCCGAAGGCAAAGATGAAGTGTTTATTACACTAAAAAAATCAGGCTCGGGCCCTGTTGTTGCAGGTGACATCATCCATGATGGTGATGTAGAGATCGCTAACCCAGAACACGTTATTTGTCACCTAACGGATGACAAATCTGAAATCGCTATGCGTATTAAAGTTCAACGTGGTCGTGGTTATGTTCCGTCTTCAGCCCGTATCCATACTGAAGAAGATGAGCGTCCAATTGGTCGTCTACTTGTTGATGCTACTTACAGCCCGGTTGATAAAATCGCTTACGCTGTAGAAGCAGCACGTGTAGAACAACGTACTGACTTAGACAAGCTTGTTATCGATATGGAAACAAACGGTACTTTAGAACCTGAGGAAGCAATCCGTCGTGCAGCTACAATTTTAGCTGAGCAATTGGATGCGTTCGTAGATCTTCGTGATGTACGTGTACCAGAAGAGAAAGAAGAGAAGCCGGAGTTCGATCCTATTCTACTGCGTCCTGTAGACGATCTTGAACTAACAGTTCGCTCTGCTAACTGCTTAAAAGCAGAAGCGATTCACTACATCGGTGATCTTGTACAGCGTACTGAGGTTGAGCTTCTTAAAACGCCAAACCTTGGTAAGAAGTCTTTAACAGAGATTAAAGATGTTCTAGCGTCGCGCGGTCTGTCTCTAGGTATGCGCCTAGAAAACTGGCCACCAGCGTCGATTGCTGAAGATTAATTGATATTAGTTAGAAGGATTAGGTCATGCGCCATCGTAAGAGTGGTCGTCAACTCAACCGCAACAGCAGCCATCGCAAAGCGATGTTTAGCAACATGGCTAGCTCTCTAGTTCGTCATGAAGTTATCAAGACAACTTTGCCTAAGGCAAAAGAGCTTCGCCGCGTAGTTGAGCCTTTGATTACACTAGCTAAGACTGACAGCGTTGCTAACCGTCGTCTAGCATTTGCTCGCACTCGTGATAACGAAGTTGTAGCAAAACTATTTAATGAATTAGGTCCACGTTTTGCTGCCCGTCAAGGCGGTTACACTCGTATCCTAAAAGCTGGCTTCCGTGCCGGTGACAAAGCGCCAATGGCATACATTGAGCTTGTTGACCGTCCAGAAGCAGCGGCTGAAGAAGCTGCTGAATAAGCGAATTAAATAAATGAAAAAACGTCGAATGTTACATTCGGCGTTTTTTTATATCTGCAATAAAATCATAATGCGCGCAAAATGAGTAAGATATGGCTATATCAATCTCACTAATTAGATGGTCAGAAGTTGCGTAGGACAAGGCTTGAGCACAAGGATAAAATTTTCAATAAGTAGTTATTCTACAATTAAAATTTTAGTATTAATTCTATATAAAAGTTACTTTTTTGAGAGATAACAAAAGGAGAGATAAAAAAAGCGACAACCATGCCGCTTTGATTCAATTTTGGAAGATTATTTCCATAGCCCAGTTAAAGAGCTGAGCAAGCCTGAACTTGCCCCTTCATCGCCTAAGTAATCTAAGACGATTGGAACATATTGCTCAACCATAGAGCTGTCTAATCCCAATTTTTCAAATACAGTTTTCACTGCCGCCATACTATCGAGCGTATTACTTGTCGATTTTGCTGTGTCTAATAATCCACTCAAGTTTGAGGATAGTCCAGAAAGTTCATCTTCAGCTGAACCACTCAATTGAGTTGAAGCCATAGCTAATAATGCACCAGCACCACCTGCAGCTTGTTCAGTAGAAACGCCAAGTTGATCTTTTAAACTGTTGACGAGCGTTGAGCTACTTTGTACTTGGCTAGCAAGTTTGGTTACTGCATCAGAATCTTTATCACCTAGACCGAAGAGCGCATAGCTAGGGCTAGAAACAACTAAACTGGCAGCAATTAAGGTAAGAGCGAGTTTCTTCATAGTACAATCCATTTAGGTTGAAATACAGTAACTAGTTATAATCGTTTTTTAGGTATAAAAAAAGCAGCAATCGCTGCTTTTATTAATTTTAACCATTTGAATACAATGATTATAGGATAGCTAGTAGTTCTACTTCAAAAACTAGAGCTGCAAATGGAGGGATCGCAGCACCGGCACCACGCTCACCATAAGCTAAGTTTTGTGGGATGTAGAGTTTCCATTTTGAACCTACAGGCATCAATTGTAACGCTTCAACCCAACCTGCAATTACACCCGTTACTGGGAATTCAGCTGGTTGACCACGTGTCACTGAGCTGTCAAATACCGTACCGTCAGTTAATTGACCGTGGTAATGTACACGGACTTGTTTATCTGAAGTTGGAACTTCACCAGTTCCTTCGGTGATAACTTCATATTGTAGGCCAGATTCTAAAACAGTTACTTCAGGGCGAAGAGCGTTGTCTTTTAAGAATGCTTCGCCATCAGCGGCTGCCGCTTTTGCCGCTTCTGCACGTAATGCTTCAGCGCGAGTGTGCAGTTCACGTAATGCATTGTTGATATCATCAACTTCGATTTCTGGCATGTCACCAGTTAATGATGTTGCAATACCTTTAGCAATAGCAGCAACATTTAAACCTTCTAGGCCACTACCTGCAAGTTGTTGACCCATTTGAAGGCCGATACCGTAGCTTGCTTTTTGTTCGATTGTTTCTAATTTAACGTCAGACATGCGAATCTCTTGTTTGCTTAAATGAAGCGCTAAGGATAACAGTTATGATTCATTGTTGAAACTTTGAGTGTGAAAATGGTTTTACATCTGTCGGGAGAGTAAAATTTTGTAATATACTGACAAAACGATTACTTTATGCAATATCCTTGTGGCAAATAAAAATAGGATCAAAGCTCGTGAATCAACGCAAAAAACAACCTCATAGCCGTATCTACGCTTTGCGTCAGACTATTACTCAATGTCAATTTTCGCAGAGTGTTATTCATGTTTGGCGTTCACTGCCTAAAGTTCACCAACGTAGCTTGATAATATTATTGCCTTTGGTTTTGTTATTACTATTGTGGCCGACTTCTGAAGAGGGGCGCAGCGAGCAAGCAGACTCTGTTACATCAGTAGATAAACCATCACGCATGACAGTGCCTTTAATTATTAATGGCGAGGAAACCGCGGCAACCAAACCTAAACCTAAAATAGAAACTCATGAGCAACGAGTTCAACTCAGTGGTGGGAGCGATGCTAATGAAGAAGTTACGCGCAAAGTCTCTAATAATGCAGGCCCTGAACCATGGAATGATTACACGGTAAAACAAGGTGATACCTTATCGCAAGTCTTTAGAAACAATGATCTTGCTTTATCAGATTTGACGCAACTATTGGAAATTCAAGGAAAAGATAAACCACTTAGCCATATTAAAGAAGGCCAGTTAATTCGATTTAAACTGACCAATCGTGGTGATCTGGATATTCTGCAACTTGAGAAAGAAGACGGTGCAGTCATGTTTTTCCGTTTAAGCAGCGGTGGGTTTGAACGTAGCCGTTAATTTACCGCGATGCGTGTCTTATCATATCGATATGGGGAATATCATCTTCAAGGTATTCCTCTGAGATGCTCTTAAAGCCATGTTGGCGATAATACTTTTCTAAATGTGCTTGAGCGCCAATGGTGATATCAACCTCTCCCCACAATTGTTGGCATTGCTCAATTGATACTTGCATTAGTTGATGCCCTAAACCCTGTCCCCTTATGGATGGGTGGGCTGCTACTCGACCTATACTAACAGTATCGTAACTGATGCCGGCAGCGAGCAAACGTGTGCAAGCAATCAGCTCTCCATCTTGATATCCCAATAAATGGTATACCCCTGGTAGGTAATCCTTACCATCCAGTTCTGGATAGGGGCAAGTTTGCTCAACCACAAAGACATTTACTCGTAATTGTAGAACTTGATAAAGTTCGAGCGTGCTCAACTGTTCAAATGATTTACATATCCATTGCATGCTAAACACCTATCTGGTTAATTTTTATCAATATAATAGGGCTTTCTGTTCAATTTATCACTCCTTTTGTTAATGCTTATTCCTCATGGCTATATTCCCTTAGCAGTTATTCGAATAAAAAATGAAATTTTAGCATTTCAGCTCATCGAGGCAGATGGTCATAATGGTTAGCAATTAAGTTTAAGGGCTAACAAGTATGGATACGGTTGCATTATTTCCAAATAAAAAATCTCCACAGACCTCAAGCTCGAACCCGGTTGGGATGAAAGAGGCGTTACCTCCTTTCTCTAAGAGTCGCTTAATGGCTGGGCAAGTGGCTTTAATCGGCGCTGGGCCTGGTGATGCTGAGCTTCTGACAATTAAGGCTTTGTCTTATTTACAACAGGCCGATGTGGTGTTGTACGACTATTTGGTATCCGATGACATTATGGCTCTCATTCCTGATTCAACCATCTTAGTTTGTGTTGGTAAGAGAGCGGGTCATCACAGTGTTCCGCAAGAAAAAACCAATCAGCTGTTAATCGATTTTGCTCAACAAGGCTATAAAGTGGCGCGAATTAAAGGTGGTGATCCTTTTATGTTTGGTCGCGGTGGGGAAGAGCTTGAAGTGCTTGCTAGGGCAGGGATTGGTTTTGAAGTCATCCCGGGCATTACCGCTGCTGCAGGAGCGACTGCCTACGCGGGGATCCCATTAACTCACCGAGATTATGCTCAATCAGCGATGTTCATTACTGGGCATTTGCAATCAGAACATGATCACATGGATTGGACCACGCTGGCTCGTGGTAAACAAACTTTAGTGATTTATATGGGGCTCATGAAGTCTTCTTATATTCAGCAGCAATTGATGGATCATGGTCGTCATATCGATACACCGATCGCCATCATTGAGCGAGGGACACAACGTCAGCAAAAAGTTTTAATCGGAAAACTCACCGATTTGGCAACACTCGCTCAACAAGCAGAATCTCCTGCCTTAATCGTGGTGGGTGAGGTGGTTCAATTAGCCGAGCAATTGGCTTGGTTTGGTCCTAAAGCTCAAAATCTCGAATCAGTTCAAAGTCTTGCGGTTTAATTTTTGACGAAGAACGGTAAAGGCTCCTCATTAAAAACGCATTCAGTGCATAAAGGATAGAAATCATGGAACAAGAACGTTTAACACATTTACAGCAACTGGAAGCGGAGAGTATTCATATTATCCGTGAAGTGGCGGCTGAATTTGATAATCCCGTCATGATGTACTCAATCGGCAAAGATTCAGCGGTGATGTTGCATTTAGCGCGTAAAGCTTTTTATCCCGGCAAAATTCCCTTTCCACTTTTGCACGTAGATACGGATTGGAAATTTAAAGAAATGATCGAATTTCGCGATCGCACAGCCAAAAAATATGGTTTTGATTTGTTAGTGCATAAGAATCCTGAAGGCTTGGCGATGGGATGTAATCCATTTGTACATGGTTCATCTAAACACACCGACATCATGAAAACTCAAGGTTTAAAACAAGCATTGAATAAATATGGTTTTGATGCTGCTTTTGGTGGGGCTCGTCGTGATGAAGAAAAGTCACGCGCGAAAGAGCGAGTGTATTCATTTCGTGATAAACACCATACTTGGGACCCTAAAAATCAGCGCCCAGAGCTATGGCATACCTATAACGGCCAAGTCAATAAAGGGGAAAGCATTCGCGTGTTCCCACTTTCAAATTGGACTGAATTGGATATTTGGCAATACATCTATCTTGAAAACATTGAAATCGTGCCACTGTATTTAGCGGCGGTACGCCCTGTGGTGGAACGAGATGGCATGTTGATCATGGTGGACGATGATCGCTTCCAATTTGAAGAAGGGGATAAGGTTGAACAAAAGAGTGTACGTTTTCGAACGCTGGGCTGTTATCCGTTGACCGGAGCCATTGAATCCACTGCGGCAACGCTACCTGAGATCATTCAAGAAATGTTGGTCGCGACCTCGAGTGAACGTCAAGGTCGGGCGATCGACCATGATCAGTCAGGATCGATGGAATTGAAGAAACGCCAAGGTTATTTCTAAGCAATGCCTACTCACAAAAGTGTCAATATTGAACGTTACCAAAAGGATTTATTATGAATGCAGTCATTGAAGCCGAGTTGGCAGAATTAGGCATTGAAGGGTATCTCACCCAACACCAATACAAATCGTTAATGCGCTTTTTAACCTGTGGTTCTGTCGATGATGGGAAAAGCACGTTAATTGGCCGTTTGCTACACGATTCTAAGCAAATTTATGAAGATCAATTAGCGGCGGTAAATAATGACAGTCAACGTGTCGGAACTACCGGTGAGCGACCGGATCTGGCTTTACTGGTTGATGGCCTACAAGCGGAGCGTGAACAAGGCATTACCATTGATGTTGCCTATCGTTACTTCTCGACCAAAAAACGTAAATTTATCATTGCTGATACTCCGGGGCATGAGCAATACACACGTAACATGGCCACTGGTGCATCCACTTGTGATGTGGCGGTGATCTTGATTGATGCTCGTAAAGGCGTCTTAGATCAAACTCGTCGTCATTCTTTTATTTCCAGTTTATTGGGGATTCGTAATTTTGTGGTAGCGGTTAATAAAATGGACTTAGTGGATTATTCTCAGCAACGATTTGACGAGATCCGTGAGCAATATCTGGCGTTCTCGCAACACTTGAATCCAAATATTGATATTCAACTTATCCCGATTTCAGCCTTGGAAGGGGATAACGTAGTCGATCAAACACAAAACCTTGCATGGTATCAAGGTAAGCCCTTATTACAAATTCTTGAAGATATCGATCTGAGCCAAGCGCACACCCAAGGTGAATTTCGCTTGCCGGTGCAATATGTCAACCGCCCGAATCTCGACTTTCGCGGTTTTGCCGGCACGATTGCCAATGGCACCATCAGTGTCGGGGATGAGATAACCGCATTACCTTCTGGCAAGAGCTCTAAAGTCGCGAGAATCGTTACCTTTGATGGTGATTTAGATTCAGCGCGAGCGGGACAAGCGGTGACCTTAACCTTGCAAGATGAAATCGATATTAGCCGTGGGGATTTATTGGTGCCTACAGGAGCCAAGATCAAAGCGACTAATCAATTTTTAGCTGATGTGGTCTGGATGACGGATCAACCTTTTGCTCCAGGGCGTCAGTACGACATTAAAATTGCCGGCAAGAAGACCATTGGTCAATTGGAGCAGGTGAAGCATCAATATGACATTAACAAGCTAGAGGCTTTTGATGCCACAGAATTGCCATTAAATGGAATTGGGTTATGTGAGATTTCTCTAACTGAAACAGTCGCTTTAGACCACTATACCGACTGCTCGGATACCGGTGGTTTTATTATTATCGATCGCTTAACCAATGTGACGGTTGGGGCCGGTATGATCCGAGAACGTCTAACTGGCTTACAGGCTCAAGCTACGAGTGTATCGAGCTTTGAGGTCGAGTTAAATGCCTTAATCCGTAAGCATTTTCCTCATTGGGAGGCCAAAGATATTGGTCACTTGTTCCATGCTGTTCGCAGTGATGAGAACTCGTAAAGTATGTGGATGGTGGAGCAAGGTGCCATGCTGGAAAAATGGTTAGTGTTACTCCTATTGGTTGCCATTATTGGCGCTTTGATCTTCACCAAAATAAAACCGAGCTTTATTTTTGCCACCACCGCTTTAATGGCTTTTATGACCGGAGCGGTGGATCTGGATGGCTTGGCGAAAAATTTCACCAATGCTTCTTTGTTAACTTTAGTCTTGCTGATCTTGGCTTCTTGCGCATTAGAAAAAACGCGCTTGATCAGTTGGATTAGCCGCCATATCTCCTCTGGGAGACTGGGGACTGCGGTGGCAAAACTAGGGTTATCCACGGCTTTTCTGTCTTCCTTTACCAATAATACCGCGGTGGTGGTGTCTTTGATTGGGGCGATCAAGCGTAATCAATCGCATGCACCATCACGGTTATTGATCCCGTTATCTTATGCGGCGATCTTAGGAGGGACGCTTACTTTAATTGGCACCTCCACCAATTTAATCATTAATAGCTTTGTGGTTGATGCTGGCTTACCGAGCCTAGGTTTTTTTGCTCCTACATGCATAGGCCTTGCGATTTTATTGATCGGTGTGATGGTGTTGATCCCATTGAGCTATTTATTACCGCACAGTGAGACTCATGAGCAGGATGATTTGCCTTATTTTCTTGAGGCTAAAGTGGAGCGAGGGTCTCCTCTTATCGGTAAAAGTATTGCTCAAAATAACTTACGTGCATTACGCAAATTATTTTTGGCGGAAGTAGTACGTAATGGCGTGACGATACCATCAGTGACACCGGATCTGCTACTGCTAGAAAATGATCGTTTGTTATTTTGTGGCGATGTGGAAAGTGTCGCAACCTTACAAGAGATCCCTGGGATCACCTTGTATGGACAGCATCACCTTAACGGGCAAAGTTTTATCGAAGTTGTGGTTAGCCAGTCCTCATCAATATGCGATAAGACGTTGAAATCAAGTCAATTTAGAGAGCGTTTTGATGCGGTGGTGGTAGCCATTCGTCGTGGTCATGAGCGCTTAGAAGGCGGGTTAGGAAGTATTGCACTTGCTGCTGGAGATACTTTAGTACTCGTGCCTGGTAAGGGGTTTCAGTCAGCAAGACAAGCGCATAATAAAGAATTTGTTCTCATTAATGACTTAGATTCGAGTGCCAAATTGGATCGCAGTAAATCAGCTATGGTGCTGCTTGGTTTTGCCGCGATTATCAGTTTGTCATTGCTGGGAGTGATCCCGATTATTAAAGGTTTGGCAGGGTATTTAGTGGTGATGCTGTTCATCGGAGCGGTGGGGATTGGTGAATTAAGACGCCGTTTTCCGATCGATATTGTCATGATTGTCGGCTCAGCTTTATGTTTGGCGCAATTGATGATGTCTTCTGGGTTATCACAAGAAATAGGTAATGGCTTTATCCATCTGTTTCATGGCTCGGGCCCATTGGGCGCTTTGATTGCAACCTATTTGCTGACCTTATTATTAACGGAGCTTATCACCAATAATGCGGCGGCTGCATTGGCCTTCCCTTTAGGTTATAGCATGGCGGTTGGCTATGGTGTCGATCCTATGCCGTTTATTATGGCGGTTTTGTTTGGAGCCAGTGCGAGCTTTATTTCACCTTATGGTTATCAAACAAACTTATTGGTGTATAGCGTCGGCAATTACCGGGTTAAAGATTTTATTAAAATAGGGTTGCCGATTTCGCTGGTCTATTCCGCCGTGACCTTAACTTTAATCCCATATTTTTTTCCTTTTTAATATTGTAATTATTACGGCGTAAGCCATTAGGATGGACTCTTTTATGACCGAATTAACTAAAGATGAAAACGTCATTTGGCATCAGCATCAAGTGACCAAGCAAACTCGCGCTGAATTGAAAAATCAAAAACCAGTCGTTTTGTGGTTTACCGGGTTATCGGGAGCAGGGAAATCAACCGTAGCGGGGGCTCTCGAAAGCAAATTAGCACAACTGGGTTATCACACGTATTTATTAGATGGTGATAATGTTCGTCATGGATTGTGTCGTGATTTAGGTTTCTCGGCCCAAGATCGCCGTGAAAATATTCGTCGTATTGGTGAATTAGCGAAATTGATGGCTGACGCTGGCTTGATTGTGCTTTCGGCCTTCATTTCACCCCATCGTGCTGAACGTCAAATGGTGCGAGAGTTGCTGCCTGAAGGGGAATTTATCGAGGTTTTTGTTAATGCGCCTCTTGCTGTCTGTGAGCAGCGAGATCCTAAGGGGTTGTATAAGAAAGCCCGTGCCGGGGAAATCGCTAATTTTACCGGCATTGATTCTGATTACGAAGCGCCGCAACAGCCAGAAATAGACTTATTGGCCGGTGAGCACTCTTTAGATGAACTGGTTGCGCAATGCTTACAAGCTTTAAGAGAGAGAGCGGTGATTGCGTAATCGACCATTATCGCTCTCACACTCACTGAGGTTAAATACAAGGTTAACGATAGCAGGGCATGCCATGTTTAGAGATCGTCGTATTCTTCAATAGCGTCTCCTTCCAAGGTATAACCCGTTTGCGCTAATTCATGATCGAGAGTTTGCGTTTCCAAGGTGCCAATTACATACACTACATCCCACAATTGTTGCACCGGAGCCCCTTTCGGAAATTTGACGTAAATGATTTGATTGGGCGGCGGTGGTGGCACATGAATACAAGCGCCAAAATAGGGTACCAGTAAAAACTCAGTAATGGTGTTTTCATCGCCTTCTAGTGGGATGACAAAGCCCGGAATTTTGACATAACTTTTATTTAATTCTGGGCGAGTGTTTCCGATTAAGTTTTGTTTTGCCGCGCCGCCTTCATGGCCACCAGGGGCCGGCATTCCCAACTTATCAAAGTTTTTTTGCTCATCGATAGGCACCAAATCTAACCAATCTAGTTTGAGTGGCTGCTTATCATTTTGTGCATGAGCGAGCATACTGAATGCGGTTAAAAGGCACAGCAGTAGGCCGAGTATTTTCAGTGATGAGTGAGCAGAGTAAGCACGAAACATTTGCATAGTTATACCTTAATGGTCATGCCATCAATAATAGAATGGCGGTACGCTTTAAACGATGGGAATAACCCAATCAAGACCCCTGAAGCTTGTACTAACAACAACAAGGTCAGATCATGATGGGTTAAGGTGCTCAACGCAATCTTTATTCCATACTGTTGCTCTATGATGGGAGCGGAGGACGCTAAAACCATATACAACAACGCCACACCAAACGAGATACCTAATAAGGTCAGCAAGCTTGCTTCACTCATAAGCAAAAAGAAAATATGCTTCGGTTGCGCGCCCATTGCCCGTAAAATCGCCATTTCACGTCGCCGCTCTTGTAAACTGGTTAACAGGCCAGTCAGCATACCTAATAACCCTGCCACCACCACGAAAGCGGAAATGACCATCAAGGCTTGTTCGGCAACCGACATCATGCCCCATAATTCGCTTAAAGCAATGCCCGGTAAAATCGCACTCAAAGGCTCTTTGGGATAATTATTGATTTGCCTTTGTAGCATGAAAGTTTGAATTTTAGAGTTGAGCCCTAATAAAAAGGCGGTGATTTGTTTCGGTTCAAACTGAGTTTGTTTTAATTGCTCTTGGCTGGGAGTATGGCCTAAATGTGCGCCCGATTCCCAACCAATATGAATCGCTTCTATGGCTTCTAACGATACATGCACAGTTTTATCTACGGGAGTGCCTGTGGGGGCTAATATTCCAACCACAGTAAAAGGAAGATTGTTATGGCGAGTAAAGGCTTTGTCACTAATTCCATGCGCAATAATCAGATCATCGCCTAATTGATAGTGTAACTTTTTGGCGACATCCGAACCTAACACCACATCAAACAAGCCTTTAAACTCATGACCATAAGCGAAAGTAAGTGGTTGCTTACTTCCATAATGATAAAATTTAAAGTAATCCTGATTGGTTCCCATGACGCGAAAGCCACGATGAGAGTCGCCCAATGAGATCGGAATGGCCCATTTGACTTGTGGTAACTTCCGGATGGCTTGATAACTTGTCCAATCAATATTATTAGTCGCATTGCCGATCCTAAACACCGAGTAAAGGAGCAAATTGATATCGCCCGAACGAGCACCGACAATCAGATCGGTATTTGAGATCGTATTAGCAAAGCTGCTTTTGGCTTGAGTGCGAATTTTTTCGACACCGAGCAGCAGCAATACCGAAATTGCGACCGTAAAAATGGTGAGTAGGGCTGTCGTTTTACGGTTGAGCAGGCTTTTCCAAGCTAAAGAAATAATGGCGCTCATGACAGTTTCTCCGCTGATGTGAAGGGGTTCACGCGATTAATGTCAGTCAGATCAATACAGCGCTCAAAATAACGCTGCAAGCTTGCATCATGACTGACAAAGAGCACTGTTGCGCCGGATTGATTGGCTTCTTCCAGTAATAACTCAATGAAGACTTGGCGATTATCGGCATCTAAAGAGGAAGTGGGTTCATCGGCAATGATCAGCTCAGGTTGGCCAATTAACGCTCGCGCAGCGGCAACTCGTTGTTGTTGACCGATACTCAATTGATTGACTGAACGTTGAAAGCAGTCTGCTGGTAACTGTAGTCGATGCAATAATTGCTCGGCCTGTTGCTCGGCTGTGTGATGATTGTGAGTAGTCTGGCGTTGGCGTAAATGAGAAAAACGACACGGTAATAACACATTTTCAATCACAGAAAGATAAGGTAATAAATTGAATTGTTGGAAAATATAACCAATATGATGGGAGCGAAATTGATCGCGCTGCGCCTGAGTTAATTGTCCTAAATTGTGTCCTAGAAGATGAATTTCACCCGTTTGCGGCGTCATCATTCCAGTTAACAAACTCAGTAAGGTTGATTTACCACTTCCACTTGGGCCTTTAATGAAGACGTGTTGGTTTGTTTTGACCGTCAGTTGCTCAATGTCGATGACCAAATGAGGGGATTTTGGCCAAGCAAATTGGACCTGGTCTAGGCGTACTGCCTCAGAGTGAAGTGTCATCATTTTTCCATCTTTAGTTCAATAAATAGGGGGCAGTCCCCTGCTTTATAAATCCATGTCTACCTGATAGCAATCACAGTCATTATCTAACCATCTAATTAGTGTGATTGGTATGACTTAATAAAAACAACGATAACCGTTTCGTTATCGTTGTTTTTAGAACCACTTAGTTTTTAGAACTAGTTAGTTTTTAGGACCACTTAACCAGTAAAAGGTTTAGTCGCTTTAACGCTCAACCTATTTATGGCCAGTTATTGAATGTGAGCGATTATTCACTTACCTCGTATTACCAACGAATAGTCGCATTGGGTTGCTTGAGCTCAAGATGTTTTTGCGCCTGATCGGTCAGCAAGTTTACTTCAATTGATTGAGTATTCGGGAATTGCTGAAACCAGAGCGTGGTTAATTGAGAAAGTTTACTAATATCAGAACATTGGTATTGATATTGAATATTGAAAGAACCATGATCCTCGTGGTCGTGGTCGTGGTCGTGGTCGTGGTCGTGGTCGTGGTCGTGGTCGTGGTCGTGGTCATGCTCATGGTCGGTAGACTCATCAGCACTAATACTGCTATCGACGACAGCACTGACTAACTGACAATGCGCAGCCGCGGGCAATTGAAACATTTTTACGCCATCCGCCAGAGTGACCTTAGCCTGTTGATAGCTGAGTTTTTCACTTTCAGTTTGTGGTGAGTGTTCAAAACCCAATATATCCATGCCTGGAGCTTGAACTTCAATCAAAATATCTTGAGCATCTTGGACGATACTAAAATTAACCATGCCATGAACATGTGCTTGATGCTGAATAAATTCGTTGGATGATTCTGCAAAAGCGGGAGTATTGAGCAGAGAGAGTGACAAAGTTGATAGTGCTAGAATACGTGTGTCCATTTCGTTTCTCTTTTAGTTTAGTGCCCAATGATGAAGAATGAATGAGGTATATAACCATTAATTCATTAGTTCATTAGTTCAATATTGGGCTGAGTCATCGTGTTTCATGGTGGAGGAGAGAAACGTACCTTAGTGCACCCTTCTCATACAATCAGCCATTGTTATACTATAACAATGGCTGATTTGGCAAGAGTTGTTATGTTATTACATTTGTGAATAGGGTTGCTAGAGATTTTGTTGGATCAGTTGCAGCACTTGTTCAATTTGTGGTTCAGTCAAGGCCCCTTCTTGATTGAATAAGACTCGTCCGGTTTTATCTTGAACGATAATCGTGGAGGATTTTTCCGTCAGTTGCCATTGCTTCGCCACCACACCCTCTTGATCTAATACCATTGATGACCAAGGAAATTCTTCTTTTCCATCTTCCGCGGACGATTTTACAAAAGCACTGGTTCCCCAAATAGAATCATCTTGATTGATGATGCTGGTGGTTTGGTATTGGTCTTGTGGAAAATGGGCATTGGTGATGGCATCCATCAAGGGTTTGTTCATCGCTTTAGCGCCACTTCTGCCTGCTATCGCGTGAATGACACGGACTTTACCTAACATTAATTCGGTATTCCAAGGTAGGTAGTTGACGTTTTTATCTTGAATGAAGATTTCGCCTCCTTTATCGACACTGACGGCAGGAACACTACTGCCGACTTTAATATTATTAGCGTGTGCCAAAAGGGTGAACATGCTCAAAGCAAGTGCAAGAGAGAGGTTTTTTATCATGGTGGTTTTCCTAATTAAATGATGGAAAAGCAAAGCCTTTATCCTTATATACTAGCGCATAAATGGATAGGAAAAGTGTGAAATATAGTTTGGCTTTAATTTTGCATGTTTGATTAGGCTAGATGATTACGAGGAAAATATTGCGGCGGATATCGTAAATTCTGCGCTAGGTCACTAATTGGCATTTTTATGAGAACGAATGTGGCTGAGTGGAATCTTAGCAACTATAAACACTGTAATACCGCAGTAATATTCGCATGAAAGAATGCGAACCTTATTCGGAGTTAAGGCTTGTTAGCTCGTTGTTTTAAATAAAAATAATTAGGATAGACAAATGAACATGCAGCCAATTTTTAATCGCTATCGTCCACTACAAATTGCGCGTTTTGTGAAGGTGGTCTTTAAAGGGCACTTTGGCATTAAAGGCGTCGGGGAGTTTCATTTTGATCAAGGTAAAGTGCTGCTACCTGATGTATCGAATAAGAAACAATTGCAGATCATGAAAGAAGTCAACTTGGCCATCGCCCAATTATCAATGGAATCGTAAAGGTCACAACGAACCTAACCTCTAATGAGATTAAACCACATCAAGCTTAGCGGTTTGACTAAGCTTGGTATGTGTTGAGGCTTTATGTATTTGGTAGGTTATGTATTTGGTTAGGGTATGTGTTTAGTTGAAGCTTGGCATGATTGACCAAAAACTAGGCCTCACCCGTTAAGCTGGGTGGGAAGCACACTCCAGTACCGCCGATGCCGCAATACCCTTGAGGATTTTTAGCCAAATACTGTTGGTGATAAGTTTCGGCTAAATAGTAGTCTTTCATCATGGCTACTTCGGTAGTGATGGTTTTTCCTAAGGCTTCACCTAGAGCTTGTTGATAAGTCTGCAAGCTTCGTTGTGCAATCACCAGGTCTTCATTATTTTCAGTGAAAATGACGGAGCGATATTGGGTGCCAATATCATTACCTTGGCGCATTCCTTGAGTCGGATCGTGCTTTTCCCAAAAGACCGCAAGTAAATCTTGGAGAGTGATGATCTTAGGATCAAAAATTATCCGCACTACTTCGGCGTGCCCGGTCTGTCCCGTGCAGACTTCTTGATAGGTTGGGTTAGGTGTCCAGCCGCCACTGTATCCGACAGAAGTACTCAACACGCCGTCTAATTGCCAAAACACGCGCTCCGCTCCCCAAAAACAGCCTAACCCTAAAATCACTTCTTGACTGGCGTGAGGTTTGGCTGCGGTTAAATCGGTTTGATTAACATAATGCAGCTCGGTAATGAGCATTTTCTCTTCCCGACCTAATAATGCACTCTCTTGGGTCACTAATTTATCTTTATTCGACATATATAATCCTTATCTGACTTTTGAGAAAAGAGAAAGTCTGGTAGTTTAACTGGCATCCTAATTTGAGGTGAAAGGTTTAACTGTAGACTCGACTAACAAACAGACCTTTTATTTCCTTTGGTCCTTTCATTGAATTGATGCGTTATCTATTAATCGCTGACAAATTACAGCAGTTTTGAGTATGAGTAAAAATATTCACTTATGAAAAAAAGCTTTGCGACTTCATTATTTAGCGGTTTGCTGTTTTTTTCAGCAGGGCCAAGTTATGCCGAGACCGACTTGAGCATTGAAGGATTAGACGGCGAGCTAGAAGATAACGTATCGGCGTATCTGTCTTCGATTAAAGAAAGTGAATACTCTACCTCGTTGCGTTTTCAATCTCGCATTAAAGAAAATATCACTGACGCCTTAAAGGCCTTAGGTTATTACAACCCAAGCCTACAATTTACCATTGAGGGTGATACCAATGATCCTGATGGCGATCGAGAATTGATCGTAACGGTCGACGCTGGGATCCCTTCGATTATTTATGAAAGTGACATTATTATTGAAGGGGAAGCCGCCACAGATAAAGACTTTATGAATTTGGTGGATCGTTCTCAATTAAATTTAGGCCGCGTCATTAATCATGGTCATTATGAGTCTTTTAAGTCTGCCTTGAGAAATCTAGCGCTGCAAAAAGGCTATTTTGATGGTCGCTTTGAAAGCAGTGTTTTAGAGGTGTCTCCGAGCCGCAATCAAGCCTTTGTGAAAATTCATTACCAAAGTGGTCAACGTTATCATTTTGGTGCGACCAGCATTGTTGGGAGTCAAATCGAAGAAGCACGCGTTCAGTCTTTGGTCCCTTATCAAGCGGGGGACCCGTATCAATCAATTTTGGTGGGTGAGTTGAATCAAAACTTATCCAGTTCGGAATGGTTCTCGAGTATTTCGGTGGAGCCTGAAATCGAAAATGAAGACCAAGATAAATCGTTACCGATGACAGTGCGGCTGTCTCCGCAAACCCGCAACCAAATTGAGACGGGTTTAGGTTACTCTACCGATGTTGGTCCACGCGGTAAATTATCGTGGAAAAAACCATGGCTAAACCAATATGGGCATAGTGTTGGAGCGAGTTTGATGTTATCGGATCCAGAAAAGACCATAACCGCAAACTACAAAATCCCATTGGAAGATGTATTGCGAAATTACTATTTAGTGCAATACGGTTTTAAAGATGAAAACGATAACGATACCGATAGCCAAGAGCAAAACTTGTCTTTTGAACGCCATTGGCTGTATGACAAAGGTTGGCATCGAACCATTTATTTACGCCTATTATATGAAGACTATATTCAAGCCTCAGAATCAGGGCATTCTTTATACGTATTACCGGGAGTGACGTTTTCACGGGTGCGCTCACGAGGCAGTACGATGCCGATGTGGGGAGATAAGCAAAGTATCAACATTGAATACGGTGATCCGGCATTATTGTCTGATACTCGTTTGATTCGTCTGGTTGGTCATACTGGTTGGATTCGTGGTATTGGCCGTAATCATCGCTTTTTGACACGTTTAGATGCTGGAGGCTCGTTTGCCGATGATTGGTCGGAAGTGCCACCATCATTGCGTTTCTTTGTCGGCGGGATCAACTCATTACGTGGTTACGGTTATGAAGAAATTTCACCTAAAGATGATGATGGTGAATTAGAAGGTGGTGCGTACATGGCCACCAGTAGTATCGAATACCAATATCGTGTCACTGGCAACTGGTGGGGCGCGGCCTTTTTGGATGTCGGTGATTCTTGGACGGATACACCCGATTGGAAACGAGGGGTAGGCTTGGGCATTCGCTGGGCATCGCCAGTTGGGCCGGTGCGTTTAGATTTTGCGTATGGCCTTGATGCTGACGAAGGCGATGAGTTTAAAATCCACTTTACCTTGGGGCCAGAATTATAATGAAGCGCTTATTAAAGTGGCTGTTAGGGATTATATTAGTCATTCCTACCACGGTGTTGGTTGCCATCTTATTGCTGGTGGTATTGCTGTTTACTAATGTTGGGCTGCAAAGTGGCTTGTGGGTGGTGCAAAAGTTGGTACCACAGTTGACCATAGAGTCAACGCAAGGCAGTGTGTTACCCGCCTTCAGTCTGCATAATGTCAGTTATCAAGACCCCGATTTGGGCGTGAATGCACAATTAAAACACTTGGATTTTTCCACTTCAATCAATTGTTTATTTAAGCAATCTATTTGTATCGATACGGTATCGGTCGATGGGTTTAAATTGGACATGCCGCATTTGCCGGAGAGTGATGCCCAAGCTGTTGCAGAGGATGATGAGTCGTCAATGCCAGCTATTTTCGTTCCGATTCCGATTTCGTTAACTCACCTGAAACTGAATGATATTCAAGTGGATGCGTTAGGCTACAACATCGCGTGGCAGCATTTTTCAACTGGCTTGTACTTGCAAGGGCGAACCTTAACTTTACGGCCAACTCAGTGGCAAAGTATCCGCTTGTCTTTACCTGAAGAGGATTCAAGTGCTCGCCAGCCAGAGCCTCATAACAACATCCCATTAGCTCAACAGCCAGATATTCAATTGCCGACCATTAGTTTGCCAATAGGGTTACGGGTAGAGCAATTTGACGTGAGAGATTTTGTTTTGCAACAGGCGTCCCCGCTAACGGTAAACCATCTCGGTTTTCAAGGCCGTGCTGTGGGCAGCCAAATTAAATTGTCGAATTTGCAATTGGATATGCCACAAGTGGATCTCAAACTCGATAGCGAGGTGACATTATCAGGCCAGTATCCTTTAGAGCTTAACGCTACAGCGGCTGTGAAAATGCAGGACTATTCTGGTCAAACAATACAGTTGAAAGCCAGTGGCAGTGCGGCCGATTTACAGCTTAATAGTCAACTAAATGGTGGGATAGAAGCAGATATTAATGCTCATATTCAGCCCTTAAAAGCGACACTGCCTTTCAATTTAAGTTTGCGAAATGCGCAAGCACAATGGCCATTTAAAGGCGATTCGCAATATCAAATAGCGATTGAGTATTTAGAAGGTAAGGGGTCATTAGAGCAATATCATTTTGAATTAGAATCTCAATTATCAGGCCAAGATATTCCCCAAACGGAGGTTGGATTGGCCGCTCAAGGAAACTTACAACAAATGGATTTTGAAAAATTATCCATTGATACCTTAGGTGGAAATCTTTCAGGTCAAGCCATGATAAACTGGGCTGAGCCTTTGAATTGGAAGGCAACATTAGGCTTAACCAATATTCAGCCTGGGCTACAATGGCCGGAAGCTGAAGGGGTGTTGAATGGGAGCCTTATTAATACCGGGCGTTTAACCTCGCAAGGAGGATGGCGCGTGAATTTCCCTAGTTTAGCCATCGAAGGTCAATTACGGAATTACCCTTTGTTATTGCAAGGAAGGCTAAGTGCTAGTGACTTGAACGGTAAGGGGCAATACCGAGTCAAAACCCCGGGGCTAAAACTTTCTCATGCCAATAATGCTCTGAAAATAAAAGGTAAATTAGATCAAGATTGGGATATGAATATCGCGGTTAATTTGGCCAAGTTGTCGGACACGATCCCCAATTTAGCTGGACAGATCAGCGGTGATCTACAATTAACTGGCCAACAAAACGCGCCGTCGATTGTGGCCGATTTAACCGCCAATGCGATCGACTGGCAACAAGGGGAAGCGCGCTTACGTTCTTTGTCACTGCAAGGGCAAGTTGCTCCCTTGCCAGCGCCTAGTGGCAATATCCGTTTAATTGCAGAAGATGGTTTTTATCAAGAAAATCAATTAAAAAATCTCAACGTGAATTTTCAAGGGGATCAACAATCCCACACGCTGACTCTAGATGCCTTAACTGATTTAATCGCTACTCAATGGTCTATCCAAGGTGGAGTGACATCACCGGATAAAAAACCTGAGTGGCAAGGGCAATTACAGTCGGCGCGCATCACTATTTTAGAACCGAATACACCGGCACAAAATGATCCGGTTTGGCAAATCAATCACCCGGTTCAGATTCATTATGGCGTAGCGTCACAACAAGCTGATATCCAAGCGCATTGCTGGCAAAACTTACCGGCAAAAATCTGTTTGGATAAGGATTTATCGGCCGGTGATTCAGGCGAAGCCAGTGTATCGATTCAACAATTTCCTTTTATGGGCTTGAAAGCATTTTTACCGCCAGAAACAAGGTTAGAAGGGCAATTAAATGCTGATGCTTGGTTCAAATGGGCTAATAATATGCCGCCTCAGCTTACCCTCAATGTGGATATTCCGGCGGGGAAGGTGACACAAAAGCTTGATACTCCGTTGGCTATTCCATGGGACAAGATCAGCTTATCAGCGGTGTTACAGCACAATAAGCTGGATATGAATTGGTTACTTGCCTTAACCGCTAATGGGCAAATAGAAGGTCAAGCCAGCATTGCCAATGTGTCGGCGCAAACTATGTCGATTGATGGTAGCAATAGCATTAAAGGGATCCATTTGGGGTTCTTACGTCCGATACTTGGGCAGCAAAACGATTTAAATGCGCAAATTAATTCACAATTGTCGTTCAAGGGACCGATTTTACACCCACAAGTGCAAGGCAATTTTGATATTGATGGCATTCAAGCGGAAGGACAAATGTTTCCAGTGGATGTGCATCAAGGCGATGTCAAAACCCAATTTAATGGTTACTCAGCGCGCTTAACCAGTTTATTGAATACGGCCGATGGTGATTTGCATTTGCAAGGAGAGGCTAATTGGGCGCAAATCTCGCAATGGAATGCCAATTTACGGGTGTTTGGCGATGAATTAAAAGCCGAAGTCCCACCAATGGTAATGCTCAAGGTCAAGCCGGATTTAACCATTTCTCTCACTCCTCAAGTGGCGAAAATTACCGGTAATATTGATATTCCTTGGGGGCGGATTTTAGTTGAAGATTTGCCAGAAAGTGCCATCAGTGTCTCGAAAGATGAAGTGTTATTAGATCACGACTTAGAACCTGTCGAACAAGACACCGGTTTGCCGATGGCGATAGAAAGTGATGTGATGATCCATATTGGTGATGATGTCAGTTTGTCGGCTTTTGGCTTGAAAGGTAACTTAGAAGGTAGCTTAAAAGTCTCTCAAAAAGATCGAGGTCCGTTCATTCTTGGCGAAATTCGCATTGAAAAAGGGTATTACCAATCGTTTGGTCAGGATTTGATTATTCAAGAAGGGAAAATCTTAATGAATGGCCCTGCGGATCAGCCTTATTTGGCGATTAAAGCGGTTCGTAACCCTGATAATACCGAAGATGATGTTATCGCAGGGATTCAAGTGACGGGACCTGCGGATGCGCCAGAAGTGACGATTTTCTCTGAGCCTGCGATGTCGCAAACCAATGCATTATCTTACTTATTGCGTGGTCGCGGTGTGGAAGATGGTTCAACCGGTAGCGCCATGACTACGGCTTTAATTGGTTTGAGCTTAGCCAAAAGTGGTCGCTTAGTCGGACAGCTAGGAGAAGCTTTTGGTGTTCAAGACTTACAATTAGGGACTTCTGGCTCTGGCGATGATTCTCAAGTGACTGTCAGTGG